>JBIPMY010000085.1:0-17554 GCA_044376335.1 Bryobacter sp.
CTACATATGTACTCGATCAGAGCGGGAAATTCGTAGAGGCTGTGCGTGAATTGATCGAAAAAGTTCCTGAGGGCAAAGGCGTCAAAGAAGTGACGCAGGAGTTTCGGAACGCGCCTACGGGGAAGATGGAACTTACCGGGCAAAAGATCAAGGTGGATTCCCTCAATCCTGATGGAAGCTCCACCAGCGAAATCACGATTTATGGAGTTGCTGCTCCTGGGCGTTCTGCTGATGGACCGTTGAAGCTTCGGGAGCAGCAGATGGTGACTACCAGGCCGGGGCCTGGGGATACGGTGATTGAGTCGATCAGCGTGCGACGACCGGACCTTGCAGACTCCAAGTTGGGGGCTTACCAAAAGGTAGGCGAGAAAGTGACTCAGAAGCCCAAAGGCGGGGCAGGGAAGCCTTAGCTAGCGCTGAGGTGTCTCACACGCGGGCATGCCCTTGAGTATGGGCATGCGGCTGTGGACGTAAGTTCCTGAGGGTAGTGTGATGCCGGGGTCGATGTCCGGGTTTGCAGGCAGGACACGGATATGGCCACAGGTTTCCTGCTTTGGGACCGGGATCACTGAAGTAGTCTGGGGCTTTGGCATCGTGGAAACGGCAGACCGCAGCTTGCTGATATCGAAGCGAAGGAAGTTCTCCGGAAGCTTCAACTCTGACGGAGCGTCTTGCGCCCAGGATGATGCGCAAAATACAAATGCGAGGAAAAACCTCATAACGTTTGTCTCCCTATCGGTGACCGAAGTACATTAACCAGCCCAAGCCAAAAAGGGCAAGGACAAAAGAACCGAAGCAATAGGCAGCGTAGCGAATTTGTTCCTGGCGTCCGGTTTTGCCGGTGATGCCAAGGGCAACGCTGGTGAGGAGCGAAAAAAGAATCGCCATTTCAAAGTGAGATAAAGCCATCTTGGGCATTGTCGATTTCTCCTAGCTCTTCTTTCGGGTTGCGATTTCGAAAACGTCTACCATAGCCAGAATATTGATCAGGCCGGAGCCGACCAAAAACTTCGTACCATAATCCACTACATGGCCCGCTACGTCGGGCGAGTTGTAGCCGAAGGCTTTAGCCAAAAAGTAGAGACTGCCGTTGGCAAGGTTTGCGATCCAACCGCCGCAATAAATCACGGTGGTAAGAAGGTCTCCTGTCTGGGCTTCGAAAAAAGCGCCCCGCATCAGCAAGCCTACAATGAACATCACAATCGACATGGTTGCCATGGCCGCACCGCGCTCGGGGCTCTTCAATAGAAAATATCCCGCCCCGGGAGCTACCCAGGTGAGCAGCACGGGAAGAAACCAGCTTTGGGCTGGCTCAACCGCGGCAATGTCTTTCTTCACTTCAGTCGTCATTCCTCCTCCAGTGTAAACGACCGCGCAAGGCCCTAGCCAATCGGGCAGGGGGCTTACTAGCCGTTTGAGGGTAGTTTTTTTGCACGGGAGGAGGCATTCTGGAATCCTAGGACATCAGTAAAATGCAGAATCCATTAATCGAAGTCAGCCAGGCGCTTGCAGAGACCGTTGGCGTAGCCGCCCAGTCAGTGGTCGCCGTCTCAGCCCGCAAGAATGGTTACCAGAGTGGAATATTGGTGGATAGCACGCGCATCCTAACCGTGGATCCTGGCGTCGAACAAGATGAGGACTTCCAGGTTCTCCTTCCCAATGGTGAGGTTGCGGCCGCTTCCCTCCTCGGCCGCGACCCCAGTGGGGACCTTGCTTTGCTTCAACTACAAAAACCCTTTCTCGACGCGCCGGTCTTGCCCCTTGCCGGCAGTGCCACCCTTGGCGAGTTGATCATCGGAATTTCCCGCTCACCCGAGACCGGGCCAAATGCCTCGCTCGGTATGCTCAGTTCCTTGTCCGGTACATGGCGCACCTGGAAGGGAGGCAAACTCGATCATTTCATCAAGCTCGACCTGGCGATCTTTTCAGGCATCTCCGGTGGGTTGGCTCTACGCGCCGATGGGTCTCTGCTCGGGATGATCAGCACGGGGCTGGCGCGAGGGATGGCGGTTGTGATTCCTTCCTCCAATCTGCATCTTTTTGTTGAGACGATTGCTGCGCATGGAGAACTGGGGCGTGGGTACCTTGGGGTTGGCCTCCAACCGGTGCCTCAGCCGGCTGGCATGATCGTTTTGAATGTGGAACCCGATTCACCTTCGGCTCTGGCTCAGTTGATGGTGGGGGACGTCATCCTTGCAATTGGGGGACAGCGAGCCACAGACTTCGGCTGTATTCAGGAATTCCTCGAGCCGCCCCACATTGGACAACAAATTCCCATTCTGATCTCCCGTGCTGGCCGCGAGATGGAACTACAAATTGAGGTTGGACGGCGGCCAACCGGCCGGAGGGCTGCTTGAGCGCGCTAACACTTGCAGTCTCTTGGAAACTTGTTGACGAATTGAGCATCGAAAGATGTATGCCCACGAACCTGCCTGAAATCGCATCGAAAGTCCTGGGTGAGGCGATACTTGTTAGATACGGCAAGGCTGATTCGTTCGCTGATGGTCTTGTGGTTTCAACCTGGTCTGGAATCGAAGGGAGGCTATCGGCAGCAGCATGACACGTGTACGAATCGATGCTTCAAGTCCCGTTGTTGAAGCGGGGCTGCGTACGTTGCTCGAGCAACAGGTCGGTTTTCAGATGGCGAAGTCGGGAGAGATTGCTGACGTATTGTTGTCAGATCGCCACTTCGATGAGATTGACAACGAGCCGCCGCCCTTGCCCGTTGTATTGCTAACGGAGCATTCGCCTTCAACGATGGTGCGTCAGGGCGCCAGGGGAGCGCTGCCACCCAATGCCAGCCCGATGGAGATACGGGCAGCGCTTGAAGCTGCCGCTGCTGGCTTGATGGTGTTTCCTGCCCAGGAGATGGACTCCTGGCCCAGCCCTGCGCCAGCATTCTCAGACTCGGCTCTGACAAACCGGGAGCGTGAGGTTTTGCGATTGCTTGCCGAAGGTGTCGGGAATAAAGAAATCGCCTGGCGTTTGAGCATCACCGAACATACGGTGAAATTTCATGTGAGCTCGCTTATGACGAAGCTCAATGCGGGATCGCGCACCGAAGCCGTAACGCAGGGAATTCGCCGGGGCTACGTCGCACTTTAGTTTCTGGTGCGCCCGCGCCCACCGGGTTGTTGCGGCTGCTGTTGGCCGAAGCCACCCTGTCCCTGTTGACCAAAGCCACCACCCTGTTGGCCGAAACCACCTTGTTGGCCAAACCCGCCTCCCTGCTGCCCAAACCCACCCTGCTGGCCGAAGCCTTGCTGCGGGTTGATGCCATTTGGCATGTTTCCCTGTTGGCTCTGCGAGTTTGTGCCCGGCCTGCCCCCGCGATCTTTGCCGAAATCGTAGATAAACTCCCACTCCTCAATGCGTTCGCGTTCGTTGATCAGCTTGATGCCTCGGCCTTCGTGTTTGCTTGCAACGCCGGCGATGCCACCACCACCAAACTGGCCGTTGCCGCCATTGGCCGCAGGGCCGCTTGCTAGAAAGGTTCCGCCGGGATTAGTAATCGGCCCATTGGTAGCCGAGCCTGGGATTACGCCTGGTGGAGGCTGCCGCGGTGTGGTGAGCAGCCGCTGGATTACATCAAGGGCCGGATTGAGCTGGTCAGCAGTAAGGGGACGCTGGCCATTCTGATTCTGAGGAAAGCCATTCCCTTGCTGGATTGGAATTCCAGAAGCCCCTCCGGTTTGTGAATTGATGCCAGAGCTGGGGTAGCTTGTGTTGGGCAAGCCTGCTCCTACACTGCCGACTCCGCCAAAGCCACCACCGCTGCTGCCAACGCCAATATTGCCGGGGTTGCCAAAGCCGCCGTTGGGCTGCTGTGGATAAACAGAATCATTGCTGGTGCGCCCCTGATAAGGCATTCCGTTTGTCGGTGCCGGTGGAGCTCCTTGTGGCAGCGCGTTTGGGTCAGCCGGGGCTCCGCTTGCGTTGCCTCCGATTTCGGATGCACTTGTGTCGCTGGCGCGCTTTTTCAAGGTCGGATCGTTCGGATCTTCTTTTTTCTCTTCGGTTCCAGCGGACGTGCCTGAACCAAAGCCGGTACCTTGAGCTGGCTGCTGCGGCTTGATTACTTTGGAATCGGTGAACTGGCCGTTAGCGCCAACATGCACCAGGCGCCAATCATCTTTGCCCGAGAAGGGGTCAACATAGCGGCGACGGAGAAAACGGATTCCGCTGGTCTTCTCGAGATCTTCCATCGTTGCCGGATACTTGCGGTATTTACGATAGAAAAGCTGGATGCCGCGCTGATATTCCTGGCCACGGCTGACCAACAGATCTTCTTTGGCCCGCTGACTTTCGAAAACAGCTCTGGGCAACTCGTTGTAGAGCATCAGTGCAGCCATCGCGGCAAGTGCAAATACGAAGAGGAGGGCAAAGCCGCGTTCCCCTTGTTTCGCCTTTACCGGTATGGCCATCTAGATTCCTCCACCATTATTATCGGGCACAATGGGCAGCGTCTGTTGCTGCTTGAATTGTGTGTCTTCCATAGTGACGTTGGTGAGGCCGATCCGGATCACTTTATATCGCGTCTTGATCAATTCACCTTCGCTGGCAACCACGATATCGTCGCCGTCAAGAAAGAAGCCTTTCTTGTTTGCACCACGCGCGGCACTGGTGAAGCCATAAAACTTCAAAGGAATCGGCGGGGCAATCGGAGCGGCTGCTACCAGTTTCGGCGGATCTGGCGGCTTGTTCATAGGGCCGATAAACGCTTTCGGGGCCACAGGCGATTTCTTCGGCGAGGGAATGATCTTCGCTACTGTCGAGGTTGCGTTCGAAGGCACGTTTGAGAAATCGAAGAGACTTCTGCTGCCGCCTGTGATCTGAATCTTTTCAAGCCGGGTGAGCTTTTCGAGGCGCAAGGTGGGGTCGACCGTCATTGGGTCTGGCCTGTCTTCTGGCCTTGCCGGGCCGACGCGCGGACGAAACTCCTGAGCCCGCCGGTCCACCTGGATGCGCTTTTTTGCTTCCGTTGATTTGCGTGCCGCGATGTCCGTGGTTGAAGGCAGATTCATCTGGGGCGTTGTGTTGGTGCCAGCAGTCCTCTTCGTGGGCGGTGCCGAAGTGTCTGGCCCGCTGAAGTAGTTGAAGTAGAGAATCACCACCAGAACGACGCCCAGTACACCGAGGGTTCTGAGTTGTTTCGGGTCGCCGCCAAATTTCATTTCAAGTGCCATGGCTTTAGGTTCCCGGGATTTCTTTCACGAAGACATGGAAGCGGATGCTGATGTTCAGCATGCCTGCGCTTTGCTGCGGAGCTGCTGATAGATTCTCGATGATCAGGAAGCGTGGGCTATGATCCACGCGATAGACAAACTGGATCAAATCGGCGTAGGTGCCTTCGTAGGATCCATTCACAGTCATCATTGAAAGGTCTTCGGCGCCTTCGACTGGTTCCAGCACAAAGGAATGTTCTTTCGGGCGGATGCCGGCTTGTTTGGCCAGAGCAGACAGCTCGCTCACGATCGTGCTGGCGGCCTTGCGGCGCTCCATGAAATAAGAGGCGAAAAACTTGTCCCCTGCTGCGCGGCTTTCTTGCACCTTCGCCTGCAAGGTCTTCATTTGTTCGAGGCTGCGGCCTTGCTGCAGATTACGCTGGCGCAGCGAAATCAGCCGCTCTTCGATTTCTTCCAGGCTGCCGCCGGGAGGGAAGAGAAGCATCCAAAGCGCGATCAGGTTGCCGAGCATCAAGACTCCGAGAATCACGCGCATGTAAACGCTGGGGCTGCGCCAATCGATGTTTCCAAGATTAAGGTTGGGGCGCATAGTTCACACTCAGTCTGTATCGATACAGGGTTTCGTTTTGCGATGGCGGCAACAAGGTTGTGATCGTGGTTGCGCCAAAGAGAGGCGAGCCTTCGAGGCGCATCAGCATGTCCACAACAGGCTCGCCGGTCATTGCGCCTACGGTCATGTCGAGTATCACCTGATTGCTGGGAGTGATTTGCGGACGCACGCTGACAAGCCGCACCGACCCTGGCATTACTTTTTCCAAGTCCGCAAAGAGCTGCGTCCAACTCACAGATTTGCGCGAGATCAGGGTATTAAGAAAGATGTTGCGATCCAGGACTTCGGAATTCTGAGCCTGTCGCAAAACCAGATCTACTTTAGCCTGTTCTGCTGTCAGCTTGCGCACGGCCAGATCAGTTCGCTCTGCCGCGATTCTGGTTTCTTCTGCTCGATTGCTTTCCTGCAGGATCAGATAGATTTGGCCAGCAAGGCCGATTGCCAGGGCGATGGAAAGAACTGCGCTTGCCACGAGCATGGCCCGGTCCCTGCGAAAAGGTTCGCTTGCCAGATTGATGGGGATTCTCGCTTGCACTCGATTAATTCACTCCCGTCGCTTCGAGGTAGCCGAGCAAGCCGGCGTTATTTGCGTCTACCGCTCCAAGCCTGCTTCGCAGGGGCTGCACATCCATTGACCACGTTTCACGCAGGTGCTCTTCGAGTGCAGCGCCCAGTTCGCCGAGGCCACAAACATCAATTCTTGGCGGCTTGGTCTTGCGCTCATCCTCGAGGTAGGCAAGAGTTGGATCAAGTACGTTCAGAATTTCGTCCATCGTGCCGGACTGCAATTCCAGGCAACGGTAAAGGCGCAGCACCTGATTCTCAAAATGACTGATGGTGAGCGTCAGCCCGCTCAGACGCATGGTGAGAGAATTCGCGTCGGCAAGATTGGCTGCACTGAGGCCAGAAATGCTCACAAAGCCAGCATGGAAACCCGCATTGCGAAAGGCAGTTTCGTAGGGGGCCAGAGTTTCAACGGCGATAGCCGCAACAGTGAGATCGACTTTGTTGGCGGTCTTTGGAATTATCTGGTAGCGAAGAATGGCAGTGTCGACATCGAAGGGGACAGTACGTTTGAGTCGAAGCCGAATCAAGGCCGCCTGATCTTCAGCCTTGCGTGGGAATTGATCAAAATCCATCAGCGTCACGCGGGCTGCCTTGTCTGGCAGGATCAGGGCTGCGGCGCGTTTGCGATTGCCGTTAGGCGCTGGAGTGATGCGGCCCAGGGCTTCTGCCAAAACACCGGCATCGTGATGTAGATCCATGTTTGGACAGGCTTCAAATTTTGTCGAGCCTGCCTGCCAGTGAGCAATGCCGTTTGAGCCGAGCTCAAAGGCAAAGGCCGGTGGCGGCTCCTCGATGAGATTGCGCAACTTCTCAAGAAAACTCATTCGACGAAGGTTACCTTGTTGATTTCTTTCAGGGTTGTAAATCCCTCACGCATCTTGTCCACTGCGCTTTCGCGCAAAGTGCTCATCCCCTGCGCCCGTGCTGCCACGCGAATTTGCGACGTGGGGCGCCGCTCGAGAATCAGCTCGCGGATCTCTTCGGTGAGATCAAGAAGTTCGTGAATTGCGGTTCTTCCGCGAAAGCCAGTGCCGCCGCATTCAAAGCAACCCTTGCCTTCGTAAAGCGTAACGTCGCGCCACTCTTCGAGCTTGAGCCCGCTATCGAGAAGTTCCTGATCGCTCACATGAATAGGAGCCTTGCAGTGAGGGCAGATCTGACGCACCAGGCGCTGGGCCAGGATGCAATTGAGCGCACTGACAAAGTTGTAGGGCTCAACCCCCATGTTTAGGAAGCGGCCCAGAACATCGAAGACGTTGTTGGCGTGAACGGTGGTGAAAACAAGGTGGCCAGTAAGTGCGGCGTTGATGGCGATGATCGCGGTTTCCTGGTCGCGAATTTCGCCCACCAGAATCTTGTCCGGGTCGTGGCGCAGAATACTGCGCAGGCCGCGCGCAAAGGTCAGGCCCTTCTTCTCGTTCACTGGAATCTGCGTGATGCCCTTGAGCTGGTATTCCACCGGGTCTTCGATCGTGATGATTTTGTCTTCGTCGTTCTGGATTTCACTCAGCGATGCGTAAAGTGTAGTGGTTTTACCCGAACCGGTAGGGCCTGTTACCAGCACCATGCCGTAGGGTTCTTTGATGTAGCGGCGAAATTTGACAACGTCTTTTTCGGCAAAGCCGACAACTTCAAGCGATAGGCGAGTGAACTTCTCGCTCATGCTCTCTTTGTCAAGCACGCGGAGTACGCTGTCTTCGCCGTGCACCGTTGGCATCACCGAGACACGGAAGTCGATCAGGCGGCCTTTGTAGCGCACGCGGAATCGTCCGTCCTGCGGGACGCGACGCTCGGCGATGTCGAGTTCGCTCATCACCTTGATGCGGGAGATGATGGCCGAGTGCCAGTCCTTGGCAATCGGAGGCATGGCGTAATGGAGAACACCATCGATGCGATATTTGATGGCAACTTCCTGATCGCGCGTTTCGATATGGATGTCGCTCGCCCGGCGTTCGAGGGCGTTGAAGATCGTGGTGTCGACCAGACGGATCACAGGAGCCGTGTCGCTATCCGCACTCAGCTTGTCGATCGAAAGCGTTTCTTCGGGGTTCTCTTCGTCACCAACGACGTCGAGTGTAAAACCTTCGGTAACCTCTTCGAGAACGCGCTGGCTTTGTTCGGTTTTCTTCAGCCGGTCTGAGATCTGGCTGAGCGTGGCTACCTTGATCTTCAGCTTCTTGCCGAGCAGCGAACTAAGCTCGTCCACCAACTGAAGGTTACGAGGATCGGCGATCGCAATTTCGAGTACACCGCCGTCGGAGTGCAGCGGGACGAAGTTGTATCGAAACATCAGGTCGACCTGGATGGTACGGAAGAGGTCGTGGTCGATTTCGGCGTTGCGCAGGTCGACGAATTCAGCTCTGTAGCGCATTGCCAGGCGCTTGGCGTCGATTTCTTCCTGCTCGGTGTTTTTGAGTGCTACCCGTTCGGTCGACATTTACTTGGCACCCTGATAGTTCTTCAAGACTTTTTCCACGTATTGCTGCGTTTCTCTGTAAGGGGGGACTCCACCGTATTTGGCAACAGCGCCAGGCCCGGCGTTGTAGGCGGCAAGGGCCTTTCTCACCTGGTCCGGGTCGTTCTGGTATTGCACTAAAAGATCGCGCAGCAGCTTGGTTCCACCTTCGATGTTCTGCCGCACGTCGTTGGGGTCTACGCCCAGGTCTCTCGCGGTGCCCGGCATCAACTGCATCACACCAATTGCACCCTTCGGGCTGATTGCCTTAGTTTGATATGCGCTCTCCGCCCGGGCTACGCTCGATACAAACTTTTCAGGCAGGCCATACTGAGCAGCCATTTCGGCGATCACTTCTCTTGGTTCGGTCTTCGGCGGCGGAGGCTTCAGCGCCGGCTGCGCGGCTGGCATCGCCACCACGGGCACCTCAGGATCTACTTCTTCAATGAATTCAACGACATCGGAGGCTCGGAGGATGAGCGTTCCGCCATTGCTGTGTAGCAGAATTTCTGCCCCTCGCTTCTCCCATCGATCCACTTGAAGATGCGAGCCACTTTCAAGCACCGCAAACTTGGCGCTCCACAGGGGCAAACATAGGGCGAAAATAAGGCTCTTAAAAATCACAGCTCATCAGCATAGACGTGCAGCCACCTGATTTCGTGGACTCAGACTTTACTGATCGTCATCTTCGGCACCAGATCCCGAAGCTGGAGTGCTCTTTACCCGGCCTGCGTTCAGGTTTGCGTAATTCATGGCAGCGTTGAAAACCAGGAACCAGCTGCCCTGCGTCTGCTGACGCCACATCGGGTTGTTTGCGAAGAGCACCACATGGCCCTTGCCAACAGGGACGTCAACGACAACCGGTCTGCCCGCGAGTTCCTGCCCTCCGGCGAGCATGCCACTAATGAGCAGCTCGTTTGCCGGGGAGAACTTCATCACCACTCGTGGAGTCATCTCCGTTGGTGGCAGGTAAGCCCGCATGGCTTCAGCGATTTCGGCAGCCATCGGAGGCTCCTCGCCCGGGCGAAGTGCGGGCGGACGGGGTGGTTCCTGATAAGGACGAGCTTGCACAACGTCAGGGTCATTGATGCCACCGCGTCCTGTCGGGCGCCCAGCAGGGCCTGTGGCGGCACCCCCGCCTCCCTGTGCCAACCCGCCAGTGCTGCTCACCTGAAAGACAGGAGCGATGTTGAAGTAGACCGGAACCTTCTCGTCATAGCCATAAACGATGGGGCTGAGCTTATCGGTTACCTGGCTCATGACAACACTGCCGCGCACCTGCAACTCGCGTGTGGGGACGATGTTGACTCCTTCGATCATGCCGTAATCGATCGGGATCGAAGCGTTGGAGCCAATTGTCATGAAGAGGCCACCGGCTTCGACGAAGCGGCGCAAGTTGAGAACCCCTTCAAGGCCCATGCCACCGCGGATATCGTCTGTCTGGTCTGGGCCGGTGGCGAAGCTGGGAGTAAGCTCGGAGGCCTTCCAGGGAATCGCCGGTTCGCCGGCACGTTTGGGGATGCCATTCACGATGCGTTGGCTGGTGCCGTTGATCGGCCCCCACAGAATCACGTCGTACTTGGCCCGCAGATCACTTATCTGGCCAACCTTCTGGTCGCTGATGTAGTCATAGGGAACCTTGGCTGCTTCAAGAGCCAAACGAACCCAACCTTCGTTCTGCGTGCTGGTCCAGGTGTGCACGAGGGCGATTCGCGGCGCGGCCAGTTCGTGCTTGGCAACCGAGGGGATTGCATCGACTGCAGTGATCTTGAGGCCCAGCCCTTTGGCTGCTTCAGTCACTTTCGCCTGAGCCAGGTTTTCTGCTGGGATGATGACTGCACCGGGGTTGAATTTTGTGCCGGCTGCTTCAAAGGCAGCCTCTGCCGACCACATCTTCACATCCTTAAGGGCGAAGCGGAAGCTAGCCAGATTGTTGTCTGCAGTGTGAGGGATGATCCAGGCCTTTGCGGCGCTCACGCCAGTAACAGCACTCGTGAGTTGAGGGACGCCCTGCACCAGAGTCATTGGGGCCTTCAGGATTGCACCATCTGTGACACGCACAGTTTCTACATTGCGGAGATAGCCGAGGCTCCAGCCGGTGTCGTCGTAGGGACGGGTGTCGTTGACGTTGTAATACTGCAGGTCCAGCAGCATGTCGGCCATCCGGGAGTAAGGTTGGTCCATGCGGATGACATAGCTGCCAGCGGGGAAGCTTCGTTTGCCGGTCTTGGTTGTCACCTCGGCTGCTGCGTCGAGGCGGTGTACTTCTACCTTCTGCAGATCCATCACCTTCATCAGGTCTGCGGCCAGGCCAGGGCGAAGGGTATCGCCTGGCACGACATAGGCCGCAGGGCCTTCCGTGCTTGCCTTTGCGATGCTGCGCTGGCCCTTCTGGTAGAAGTTGTTGAGGAATTCCATCTTGTTGCGAGCAGTGAAATTGAGTGCAAAGAGCACGCCACTCTGCTGCATGTTGACGTTGTTGCGGATGCTCCAGTTCACTTGCGGAAGCGGAGGATTGGGCCGGAACCAGGTGCGGGTGGTTGAAGTGCTGGGTACGGTTCGCATCCTTGTGTCTGCGCCGCCGTTGCCGAAGGTTTCATAAAAGCGGCCGATGGCGTTGTGGCCGTTGGCGGCGAGAAACATGTAGTTCGCCGCCCAGCCGTCATAGAAGCCGTGAGTCCAGACACCGGGGACGCCACGCTTGGTCATTTCCTCGACCTCGTGATAAGCAAGCTTTTGCCATTCGCTGATCAGGATCGGATCGTACCAGGCGTTGTAGGGGCCCATGCCTGTGGAGACATACAAGAACGGGACGCTCTCATGAAGGTCATGAAGCACCAGCGGATGAAAGTCGAAGAAGGTCTTCCAGACGTTGCGGGTGAGGGCGAGAGAAAGATTCATGCCGTCGCGGTTATTGTCGTGTGCGACGTACTTGCCCCAGTAGATGAGGCTCGGGGCTGCCTGCTTTTCATGGGCGCGCTTCCAGTTGTAGAGGTCCACCATGCGTTCGCGGCCATCCACGTCTGCAACCGGAGTGATCATCACGATCATGTTCTTGCGGATGGTCTCGATGAAGGGTGTCTCTTCAACTGCAAGCCGGTAGGCCAGCTCCATCAGCATCTCCGGGCTTCCGGTTTCTGTGGAGTGGAGTGAGCCGGTAAGCCAGTACATGGGCACCACTTCCTTCATCGCAGCCTGGGCGGCAGTGCTGTCCATCTTGCGAGGGTCGGCAAGTTTAGCCATCAGCTCTTTGTTTCGTTCGAGCTTGGCAAGATTGGCTTCGTCAGAAATGCAGGCGACAATCATCTCGCGGCCTTCTTCGGAATTACCAATGGAAAAGACCTTTACACGCGGTGAGGCACCGCCGAGAGCGCGGAAGTATTTATGCACATTTGAGGCATGCGTGAGCTTGAAGGGCGTGCCGGCGATGTAGCCGAGGATTTTCTCCGGGCTGGGAACTTTGCCGCCTTCAGGAAGATGATCCACTAGCTCCGTGAGGAAGCTCGTATCGGTGGTAAATTCGCGGATCTTTGCCGTGTAGGCCTCATCCTGCTTCTGCTGGCCGAAGGCAAAACTCGTAAGAAACAGGAGCGAAAGAAGGGACCGATTCATGATTTCGTTACTATAACTCTTTACCCTTTACAATGACCACCGTCTCTCACCTCGAATGTTCCGGCACGGGCAAAACCTATCCTGCCGGCCAAGCAATGAATCTGTCTCCCGATGGCTGGCCGCTTCTGGTTCGCTATGACTTGGAAAAAGCCCGTGACGGATGGAACCGGGAATGGATCTCTTCGGGCCCATCCAACATGTGGCGCTACGCGCCTGTCTTGCCAGTGGCCAAGCCATCGAGCATTGTGACGCTGGGCGAAGGAATGACCGCGCTGGTGCGTACCAATCGCCTGGGCGCTGCCGTTGGTGCGAGTGATCTTTGGGTGAAGGATGAAGGGCTCAACCCTACGGCCAGCTTCAAGGCCCGCGGTCTATCTTGCGCAATCTCGATGTGCAAAGAACTTGGCATTCAGAAGATCGCGATTCCTTCGGCCGGTAACG
This sequence comes from Bryobacter sp., assembly GCA_044376335.1. Lineage (GTDB taxonomy): Bacteria > Acidobacteriota > Terriglobia > Bryobacterales > Bryobacteraceae > Bryobacter. The sequence continues at coordinate 12,872 of JBIPMY010000085.1, forward strand.
CTGCCAGTGCGTCGGCTGCCTACGCCGCCGCAGCTGGCATTGAATGCCATATCTTCATGCCCAACGATGTGCCGCACTCGAACTACATAGAGTGCAAGGCCTTTGGGGCGCACGTCACTCTTGTCGATGGATTGATTAGCGATTGTGCGAAGATCGTCGCCGAGCGCAAGGCTGAAGAAGGTTGGTTTGAGGTTTCAACGCTGAAGGAGCCTTATCGCATCGAAGGCAAGAAGACGATGGGCTATGAGCTGGCCGAGCAATTGCAGTGGCGACTGCCGGACGTGATCTTGTATCCGACTGGCGGTGGAGTTGGGCTCATCGGGATGTGGAAGGCCTTTGAAGAGATGGAAGCGCTGGGCTGGATTCTGCCCGGGCGTCGGCCGAAGATGATCGTGGTACAGGCGGAGGGCTGCCAGCCGATGGTGAAGGCTTTTGAATCGGGTGCTGAGCGCAGTGTCTTCTTTGAAAATGCGCAGACCGTTTCCAGCGGCCTTCGAGTGCCGAAGCCACTGGGAGACTTCTTGATTTTGCGGGCTGTCCGGGAATCGGGTGGGACGGCGATCGCCATCTCAGACGAGGAAGCACTGGCTGCCGGTGTAGAGCTGGCCAAGCTGGAGGGGATGTTTGTTGCACCTGAAGGCGCGGCATGTGTGGCTGCCGTGCGGCGATTGATTGGCTCGGGCTTTCTCAATGCAAGCGAGAAAATTGTGATCTACAACACCGGGGCCGGACTCAAATATCTCGAAGCTTATTCACCGCTCTTCCCCCGATAAACGATGACTCGTAGAACGCTCGCTCAATTCATTCCTGCCCTTGCCACCTTAATGGCTGCCGAAACGCAGCCGACTCGCGATCTGGTGAAACAGAATCTTGCCTTGTTGGGGCTCGAATTCCAAGATGAACAGCTCGACATGATGCTGCCCAGTATCAAGCGGGCTCTCGCGAATTATGTGAGTTTGCGCAAGATCGACATTCCTTCCGAGACGGAGCCAGCGATCAGTTTTTCGCCGATGATTTCAGGAATGACTTTGCCTTCAGGCAAGGCGATCTTCAAGCCGTCCAGGCTCAAGAAACTTGATGGCTGGAAGAACCTGGAAGATCTGGCCTTTTGGCCAGCGACTCACCTTGGGGCTTTAATCCGAAGCAAAAGGATCACCTCGACAGACCTTACAAAGATGTATCTGGAGCGTCTGAAGAAGCATTCGCCGACCCTGTTGTGCACGATTACATTGACTAAGGATTTAGCCCTGGAGCAGGCGAGACAAGCAGATCTCGATCTGAATCGTGGCAAGTATCATGGGCCACTGCACGGGTTGCCCTATGGGGCTAAAGATCTGTTTGCCGTTAAGGGCTACAAAACCACCTGGGGTGCTGAGCCTTACAAGGATCAGAGCTTTGACTACACTGCCACGGTGATAGAACGCTTGACGGCCGCGGGCGCTGTGCTTTGCGCCAAGCTCTCTATGGGCTCGCTCGCAATGGGTGGTGTCTGGTTTGGCGGGGATACGAAGACCCCTTGGAATATCGAGCAGACTTCCTCGGGATCTTCTGCTGGTTCGGCGTCAGCAACTGCTGCTGGTCTGGTTGCTTTCTCCCTGGGTACCGAGACCCTGGGTTCGATTATTACTCCTTCGACGCGTTGCGGTGTCACTGGCTTGCGGCCTACCTTTGGGCGTGTTCCCAGAACAGGGGCGATGGCGCTCTCCTGGACGATGGACAAGATTGGGCCCATCTGCCGCACCGTCGAAGACTGCATGTTAGTGCTGAGCGTGATCGATGGCCCGGATGGCAAGGATATGTCGGCCCGTTATCCGGCCCCCGTTCATTGGGAGCCGGCTGCTCCAGTAGGCAAGTTGAAGATTGGTGTTCTGCGTGACAACTTTACGCGGATCACCGATGAGGCGCGCAAGAAGCATTACGACGATGCTCTGGCTGCCCTGTCCAAGACGGGGATGCAACTGATGGATGCCAAGTTGCCCGAGTTTCCAGCAGGCGACCTCGTGCTGATGTTGAATGCCGAAGCTGGTGCCGCCTTTGATGATTTCACTCGCAATGGTGGCGCTGAAAAACTGACGAGCCAGAAGGCAAATGATTGGCCCAATTCATTCCGGTCGAGCCGGCTCACTCCTGCCGTGGAGTACATCCGCGCCGCTCGTGCGCGCACGCTGCTGATGCGTGCGTTCCACAAGTTCATGGGTGATTTTGATGCGCTTGTATCGCCGACGGGTTCTCCGTCCCTGACTGTGACGAACCTCACAGGGCAGCCGCAAATTGTCGTGCCCTGTGGCTTCCCCAACAATAACGCTCTCGGGCTACTCTTCACCGGTCACCTTTTTGAAGAGGGCAAGCTCTCAAGGGTTGCGAAGGCTTATCAGGATGCTACAGAGTGGCATCTCAAGCATCCGCCCGGTTTCTAGGTGATCCTATGAGGATGAGAAGAAGAGGATTCCTGGCGACACCCATGGTGGTACTTGCTGCTTCCTCCGCACCAGTGATCGCAAGTGGGGACGGCATTCCACTCTCCCCTGTCGCTTACGCCGAGTTGCTGCAAAAACTGGCTGGTGGCATTGCTGCCGACAATTATGGGCTTGGTGGTGTTGTGGAGAAACTGGAAGCTCATATGGCGGCTGAGCTGGGCAAAGAGATGGCCGTATGGTTTCCCACCGGTACTCTCGCCAATCATATGGCTGTGCGAACGCTGGCTGGGGATCGCAAGCGTGTGCTGGTGCAGGCTGAGTCACATCTCTACAACGATTGTGGTGATTGCTGCCAAACGCTGAGTGGCCTGAACCTGATTCCACTTGCCCCAGGGCGAGCCACCTTCACACTGGATGAAGTAAAAGAGATGGCCAATCGCTCAGCCACTGGGCGGGTGAAGTCTCCGGTGGGGGCCATCATGATCGAGTCGCCGGTTCGTCGCAAAACGGGCGAAGCTTTCGATCTTATGGAGATGAAGAAGATATCCGGTTGGGCTCGCACTGAAGGTGTTGGCCTGCACCTCGATGGCGCGCGGCTTTATATGGCGGCGGCCTACAGTGGGTTAAGTGTTCGCGATTATGCCAACCTCTTCGATACGGTTTATGTTTCGATGTACAAGTATTTTGGGGCGGCCAGTGGGGCTATTCTTGCAGGGCCGAAGAAGCTGCTAACTGATCTATTTCATGCGCGCCGGATGTTTGGCGGTGGCCAACATGAGGCCTGGCCTTATGCTGGCATCGCGCTGAACGGAGTGCAGGGGTTCTCTGGTCGATACGCGAAGGCAGTCCAAACGGCTGAGGCCGTGATTGCGGGCCTGAAGGAGGATCGTCGTTTTGAAGTAAAGCGCATCCCGAATGGCACAAATTTATTTCTATTGAAAGTGAGCGATGCAGTGAGTTTTCAAAGGAAGGCTCAGGCCGCAGGCGTCGTTCTGAGTGCGCCGAAAGACGACCAGTTTATCGTTGCCGTGAATGAGACCTGGCTGCGTGCAACAGCGCCCGAAATCTTGTCGAGGTTGCGTAGCTAGTGCCTCAATCCATCCTGTTTGTTTGCTACGGAAACATTATGCGCAGTGCCTTCGCCGAAGCGTGTTTTCGCCACGAGGTTTCACAGCATCCCAAGTTGAAAGGCATTCGATTTGCTTCTGCGGGAGTTCGGGCCGAGCCAGACGAGCGAGCTGAACCACACGCCCGTGCGATGGCCAAGCAACTGGGACTTTCGCTGGAGTCCCATCGTGCTACACGCACTTCCAGTGGGCTGCTGAGCCAATACGATCAGATCTTCATCATGGATCAACTGAATGAAGATCTGCTTCTCGGCGATAGCCCGGAGGCCCAACCGAAGACTGCCTATCTCTCTTCTCTGATACCAGGCGCGAAGAAGGAAATTGAAGACCCCTATTGCCAGACCGCAAGGCAACTGGAAGCGTGCTTTCGCACCATCCAGTTAGCCGTGCGCAACCTAGCAGTCAATTGTCTGCATCAGCTTGGCGACTAGCGCCGTCCAGCCGGTTTGGTGAGAGGCGCCAAGGCCAAGGCCCGAATCGCCATTGAAATACTCGTAGAACAGAATGTTGTTCTTGAAGTGCTCATCTTCAAAGAATTTGGGGTGATGGGCCATCCCGGGACGGATTCCCTGGCTGCTTGGGAGAAAGATCGAACTCAGGCGGCGCGATAATTCTTCGCAAACCTTATCGAGCGTAACCATATTGCCAGAACCTGTCGGGCATTCCACCTCGATCGCGTCCCCATGGTAGTGATGGAATTTCTGCAGACTCTCGATCAACAGGTAGTTGACCGGGAACCAAATGGGGCCTCGCCAGTTGGAGTTGCCGCCGAAGAGGCCAGACTGGGATTCACCTGGCTCGTAGCCGACGCGGTGGTCTGATCCATTGGCATGGAGGACGTAGGGATTCTGTTCGTGGAATTTTGAGAGTCCACGAACGCCATAGTCGGATAGAAACTCCTTCGGGTCGAGGAGTCGCCTCAAGAGTGCCCGCAGGCGATCTCTTCCTACCAGCGACAAAAGGCGGCGGTCGGCAACGCCTTCGCGTGTCATAGATGCCAGATTTGCAGCCAGGTCTGGCCGGTTAGCGGTAAACCACTCCATGCGTCTGCGGAAGCCAGGAAGTGCGTCGATTGTTTCTGCGTCGAGGGTGTCAACCGCAAAGAGCGGAATCAATCCGACGAGTGAACGCACCCGCAT
>JBIPMY010000399.1:0-5679 GCA_044376335.1 Bryobacter sp.
TCCTCAGCCAGGAAGGAAAATTAGAGCCCGGATGGACGTTGACAGCCCCTTCACTAGCGTAAAAAGCGGTTTGTGGACCCTGTTCTATGGTCCAGCCACTAAGAGTCTTTCCATCAAAAAGTTGGCTTTCCTGGGCATAGATTGAGGCAATTGGAGCCGTTGCCAGTACAATGAAGTGACGGCGAGTCTTTTGACCAGAAATGACAGTCGATCCCATGACTAGCGATTGTATACAAACCGGGCCCCGTGGAACCAGTAATTCAAGATCTGCACACGTATTTTCTGTTCTCCTTTGCGGTGGACAGAAGCGAAGTGCTGCAACATCACGGCGACGTCTGGAATGGCCGTTATTGGATTGACGGTCTTGACGACTGGATCAACGGCCACCACGTCGCAGACTCCCCAATTGTTGCCAACCTAGGCCGCTGGCAGCGCGCCTCCTATACGCAATTCGATCTTGAATCGCCTGCTTATCAGGACATGATCTTCTTCCACCCCTTCGTTCGCCGCATCTTCTTCGATACGGCCGGGGTAGGCGCCTCAGACAATGAAGTCGAAGCGCTGCTGCGTTGTTATCACATCCCCCTGTCGCCGGAAAACAAGCTCTTCTTCATGGCAGAAGACCTTCGTGAACGCGAAGCCGAACTCGAAGTAACCGACCTCCGCCTCTTCCTCTTCGCCAACGGCATCGGCATTCTCGCCATCGGCGTAGAAGCCTCGGACATTCCCGTCTCGAAAGCCCTCTGGGTAAACGAGATGATGCGCAAGGTTTACCCAAGCTCTGGCCGGCAGTTGCGCGAAGGCCGGTCCCCATCGCGAGTTACGCTCTCGGTAGAAACCCCTTATGGCCGCACACAAGTGGTTGAGGCAACCTTTGAAAACAGCGCCATGATCGGCTTTCTGCCGCCGGTTTCCGAGCTCATCACTTCCCTGCTCTACTTCGCCGATTACCGCCGCGGCGAATATGAACCCGTGCTCGACGAACGCGCCATCGTTTACTCCTACATGGCGATCGACCCGAAGAGCGTACCGGAGAACTTCCACAAGACCGAAGACTACGACATCCTCTTTTCGCGAGCCCTCTACGTCGATCACGCCGGCGACGACTACCGCTACGCCCGCGGTTTCACCAAGCGCCTGATGGAGCAGCAGGTCTATCGCCGCTGGTCGCACCAGGGCACGCTCTACGGCTTCACCAGCTACTCAAACGTAACGATGTGTTTTGGTACTTTCGACTGCGACGACCATCAGTTGAGCGAAGGCTTCCTGATCCATCGCATGTTCGATTCCCGTTACTATCTGATGGCCATCATCGCCTTGTTTTACCGCGCCACTCTGCTCGACTTCGCCGAACGCGTCGCTCTGGTATCCCGTCGGCTTTACGTCGACTTTCAGGACGCACGGCTATCCGAACAAAACATCGAGCGCACCAACTTGCTGCGCTATGAATTTCTCGTCTTCTCAAACTATTGGCACTTCGACGAACTGGCCAACAAGGACGAAGAGTCAGAACACTTCCGCATGCTCAGCGCTGTCTACGACATCACCAGCATGAAGGTAGAAGTAGAGCGCGAAATCGACAAGCTCAACAACAGTCTGCACGAATACTACACGTCGAGAAATACCCAGGCGGTGAACCGTTTGGCCTTCGTATCGACGATTCTCGGTGCTGGCGCAGTGGTCACAGGCTTCTTCGGAATGAATTTTTCAAGCCACTTCGAAAAGGTCTTCTTCCAGCCAACAGCCGGTACCGCCTGGCTCTACTGGCTCGCAATCATCGGCGTTGTCGGCTTCTGCCTCTTCGCCCTCGGAATCACGTTCTACCTCTTCTCAAGAAACTGGCAGGACTACCGCAGCGTGCTGCGTGGCGGTCAGGACGTAGCGCCCGGCGTATCGCGCAACCTTGGGGCACGCAAGCCGGGAAGATCGTAAAGCTTCCGCCAGGCGTGGCCATAAGGCCGCTCCCACAAGACGTGCACAGCGATCCCGATAGCCACACAAAGCGCGGTAGTGATGAAGGCATACGGCATTCCGCTCACGCGCTCCACATAAGCACCCGCATACACAAGCCCGATCTGCTGGCAGATGTAAATCGGATACGAAGCATCGCCAAGAAAAACCAGAAGACTCGGCATACGGGCATGACGCCACACCGGCATCACCGTTCCAGCCACAACCAGCAATGCAGGCAAGCCATAGCGTTCCACACGCCATCGGTGATTCCCAAAAGCCGCCTCCCAGTTGAAGCCAGCCGGATAAAACGACCCCTGCCACGAAAGCAGCACCCACCACAAAATACCCGACCCCAAAATCACAACTCCGGCCCAGCGAGGCAAGGTTACTCTCTTAGCCAATTCCCCAATCGCACATCCACCGGCAAAGAGCAGCAGCAGTGGCCACTGATAAAGCCCCATCGCAACCATCGCCGCACAACCCCACCAGCCAATATGCCTCAACCCAAAAAGCAGCAGCAGCGTAAGAACGCCATAAAACCACATCTCATAAACAAGGGTCCAACCATGAATCAGCACCGGCCCTCCGGGCTGCCGCAAAAACAACATGCTCCGCCACACCTGCTCCCATGTGGGCTGGATGCCGTCTGAGGTCTTCCAGTAATACTCGATCAGCGAAACGGCGTAATAAAGCGGAACCACCTTCCAGACCCGCTTCACCAGAAAACGGCTGGCGCTGGTTTCCCGCTCGGCCACAGTAGAGACAATAAATCCGCTGATGACAAAGAAGACATCCACACCAAAAATCATGCTCTTGCGCCAGCTCTCGTTCTGGCAAAGCCAGCAGCTATCGCCGTGGCTCACCAGCGAATAGAAGGTGTGATAGAAAACTACCGCAATAGCCGCCAGGGCACGTAGCACCTGTAGGCTTTCGAGCCGCTGCATCATCCTAGGATATGAAAGTGTTGACTTGGTTTGAGCTTGGGGCATCGAATCGGTTAAACTAATCGTTTATGGCAAAAGCAGAACTCTACAGCGCCGAATACATCGGCAGCGGCACCTTCATCATTTCCAAGCCCGGCCGCAAGAAGAAGAAATTGCGGCAGAGCCGCGTGAAGTCCCCCCAACGCGGCGCACGCAAGTAGTTCCCACCAGAAATCAATGACGATCAAGGAACTGCGCCTACACCCGCAGGCGATCGCGGATGGCCCATTGCGCAGTTCCTATGGCCTCCACGCTCCCTACGCACTTCGTACGATTGTTGAAGTCATCACCACCGACGGCATCACTGGCATCAGTGAAACCTACGGTGGCGATCGTCCTATCGCCGCACTCGAAGCAATCCGCTCCCGCGTTGTCGGCATGGATCCCTTTGACCTCACCCGCTTCTGGCAAGACCTTCACGGCGAAAGCGACCGCAAAGTAGACCCTAGCGGAGCACGCTCCCAGACAATGCTGGTGCCAGGCGAGAACCCTCTCGACGAATCCACCCGCACCTTCGCCGCAATCGAAGTTGCCTGTCTCGATGCAATCGGTCAGGCAGTAAACAAACCCCTCTGCGATCTCGCCGGTGGTCGAGCCCGTGATGCAGCTCCTTTCTCGGCCTACTTGTTCTATAAACACGGCGGCGGTGGCGGTATCGGTGCCGACGCTCGTGAAGACAAATACGGCGAATGCCTCAGCCCCGAGACAATTGTCGAGCAGTGCCGACAGTTCATCGCCGAATACGGCTTTCATGAAATTAAACTCAAGGGCGGCGTCCTCGATCCGGACGTAGAGATCGAAACCATCCGTCAGCTGCGCGTAGCCTTCGGCCCGGAATACCCACTCCGCATCGACCCCAATTGCGCCTGGAGCGTCGATACCAGCGTCAAGGTTGGCATGGCTTTGAGAGACGAACTCTCCGGCGGCGGCTACCTCGAAGACCCCTGTGCCGCAATGGAAGGTATGGCTGAAGTCCGCAAGCGTCTCAAGGCCGAAGGCGTCAACACCCTCTTCGCCTCAAACGTAGCAACCACCTGCTTCGCCCACGTACCCCAAGCCCGCGAGCTCGACGCCGTACAAATCATCCTCAGCGATCCTCACTATTGGGGCGGCATCCGAAAGCAAAAGCAGTTAAGCGAACTCTGCGAAGTACTCGGGATGGGCCTCTCGATGCACTCCAACAACCACCTCGGCGTCAGCATGATGACCATGGCCCACGCCGCCTGCGCCTCGCCCCATCTCACCCACGCCTGCGACACACACTATCCGTGGCAGACAGAGATTGACGAAGTCATCGTTGGCGGCCGCGTCAAGTTCACCAACGGCACAGTCCCGATTACCGACAAGCCCGGCCTCGGCGTAACGCTCGACTACGATCAGGTAGCCCGTGGCGTCGAACGCTACAACAAACTCCCCTTCCGCAAGCGCGATGACGAAGCAGAAATGCAGAAGCACGTAGATCCCAACTGGAAGCGAGTGCTTCCCCGCTGGTAGTGGATGCGGATCACGGTTCTCTATCCAGCCAGCCACGAATCCTACGCGGCTGAAGCGAAACTGCGGCTGGCGCGAATCCGAAACCTAGACATCGCCTGGCTCTCCACGGACCCGGCCACCTTTCAGGATGATCTGGAAGAAGCGGCCGAGTCTGAAGATCCACTCGTTCTGGTTCTCCATTCTTCGCTCATCGATAAGCTGAAGCTCCCACCCAGAACTCTCTGGGCACCTCTTTTAGCCAAGATCGAAGCAGGCGGTGCCGGATTCATCGGAGTCTGCCTGCTCAATGCGGTCAACTTACCTCCCTTATTCAAACAGGCAAAAGTGGCCCAGGATCCGCATTCGCTGCGGGCCCTGAATCAATGGGTGCTGCGCTGGATGCAGATCGAATACGCAGGCGGCGCAAGCAAAGCAAACTTGGGTGACGATCTGCGCGAAGACCTCTTCACCCAACTCATCGATCAGGAAGCCACGACAACCCTCTCTTGCACCTGTGCCTCGACACGGCTCCAGATTGCCCAGGATTTCAAACTACTCGCTGCACCGCATTTCGAAGCAGTCCATCTCATCGACACCCGCCATCAGGTACTCGCCCTGCGTGACACAGCCGTAGCGGAGATTCAACCCCAGGGCCGAACCCTGTGGATCCTCAACGGTTACGAAGGGCCACCACTCGATCGGCCAGAAGCCGCATCCATCCTGATCCTCAATAGCAGCGGCGGCCGGCAGATCCCCGCCTCCGCAGACCCCGCACCAACAATCGACCCAATCGCCAGAGCCGCCACACTGATCCCGCAAATCCCTACAGTAGAAGATCAGCCCCTACCCTTCTCCACCTACGAATTCGAAGACCTCCTGCCGCAACTCTTCACCCGCAACTGGATGCTGGCAGAACGATTAGCACGCCGCGCCGGTGCCTTCTTCCGCGTCAACCACAGAGTCTCCGAGGCCATCTGGCTCTACGAATCGCTTCGCGATCAAGCCGAACTTCAAGGCCACGCCAATTGCCGCCAGGATTGTGAGAATGAGCTGTATTGGCTCCGCGCAGCAGGCCCGCGCAAGAAGCAATTGGCTCAAGCCGAACAAGGCAGTCTATTCTAGGCCCACACACGATAAACTCAACGGTGGTGCGCAAACTTAGATCCCTAGACTGGTTCGATTCCCGAGAATATTATTCCTTTGCCCGGCGGTCCACCCTGCGGGCACAAGGCCTCACTCGATCTGCAACCGAGGGCAAGCCCGTCATCGG
>JBIPMY010000006.1:0-50904 GCA_044376335.1 Bryobacter sp.
AGCAGGCTTGATTGACATCCGGGTTCACAATCTTCGCGATTGGACCTCAGATCGTCACTCCACTGTCGACGATCGTCCCTTCGGGGGCGGCGAAGGCATGGTGCTCAAAGTTGAACCTGTTTACCAGGCCATCCGGTCGATCCTGCCCCAACGTTTCGAGCCCAATGAAGAAGGCAATAATGGCAATACCCGTGTCATTCTGCTCTCCGCCCAAGGCAAACGCTTCGAGCAAGCCAATGCCCGCGCAATGTTGCAGTATGACCAGGTTCTGCTCCTCTGCGGCCGATACGAAGGCGTAGATGAGCGGATAACCGACCATCTGGTGGATGACGAATTCTCGATCGGCGACTACGTGTTGTCGGGCGGGGAACTCCCAGCTGCCATCGTGGTCGACGCGGTCGCGAGGCTCGTTCCGGGCGTGCTCGGCAACGCTGCTTCCTCGCAATTTGAGTCGTTCTCCGAAACTGACGAGAACGGCGTCCCCTTGCTGGATTGTCCGCATTACACAAGACCGGCGGACTTCAACGGCTGGCAGGTACCCGATGTGTTACTCGGGGGCAACCATGCCGAAATCAAGCGCTGGCGCGCGGCTCAGGCCCTCGCCAAACGCCTAAAAAATCGTCCCGACCTCACCGGCGGGACTCACGAAAGAGGTTAATCCTATGAATCACCCGGCTCTAGCCAAGGTCTACAACACATACAAGCGCACCGATCACCCCGCTTTCCGCATCGGTGACACCATCAAAGTTCACGTCCGCATCCGCGAAGGCGAAAAAGAACGTACCCAGGCATTCGAAGGTGTTCTCATCGCAAAGAAGAACACCGGCATGGGCGAAAACATCGTCGTCCGCAAAATGAGCTTCGGCACCGGCATTGAGCGCATCTTCCCTGTCAACGCCCCCGTTGTCGACCATATCGACATCGTCCGCACAGGCCGCGTCCGTCGCGCCAAGCTCTACTACCTCCGTGGTCTCAAGGGCAAGGCTGCGCGTCTCAAAGAGCGCACCTAGTTCGCCAAAGGCAGCGCCATTGGTCTGCTCACTTAAAACTGAAGCCCGCTTGCGGGCTCTCGGATACTCAGCTCCGGCCGGCATCGATGAAGCCGGCCGGGGCTGTCTGTTTGGGCCAGTTACTGCTGCCGCTGTCATCCTCCCTCACCCCTGCAAAATCAAAGGCCTCCGCGATTCCAAAATCGTACCCCCAGCTGAACGCTCCCGCCTCGCCGCTCAAATCAAGAGCGAGGCACTCGCTTGGGCTGTCGCATACTCAAGCGTTGAAGAGATCCGCAAAATCAACATCCTCGAAGCCAGCCGCCTCGCCATGCTCCGAGCCGTTCAAGCCCTCAACCCCCAACCCGACTACCTCCTCATCGACGCAATCCGCATCCACTCCCCGATCGAACAGCAGGCCATCATCCATGGCGACTCCATCTCGCGCTCAATCGCTGCTGCGTCCATCCTCGCTAAAGTCGATCGCGACCGTCTCCTCGAGCGCTTCCACCTTCGCTACCCTGAATACAACCTCACCAGCAACAAAGGCTATGGAACACGAGACCACCTGGCAGCGTTACAAATGTATGGGGCGACACCACAACACCGCAGCGAATTCGCGCCTGTCCGTGCTGTCATCGAAGCCCGCAGGACTCCCACCCAATGACTGAATACCGCTGGTATCACAAACTTTCGGGTGTCCTTTACGTCGTTCTCTGCTTTGAGATCGGCCTCTTCCTGCTCTTCTTCCCCTGGAGCGATTACTGGAAGCCAAACATGCTTGCCGACCTCAGTCCCGAGTGGGGCATCTTCTGGCTGAATCCCTACTTCCGCGGTGCTATCAGCGGTTTCGGCCTGATCAACATTTACTTCAGCGTCACTGAGGCCTTCCACCTCCGGCGCTTTTCCGGCACAACAGAACTAGACTCCGGACAACACCCACCCTCAATCCACGATAATGACTAGAGAGCAAGATCCTGTGAGCACAACAACTACTCCCCCTCAGCCACCCGCATCCAACAAGAGCGCATTCGAGCGCTGGAATGCTGCAAGGCTTTCTCTGGCCGAAACCCAGCGCGGCACCATTGCCGAATGGACGGTCACCGTCCTGCTCCTTCTCTTCGCCACCACCTCGTTAGTCCAGGCCTTTGTCATTCCAACCGGCTCGATGGAAGACACGCTCCTCATCGGCGATCACCTGCTGGTCGACAAGCTCACCTATTCTCCCAAAGGCCCGGTCTCCCAATATCTGCTGCCCTACCAGGACGTCAAGCGCGGCGACATCATCGTCTTCCGCTACCCCGAAGACATCAAGCAGACCTTCGTCAAGCGCGCCATCGGCGTCGCCGGAGACCGCATCAAGGTCGAGAACAAGCAGCTCATCCTCAACGGCAAGCCCGTCCAGGAACCCTATAAGTTCCACAAGACTGATTACTTCGATTCCTACCGCGACAACTTCCCCTCCGAGCCCAACATGCGCGTCTACCCGGGCGCAGAAGAAATGCTCAACAAGCACGTCAAAAACGGTGAAGTCGTCGTCCCCGACAATTGCATCTTCGCCATGGGTGACAATCGCGATTCCTCTCTCGACAGCCGTTACTGGGGCTTCGTTCCCCGCGAAAACGTAATCGGCAAACCTTTGATCATCTACTGGTCCTACGAGTCCTCGACAGACCGCCTCGCCGGCAGCCCGATCAACCCCGAGCACCTCCAGGACCTCGCACTCAACTTCTTCTCCAAGACCCGCTGGAAGCGTACCTTCCAACTCGTCCGCGGTTATCCCCTCCAGTAATAAACCACATGGCAAACACCACCTCGCGCACCAACTATTACGGCCTGATTCTTGCCGGCGGTCGTGGCACCCGATTCTGGCCCCGTAGCCGCAAAGCCAAGGCCAAACAAGTCCTCAATTTCTTCGGCGAACGCAGCCTCATTCAACAAACGGTTGACCGTCTCCGGCCCCTGCTTCCACCCGAGCGTATCTGGATCCTGACCAACGAATTCCTCAAAGACGAAATCTCGAGGCAACTCCCTGAGGTCCCCAAGCGCCAGATCCTCGCCGAACCCGCACAGCGCAACACTGCGCCCGCCATCGGTCTTGCCTGCCACATGCTGCATTCGCTCGACCCCGGGGCAGTTCTCGGCATCTTCCCGGCAGACCACATCATCTCCCGGCCCGCCATTTACCTCCGGTCCGTTCGCCCTGCCTTCCGTGCCGCCTCCCAGGGCGAAATGGTCGTCCTCGGCATCAAGCCCCGCTACCCGGAAACCGGCTATGGCTACATCGAGTTCCCCAAGAAAACCGCCTTCGGAACCCTCGACACCGTCCCCATCACTCGCTTCTGCGAAAAGCCAGACCTTGCCAACGCCAAGAAATTCCTCAAGTCCGGCAACTACTACTGGAATGCCGGCATGTTCTTCTGGCAGGCTTCCCGACTCCTCGAAGCTCTGGACAACCACCTCCCGAAGACTTCCAAGCTCATCCGCAGCTTGCCTCCATTCCTAAGCCCCGATTTCTTCCCGGAACTTGCCCGTGTCTTCCCCCTCTGTGAAGACATCTCCATCGACTATGCCGTCCTCGAAAAGGAAAAAGGCATCCTCGGCGTCCCGGCCCCAGACTTCGGCTGGAACGACGTCGGCTCCTGGAACGCCGTCTATGACCTCCAGAAACACGACACAGAGGGCAACGCCTCCCGTGGCGAAGCCATCTTCAACGACAGCACCGGCAACTACGTTGATGCCCCAGGCAAACTCGTAGCCATGCTCGGTGTAAAGAACCTCGTCGTCGTCGATACCCCGGACGCACTCCTTGTCCTAGATCGCGACAAAGCTCAAAACGTCGGCCAGATCGTCAAGCTCCTCGAAAAGCAGCGCCGCGACAGCCTTCTCTAAATACAAATGCCGCGCCAGGGTCGCAACCCAGGCGCGGCATTCAGTCTCTTAAGCTAAAGAGCTAAAGAAAGAAAACCTTATGCAGGCTTCTTTTCTTCTGCCTTCTTCTTGCCCTTCTTTTCCTTCTTCTCTTCCTTCTTGGGGGCATCCTGAGCGAAGGAAACGGTGGCGACGCCCATTACGAGCGACAGGGTGAGCAGCAAAGACGCAAACTTTTTCATTGGTATTTTTTCTCCTAATTCATTCAGCGGCGATTAACGCGCTGTTCGAATATTACCCATACAGGCCTACTCCTGTCCTTAAGATTCAATTAAAGTTTTTCAAGGTCAGCCTTACAGCGATTTCAAGTATTCCACCAATGCCCATCGCTGGGCGTCGCTGAGCGCAGGCCCAACCACCCCTCGCCCTCGAGGCCCGTCCTGAAACCAATGCCCGGAATTGCTATTCCCTGGCAGCGAATAATCAAATCGCGTTCCACCCTCAAATTCTTTCTGCTCATAGCCAACCTTCACCGGGTCAAACTGCTTATTTCCCAGCCAGAACGCCGGCGTGCCCCGCTGCTCCTTCGATGCCAGCAACTCATACAGACTCGGCACCGACCCATTGTGCAAGTACGGCGCAATCGCCCAAACCCCATTCAGCGGCCGTGCCTTGTAAATCGGCTTCGATCGCACCGCCGCCGCATTCTCTTCCCGATATCCCAACCACTCCGCCTTCTGCTCTGCCGTGTATCCGGCCTTCAAAAAGAACTGATCCCGAATCCCCTTCGTTACCACTTCCAGCCCTACTCCAGCCGAAATGCGTCCCTTCCCCAGATCTCCGCTGTCAGCCGATCGCGCGATAAAATCCAACGCAGCACGGCCATCTGTCCCTACATCCACCACCTGCACATCCAACAAATCGAGAAACCGCTTTCCACTCGCATTGCTCACCCAATACTTCGGCGTTGCCGATCCCAGATCCGCCTTCAGCTTCTCGAGCGACGGCATATGGCATCCCTCGCAATGCTTCTCATAAAGAACGGCACCCTCCGCCACCTTTGCCTTATCGAGGGCAGGGAAGACGCCAGGCCACTTCGGCGATTGCAAGCCCTGATATGGCTCCGGCCCGGACAGCAAATCCTCCAGCGTCTTCAAACCGCTCATGCTCACGCTGCTCTTGAACTCCGTGGCATCCGGCCCATACAATTTCGCCATTGCTCTCACCCCCAGCGCCTCTCCGATATTGCGCACCAACGGATCGGCAATCGACGAGTTGTACTGCACCCACGTAAACCACGACGCATCCCACACCTGCGGAAACCGCACCGGAGCATTCGCCTGCACATAGTTATCCGGCTTCTGCATATCTGCACCAAACACCTGATTCCCGATCCGTGTCAGCGCATCGGTCCGGCCAAAGCCAGCATCATTCGGATACAGATTCCTGCTTTGCACCAGCGCCAGTTCTTCCTTTGCCTTGGCGATAAACGCACCAAACTCCGCCTTCAGCGCAGCCCGCTGTGCCTCGGTCGCCTGCGGCCCCAGCACCTTCTCTGCAAACTTGCTATACCTCCACGGCAGCATGTCCGTCATCACCAGCGCGATCCCAAGCGCCTTCTGAAACTCCGTCGGTTGAATCATCGCCACGCCACCCTCAATCCGCACCGCGTAATTCTTGTAATGCAACTCCCCCGTATGGCAAGCCGCACAAGTCAGCCCCAGCACAGGGTACGTCTTACCGCTCACCGGGTCTGCGAAATCCGTCTGCCGCGCCAGTCCAACCGGCAACCCATCGGGATTCAACTTCGGGTCGCGATCCCCGGCCAGAAACCCGAAGCGTCCCAGATACTCCTGCTTGGCAAACGGCTCACAACCCAGAAAGCACGGCTGTTCCAGCGCAAGAAACCAGTCATATGGCACCAGCCTTGTCCCCTGCGCCGTGTGATGATATTGCGCCCGCTGCGCATCATTCCAGCCCTGCTCCAGTTTCACCAACTGGCCCGGCGCCTGATACTCCGGCGTCACCACCCGCAACTGCTTCAACTTCGGATAAGCCACCACTCCAGCAACGACAATCAAGGCCAGAACCACGAGCGCAATTTTCTTAAACATAGCTTCTATCCTACAAAGCGAGAATCCCTTCCGTTACCAATCATGTTTTTTTGCCCTTCGCTAGAATCAGACTGTGAAAGATCTCACCCAGGGCTCTATCCCCCGCCACCTGATCGAGCTCGCCTCCTTCATTGCGGTAAGCATGGTCGTCCAGACTCTCTACTTTCTCGTAGACCTCTACTTCGTCTCATCTCTCGGTGGCCCTGCCATCGCTGGGGTCGGCCTTGCTGGCAATCTCATGATGGTGATCCTCGCACTCACCCAGATGCTCGGCGTCGGCACTACCAGCCTCATCGCCCAGGCTGCTGGCCGGCGCGATCCATCCGATGCCCAATCCGTCTTTGATCAATCCTGTTTGCTCTCGGTACTCCTTGGATTTGCATTCCTGCTCTGCGGGCTGCTCTTCCAGGACGCCTATTGCCGCTGGCTCAGCGCCGATGCCGCAACACTAGCCGCCGCCAAAGGCTATTTGAAATATCTGGTCCCGGCATTCGCCCTTCAGTTCGCACTAGTCTCGATGAGCTCCGCCCTGCGCGCCACCGGTGTCGTCAAGCCCACCATGGTCGTCCAGGTTCTCACGGTCGCCATCAACGCCATCCTCGCGCCAGTCCTGATCGTCGGTTGGGGCACCGGCCTCGCAATGGGCACAGAAGGCGCAGGCCTTGCCACCCTCATTGCACTCATCGCAGGCGTCGCCGCACTCTCGATCTACTTCATCAAACACGCCACCTTCGTCCGCTTCAGCAAAGCGGCCTTCACTGCCCGCATCGAAATCTGGAAGCGCCTCATCGCAATCGGTCTCCCCTCGGGCGGTGAATTCCTGATCATGGCCATCTACTCAGCCTTCGTCTACAGCATCATCCGCGATCAGGGTGCCGACGCTCAGGCCGGCTTCGGAGTGGGTGTCCGCCTGATGCAATCCCTCTTCCTGCCCGTAATGGCCGTCAGCTTTGCAGCTTCCCCACTAGCCGCACAAAACTTCGGCGCGATGAAAGCCGATCGTGTCCGCCAAACCTTCCGCTCTGCGGCAATCATGGCAGCGGGCCTGATGTCGGTGATGACCATCCTCTGCCACCTCTCACCAGAGTCTATGGTAAAAATCTTCACCTCAGACCCACCCGTCATCACCTACGCCACAGACTATCTGCGCATCCTCTCCTGGGGCTTCGTCGCCTTCGGACTCACCTTCACCAGTTCCGCGATGTTCCAGGCAATCGGCAACGCCTGGCCCGCCCTCTTAAGCTCGGTCCTGCGACTGCTGATCTTCGTCTTCCCCGCACTCTGGCTCTCGCATCGCACAGGCTTTGTGCTCACCCACCTCTGGTATCTCGCCGTCTCAGCCGGCACCGCCCAGTGCCTCTTCAGCCTCGCCCTCCTGCGGCGCGAATTCGCCCGGCGCCTCGACTTCCAAAACCCGATACGATGATAGGTGAGGCACACAGCATGACGATCAGTCTGGAGATTCCCGAAACCTTGGCCATACAGTTGGGCGGCTCACAACAAGAGTTATCCCGGCAAGCTTTGGAGGCTTTGGTTCTCGACGCTTACCGCCGCAATTGCATTGCTGGCCCTCAAGCCGCTGAACTTCTCGGCTACTCCCGGCTGCGTTGGGATCAATATCTCGAAGATCATGCCGTTCTTGAGAATTCCTATTCTGTTGAAGATCTGGACCGGGATGTCTCGACGCTCCGCCGTCTGCGGTCCGAGGGACGCCTGCTCCAGGCATGAAACTTGTCGTTGCGGATACCTCACCAATCCGCTACCTGATTCGCATCGGGGAGATTGATCTCCTCCCAAAACTTTATCCTCACATCATCCTTCCTCTGACTGTTCATCACGAACTAAGTTCTGTGGATGCGCCGCCAGAGGTGCGGCAATGGGCGAAGGTTCTGCCATCTTGGGTAATTGTTCAGGCTCCTGCTCGGCCACTCCATGTCGCGCAGACTAACCTTCATCAAGGTGAGAGCTTTGCCATCGCTTTAGCTCTCGAGCTCAACGCTACTTTACTCTTGATCGATGATCGAATCGGCGTGAAAGTAGCCGCAGATTTGGGGCTCACAACTACTGGTACCCTCGGTGCCCTAGTCGAAGCTGCCCAGTCTGGCATGGTGGACATAGAAGAGGTCTTACTCAAGCTGAAGCAAACAAATTTTCGAGCGACGCCTGGATTGTTTGAACGCGCAATTGTTCTGGCATTGATGCCACCAGCAGTGCCGCCCCGTCGATCTCAAACCTAACGCTATGTCAGTCACCGTCGTGGTGCGAGTGCATTTCCCCCCATCGGGGCTGCGGCTCTTACACGGGAATCCTTCTTGCGTCGAAACCTCTCACCTGCCATCTACTCCAGCTTAATCAGCTCCTTCAAAATAACCTCATTCGTCGGCCGCACCTTATAATCCTTCTCGGTAAACTTCCACCTCACCACACCCCTCTTGTCCAAAACATAAGTCGTCGGATGAGGCAAAAATCTGCCCCGCGCCGCAGCCTCTGCATTCAACAAACCATACCGGTCAATCACCGCATGATCCGCATCGCTCAGCAGCGTCACCAAAAATTGCCCATCTGTCTTGGCTTTCACCTTCGGGATGATATCCCCCAGCTTCTCCATCGCATCCGGCGCAATTGCCACAATCACCGTGCGATCTTTCCGCCCGGCCGGAATCAGCTTATGCAACTCAACTAGTTGCGTGGCGCAATAGGGTCACCAGTAGCCCCGGTAGAAAACCAGCACCACATCCTTGCCCTTCAGTGAGCCCAAACTCACCTTTCCTCCACCAGCCGAAGGCAACTCAAAACCCGGTGGCATCGCGCCTACTTTCACACGTTCCAAATCCGCCGGTCCTTCTTGCCCAAGAGCAAGTCCAGCCATCCCGATCAATGCACTTCGTCTCGACAATATGCCATTCATAGCAACCAATTGTGTCGCTCTTTCAAAAAAGTTATCCTCCAAACGCAATTGCGTTCACAAGAATCTTTGAAGAATCGGAAACTCCTCCCTCTCCTCTCTAAAGCGCTGCCAACAAAGAACAAAACAACATTTATCCCCTTCGAATACATCCCATTGGGCCAGCACAGCCCAATACCGGCCTCCTCGCAGCGCACAATCGCAACGGGGAGCGATCATCCTCAACTTTGTTGGGCTTGGATCGCGCAATCCCCCTTTCTTGGAATTCAAATGTTCAGTTTCAACTTGTTTCGCTCAATGCGAATGCACTGGAGCCTCACCGCCCCGATGCTTTTGCTTCTTACTCTTTTGCCCTCTATCTCCAGGGCTCAGCCCTGCACGGGCACCTTCGTCGACAACGAAATTCCCTTTGGCTCAATCAACGGCTCTAACACCGTTTTCGTTCTCTCTGCCATCCCCTCTCCAGCCTCGAGTTTGGTTGTATTTCGCAATGGAATCACCCTTCACTCCGGCCTTGACTATCTCTTAACTTCAAACATCTTGACCTTCCAGAGCGGCGCAATTCCCCAAACTGGCGACGTCCTCAAGCTTCAATTCCGAACCGGCTGTATCGGTGCTCCAGCACACAACCTCTTAAGCAGCCTGCACGGGGATACTACTGCCGCTTCTGTTGCAGTGGGTAGTCTCATCGTCGGTCAGGGCTCACCCGCAAGATGGACTTCCCTTTCCATCGGTGGCTCGGGCCGTTGCCTCGTCTCAAACGGGACTGATGCCTCCTGGGGCAATTGTCTCTTCACCAATTTCTCCAACCGCTCCATTCCCTTTACCAATGCGTCGGGCTCCCTTGCCCAGGACAACTCTAATTTTGTCTATGACTCTTCTTCCAAGCGGCTTGGTCTCGGTACAACTTCTCCGTCCACTTCCTTTCATCTCTTTGACGCTCGGTCCAGCATCGGTGTCACGGGGCTTACGGTTCAGGCCGGCGCAGCTCAAAGCTCCACGCCCCTGTCACGATGGCTTTCAACTGCTGGCGTCGAGCTCGCGCGCATGGATTCTGATGGTGGCTTCGTTGCACAACGATTGTCTACGACAACCACTTCTGCGAGATCTGGCTGGCGCGACCTCGGCTCAAACACCGACCCCAGCGGCCGCCTCAACGGGGACTTCTGGTTCAACTCAACTCAACAGGCTCGCAAGAGTATGGAGGCAGGTCAGACACACCCGCTTCCTCAAGTACTTTGCTCCTCCAGCGGCGGGGCTACTTCCTCTCTCGCCTTCACCGTTATTGGGAGCTGCTCAATTCCCGCTTCCTTCCTCGATTCTGGAGATCGGCTCGTGGTTCAGTTCACCGTAAACCATACCGGTGCTGCTTCTGCTTTCGAGGTAGAGATGCGCTTAGCAGGCTCTACCCTCTACACTCGCTCCTTGCCTTCGTCAGAGCAGCGTATCGCTTTCGATGGCACTGCTGGGCTTTTCAGCTCTGGTACCGCTTGGCAGATTCAAACTTACGGCGTTTCTGCCGCTCTCGATCTCAAAGTGCCGGAGTTTTCCATTAACCCAACCAGCGCGTTCACCATCGACTTTCGGGCACGATTGACTACCTCTTCTGGCGATTCCCTTGCCTTAAGAAACTATTCCGTCATTCGTTATCCCGCTCAGTTCAATCCCTAAAGGCTACTATCCCCCTGGTATATGCCGACTCGGTATATGCCAGGGGCTGCCCATCCCCCCTTTGGGGTGTAGTCCATTGTGCTCATTCAACTTCCTGCAACTCTCACGATATTGATCTTTCCCTGAACAGACTGCCATTATGTATGCACTTTGCCACGCATTCTCAATCGTTCCCTTCACTTCCTTGTATCGAAGTCGAACAGTGGATTACGTCCCTTCGCGGTGGCTCACGTGCCTCCAGAATTCGGGCTTCCGATGGCAGACACTACATCCTCAAGCTCCATAGCAATCCACAAGGCAATACCTCCCTCATTGCCGAATATCTCGCCACCAACCTTCTGGCTGCCCTGCAATTGCCCGTCCCCCAACTCTCATGGGCCAGAATTTCCAACCCTGCTCTCCATGCCCAAGTTAATCCTCACCAGGCCTTCAATCCAAACCAGACTCACCTCGCCATTTCCTATCCAGTAAATCCCGAACAACAGACAATTCATGACTTCCTCCCCGATCCAAGCTGGCTCCTGCTCGCCAATCGGGAGTGTTTCTGGGGTGCTCTCGTAGCCGACAAATGGCTCGCCAATTTGGATTGCCGCCAGGCTGTCTTTATCCGTCGCCGTGCCATTGAGTCCAATTCTGTTCAGAACTTGCCGTGCTCAGATCAGTCTCCAGGGCTCCATGCCGTTCTCATTGATCAGGGGTTGTGCTTTAACGGCAGGTCCCTTGATTTCAAGATTGCACCTGCTCACGGTCTCTATTCCAGCCGCATTGCATACCAGGGCTTGTCCTCCGTAGTGCAACTGGAGCCATGGATCAAAATGGCCCAATCCCTCTCTGTCTCTTACTTGGAAGCTCTCATCAGCACCTTGCCTGCAGATTGGTTGGATGGCAACCTTGCCAGCAAGGCACTCCAGCTATCGCAGGGATTGCTGCTTCGCGCACAGCAGTTGCCCCGACTCCTCGAGCTCACCCTCGACTGTCTGGATGCACCCCAAAAGCTCGCTTGATCCCGAACTCGCCAAACCGTTTCAGAAAAACTAAAGAAATCTTGAAATCTTTTAGCCTGTCGATTCACTACCTTATAGCAACGCTAAGGCTTAGTACCTATGGTACGGTCGCCAGGGTCTCCTGACCTTAGCTTGCCTGCTTAGAGTTCATAAGATGTTAACTGCCATACTTCAACTAACTGAATCCAATGCCCCCACTGCCAAGCCGACCCAGCTCCCCCTTTTCCCTTCTCAGCCAGCTGCTGTCCTGCTGCCCGCCCAGACCATCCCTTCTCCCCTCCAGAATGAGAATTCGAACTGGATAATTCTTGTAGACGGGATCTACAGAAAACAGCCTGAGGCCATCGAGGAGTTGTACTCTCGATTTGGTCGCGGCATCCGGCTGCTGATTGCCAGACAGCTTGGCCAGCAGGATCTGGACGATCACGTTCACGATGTCTTTCTCATTACCATCGACGCTATCCAGAACGGCGAGCTCCGAAATCCCGAGTGTCTTGCTGGCTTTATTAGAACGATAACCAGAAGAAGAATTGCCAATCAAATTTCCCAGGCGGTCTGGAAAAGAAATAGAGAAGTAGATTCAGACTCCGAATTCCAACTTCCTTCCACCCGCCAAAATCCCGAGGAAGTCGCGGTGGATTCAGAGTCCATTCGAATCATGCAGGCCGTCCTTCTCGAACTCCACCCTCGAGACCGTGAAATTCTGTCCAGATTCTATCTCTCCGGGGAGTCCGCAGATTTCATTTGCCACGAAATGGATCTCACCGAAGTGCAATTTCGGCTCCTCAAATCGAGAGCCAAGTCCAGATTCGCTGAGTATGGTCGTAGAAAGCTCGCGAAACGCGCCAATAGTCTACATTTCCAGAGACTTTGTCTCCAGGCCTGACACTTACTTGCAACAGGACCCACCGGTCCTTCAAACTTTCATGAACCTTAAATTCCCTACGGTCTTGGTCAGCGAGTGCTCGACCGAAGATATGTGCCACTGTCCGGGAGCCGAGAACTTAGATTTTTACTGTAACGGCTCCATCTCCTCTCCCCTTGAAATCCGGGCAATCGAATCCCATCTTCTGGTGTGCAAATCCTGCCAGCTAAAACTGGAAGAGTTAGATGTCTTTGTCGCCACCTTGCGCGAATCTGAACTTTTCCTCAAAAGTTCGCCACCGCCCCCGGAGGGCACACGTCGATTGCTTCCAGCCGGCCTCTACCCGCTCGCCAGCCTTGGACTCATAGTCGCTTTAGCCTTGCTCTTCTTGATGGTCCGGGTTCAAGAACCCTTGACAAATTTCAGGCACGTGAGCCTCACTTCAACTCGCTCTCTTGCCGTCGATACTCACCTTGCGGCCGAGGCTCTCACCCTTGATATCGATGCTCCCGCCTCAATCACCAGTTCGCCGTATTCCTTACGCCTTTTGTCCAGCGACGGCTTCATCTTCAAATCGACACCACAGAAACACTCTCCACTTTTGTCTCTGCCTAAGGGCCTCCCGCCCGGTCAATACTGGGTCCAACTCCTGGTTTCAGAATCAACAGAGCCCCTTCGGGAATATGGTGTTTTTGTAAAGAGCCAACCAGGGCTCCAAAGCCTCCCCGATTTCGTTCACAACTATTTTCCAAAAAAATTTGGCCTCTAAGTAGCTCATTTCATTCGCAAAGTCGTATTCTGACCCGATTCGCCTGATTTTCTGCCTGATACTGTAATTCCTGTAGGCGGGCTGGGTACTCCACTAGTGGAGTGCCCAGCCCGCCATTTCATTTTCAGGAGAACAAGAAATGGCTACTCAGTATCAAATCTCTGCCAATCGCGAGAATGCGCAAAGCTCAACCGGCCCAACTACTCTCGCAGGCAAACTTACTGTCAGCAAAAACGCGATGCGACATGGCCTCACTGCCACTTCGATCGATCAGTTTCCAGCGCATATCCAGGATCAATTCCTCGATTTCCGCCAAACCCTCGCCGCCGATTTCAACCCCGGCTCCACCCATGAAACCTTGCTCTTCGAGCAATATGCCTTCGCTCAATTTCTGCTCATCCGTGCCGAAGCTGTCCATGTTTCAGCCCTCGAACAAAGCCTCTCAAATCCGGGCGACAACAACGCCTTCAACCACCTCACTCGCGTTCAGCGCTACATGCGTGGGCTCGAACGTTCTGCCGTCCAGGCCCTCGCCTTGCTCCATCAGTCTTATGCGGATCGCTGCGCTGCTGTCGATGTGCAAGACCTCGTCACTCACGCACACAACTCCCCCGTAGTTATCCCGGCTGCTGCTCCCATCTCACGCTTGCTGCAACCGTCCAGCTTCCAAGCCACAACCAAAGATTCCGCCTTGCGAATCACCTATGTCGAACAAAGCCGCCTTAGCCGCGAATCGAGGCCCTCATGAACAAGTCCGACATCACCCGCCGCCTCGCCAGATCCAACCAAAGTTCACAGGCCGAGGCAGCTGACTACCTCGACCAGGTCGTCTTGTCCATCCTCAAAGGCTGGAAGCACGGCCACCCCGCCGTTTGGCCGGGTCTTGGCCCCTTGGGGCGTAAACTCCCCAATCAACCGAATCGAAAGGTCGCAAAAACGGAGGCACCTTAATGTCCTTTACCAATTCCCGCTTCAACGATCAACAAGTGGCTCAGATCATTCTGGAGTCGCTTAAAAACGGTAAGCCCGTAGAGATCGAAGGCTTCGGTACCTTCCTGCCGCAAGACGGCGGAGGTTTCCACTTTGTCGCCCTCGACGCTCCTCGTGTCTTCATTGGTTATGCTGCCGAGGACGCCGAAAAAGCAGACCTGCTTTACGACCAACTCGTTCAGGCTGGCTTTAACCCCTGGATGGATCGAAAGAACCTGAAAGCAGGTCAGAACTGGCCGCGCCTGATTGAGGCCGCAATCGAAGCCAGTGACTTTTTCGTCGGTTGTATGTCGAAAAACTCAGTTCGCAAACGCGGGGGCTTCCAGGCCGAGATCCGCTACGCCCTCGACATTGCTCTCCGGCTTCCACTTGAAGATACGTTCATCGTCCCGATCCGTTTCGATGATTGCCGTCTGCCTGCGCGCATCGTGCGCGAGCTTCAGTACATCGATTTCTTCCCTGCCTGGGAAGACGGCATCAGAAAGCTCACTCATGCCATCCAGCACCAGTGGCTCAAGCGCCAGCCGTGACCCTACTTGCCAGGTCCAAGTTTCTTCTTCACCTCTGCTGCCCGCTTATCCTCGGGTGCCAGTTCTAGAAACTTGGCCCAGGCCTCGCGTTTGCCTTTTTGGTTCCCGGCCCTCTCATGCGCCCTACCCAGTTCGTAGAACCCCTCGGGGTTGGTCGGGTCCCAAAGCGTGGCTTCAAGAAATCTTCCCGTTGCCGCGCGATAGCTCCCCTTCTTCATGTAGTAGTTCCCAATCTTGATCTCAGACAAGGCCTGGATCGGATTGAACTCATACTCTTTTTTTTCTTTAACCAGCGTCTCGTCTTCTTCAGGCGGCTCTACCGTCGGCGGAGGTTTCACCTGCCCCAGCCCGGTGCCAGCGAAAATACAAAACAAAGCCAACAGGTATCGACATGCCACAATTAAATTGTAGTCCTCCCATGAATTGGCTAGACACTCTCAAGGAAAAGGTCACCCAATTCCCCACCGGCCCCGGCGTCTATCTTTGGCGTGACGCGAGCCAAACCGTCATCTATGTCGGCAAGGCGAAAAACCTCCGCGCCCGCGTCCGCAGCTACTTCAACGACGATCGTCTAAACGAAGCCAAAAACGGCACCATGGTCCTCGAAGCCCGTGACATCACCTACATCCTCGTCGACAACGAGAAAGAAGCGCTTGGCCTTGAGAACAACCTCATCAAGCAGCACAAGCCACGCTTCAACGTTCTCCTCCGCGACGACAAAACCTACCCTTACATCAAGCTCACCAACGAGAAGTTCCCCCGCGTCTACGTCACCCGGCGCATCCGCAAAGACGGCACCTATTACGGCCCCTACTTTCCGGGCAACCTTGCCTACCGCCTCGTCAATTTCATCCATCGCAACTTCAAAATCCCCAGTTGCAAAGTCGACTTCAACAAAACCCATACCCATGCCTGCCTCGAGTTCCACATCAACCGTTGCCACGGCCCCTGCGTCGACGGCCTCGTCCAGATCGGAACCTACAACGATTCCGTAAGTGACGTTCGCCGCTTCCTCGAAGGCAAACTCAAAGACCTCACCAAAGACCTCGAAGCCAGAATGAACCTGGCCTCCGAAAATCTCGAATTCGAGCGTGCCGCCTCTTTCCGCGACCTCATCTCTACCGTCACCGAAATGGAGCAGCGCCAAAAAGTGGCCTCAGCCGACGGAGACGATACCGACATCTTCGCCTACTACGCCGAGCCTCCCCTCGTTGCAGTAAATCTCTTCCATCTCCGCCGCGGCCGCATCGTCGACCGTCGAGAAATCTTCTGGGAAGACCAGCACCACTTCGATGCCAGCGACTTCTTCCAGCAGGTCCTCATTCAGGTCTACCTGAATCAGCAACACATCCCCGGCATCATCCACGTCCCGATCGAATTTGAAGACCGCGACATCCTCGAAGAACTCCTCACCGAAAAGCGCGGCCGCAAGTGCACCATCAACACGCCCCAGCGTGGCGAAAAGAAAGCCATGCTCGGCCTCGTTGAAACCAACGCCCGCCACAGCTTCGAGCAACGCTTCCGCGTCCTCCGCCCAAGTTCGCTAGCAATCAAGGAAGCCCTCAAAGACGCAATCAATCTCGAAGAAGCCCCCAACAGAATCGAATGCTTTGATATCTCCCACATTTCGGGTACTGACAAAGTAGCCTCGATGGTCGTCTGGGAAGAAGGCAAGATGAAAAAGGCTGACTACCGCAAATTCATCATCAAGACCGTAGCAGGCAACGACGACTTCGCCTCGATGCGAGAAGTAGTAACCCGCCGCTACAGCCGTCTCAAAGAAGAGAACCAACCCTTCCCCGGCCTCGTACTGATCGACGGTGGCCTCGGCCAGCTCCACGCTGCTGCCGAAGCACTGGAAGCAATCGGCGTCATCAACCAGCCTCTGGCCTCAATCGCAAAGAAGGAAGAAATCATCTACGTCTACGGCCAGGAAGACGAGCCATCGATTCTCGAGCGCCACAACCCGGCCCTCCATCTCATCCAGACAATTAGAGACGAAGCCCACCGCTTCGCCATCACCTTCCACCGCTCGAGAAGAAACACAAGCCGGCTGACAAGTGAACTCGAAAGCATCCCCGGCATCGGCAAAATCACCATGCGAAAACTGCTCAAAGAATTTGGCAGTCCAGAGCAAGTGAAAGCCACACCCATCGAAGCCCTCGCCGCGTCCATCGGCCCTGCCGCTGCACGCAAGGTCGTGGATTGGTATAAAGGCTAGCAATGCAACTTCTACTTTTGGTTTCTGTTCTTGCTCAAACGAACCCAATCACCCTTGCCGACTACTACAAAGTAGAGACCGTCTCCTCCCCATCTCTCTCTCCCGACGGCAAGCAGATCGCATACCTGCAAACCAAAATCATCGAAGCCGAAAACCGCCGCCACAGCCAGCTCTGCATCGCCGCCAAATGCCTCACCCAGATCAAGGCCAGTGTCGCCAACCCTCAGTGGTCACCAGATGGCAAACTCCTCGCCTTCTCCGCCAGTGGCAGGTCCTGGTTCCTGAATTCTGTCGATCTTGATGCCGAGCCCTTCCAGATCCCCGGCCTCGACGGCATCGCCGTCTTCAGCCCCGACAACCAGTGGATCGCCTTCACCAAACGAAGCCAATCTCCCAGACCAGCCAATACTCAGACCGAATTCGAACGCCTCACAGAGCAGCGCTTCAAAGGCCGCGCCTACGACTGGATGAACTTCCGCTTCGATGGCCGGGGCTACCTGCCCGATCCAAAGACAACTCCTTCTCAGGAGCTCTTCCTTCTCCCACGCCAGGGCGGGGAAGCGAGGCAACTCACCTCTCTCGGCGTCAATGTCGAAAACATCGCTTGGTCCCCCGACAGCAAATCCCTTGCCTTCGTCGCCAACATGCACCAGCGCGACGAACACACCTACGAGCGCGCCGATCTCTTCACCGTAACAATCGAAGCCAAACTCAATCGCCTCACCAACGATAACCACCACCACCGCAGCCCCACCTGGTCCCCAGATGGCAAAACCATCGCCGTCCTCCGCGAGCAAAGTCTCAACCTGATCCTCGCGAACAAACGAAGCCAAGGCAGCCCGCAAGACATTTACTCCATCCCCGCTACCGGCGGCCCACTAACCAACCTCACCCCCGATTGGGACGATCTCCCCGAGAAGCCGACATATTCCAAAGACGGCAAGAGCATTCTCTTCGAAGCCAATCTCCGCGGCACCGGCCACCTCTACCAGCTCGACCTCGCCACCAAACGAGTCGAGCAGATCACCCAGGGTGACCGTTTGTTGAACGACTTTGACCTCAACCTCGAAACCGGCCAAATGGCCTACACGGCCACCACTGCAGACAAGCCGGTCGAACTCTTCTCAGCCCCGCTGGCAGCCCCAACAAAACAAACCCAAATCACTACCCAACCCGCCCGCTGGGCTTTGGGCAAAACCGAACGCATCTACTTTGACTCAACAGACGGAGCCTCAATCGAAGGCTGGGTCACCCTCCCGCCCAACTATTCACCACAAGGCGGCCCCTATCCGCTCATCCTCAACATCCACGGCGGCCCGCACGGCGCATACGCCTCCTCATTCTCTTTCCTCCACCAGCTCCAGGCCGCCGCCGGCTACATCGTCCTCTACACCAACCCCCGTGCTTCCACCGGCTACGGTGAGAAATTCCGTTGGGGCACCTGGGGTGGCTGGGGCGACAAAGATATGGCCGACATCATGGCCGGTGTCGATCAGGCCATCAAAAAATACCGTGTCGACCCCAAGCGTATGGGCATCACCGGCTACTCCTACGGCGGCTTCCTCACCAACTGGGCCATCGGCCACACCAACATCTTCCGCGCCGCCATTACCGGCGCTGGCCCCACCAACTGGATCAGCAATTACGGCACCGGCGACATCCCCCGCACCAAAGAAACCGAATTTCTCGGCCCCCCCTGGGAAGCAACCGGCAACGCAACGATGATCAAGTACTCGCCAATCACCTACGCCGCCAACATCCAAACTCCGACGCTATTCATTCACGGCGAAGCAGACCTCCGCGTCCCCATCGCGCAAGCCGAAGAGCTCTATACTGCCTTACAAAAGCGCAAAGTCCCAACCCGCTTCGTGCGCTACCCCGGCGAGTATCACGGCGGCTGGTCCCCGTGGAACACGGTCCATCGATACCAACAAGAAATGAACTGGTGGAAGCAATACCTGCAATGACCCCACTCCTACTGCTACTCCTCGCTCAAGACTACGTCCTCCTCTCAGACGTTGCCAAAGAAGTCTCAGCCCAACCCGAGTTCGTAAACAAACTCGTCGAAGGCATCCGGATCCTCGGCCCCGACGAAGTCACTCGTCTGCGCGGCTATATCAAAGATCAGCAGTGGAAGGCCCTCGATTCCTTCCCGGGCATCACCGTCAAAACCCTGGGCCGCAGTGTCCGCATGGCTGGCCGCGTTCTCCCTAAGCCCAGCGACGAACCAGCTCCACCCAGCACGCCCGGCCCCAAGCCGCTCGGCATGGGGCTCATGTTTGGTGATGAAATGCTTAGCCTCAAGGACGACAGCGTCAGCTTCGCCGCCAGACTAAACGAACCCAATCCAGAAAAGCTCCTCCGCCAACTGGCCGCCGACGGCCATACCATCGAAGTCCGCGACTCCCGTTACTTCGCCAACTTCGGCGATCTCAAGTACAAGGGCAAAGAAGTTCTCACCCCCTTCTGGCTCGATACCGGCATCCCCATCCCGGGCCAGAATAGAAACCTCCTGGTCCCCGCACCCCACTCCCAGCACGAAATTTTCATCACTGGCCCCAAGGTCAACGCCTCACTCTGCTTCTTTTTCGGCATCGACGGCAAAGCAGTAATCCGGCCCATCGACACGAAAGACCAGGCCTGGGTCCTCGGCAACACCGCCCACACCTACAAAAGTGAGCAAGCAATCGAAGCCATGCGTGTGATCGGCGAAGTCATGCGCGTCTACACGGCCATTCAGAAGGCTCATCCCGAACTACCCTTCGGCGGCTACTACCGCATGGGCGTCTGCAACGACCCCAACGCCATCATCGAGTCCAAGCTCAACGGCAAGACTACGCTCTACCCGCTCACCCACGACAAGAGCCTCTTCACCGGCTACGGTGAAATCAGTGACATCGTCGCCAAACTCCCGCAGGACGAAGAGTCCACCAGTAAAGACCGTGTCATGGGTTCACTCCCGGTATCGAGTCTCGAGAAACTCCCCATGGCCAACCTCCGCTCAGACATCCTCGCCGCCAGTGCCGTTTCGACTTCTGGTTACTCCTGGCTCTGGCTTTTGTTGATCCCCGCAGCCTACTTTGCCTGGAGAAGCTTCTCGGCCGCCTCGCGGTAAGCCTTCGTCTTTGGCTCATCCGCATTCCAGACAATCCGCTCAGCCGCATCGGCCGCTAGGTAAGCCCCCTGCGCAATCGCCCGGGTCACCTTGGCCATGTTCGCGTAGTCGATCTTCTCCCATTCATCGCCAAGCTGGTGATAATCGGGGAAAGCATAGGTCACGCTCATCGTCGTAGAAGGCACGCCCACCTGCGCAAACGCCGCATTGTCGCTGGCATTGAAGTAAGGGTCGCTGAACTTCTCATGCTTCACAATCTTGAGCGCTGTCGCCTTGCCAGCCTCTTCGAGATGTTTGTGAATCGTCGAGAAATGGTAGCCAGTCAGATTCACCTGGCCCACGTTCGGGCCTTCGCTGGAATCGGTCCTGCCCGTCTGCTCGAGGTTGATATTCGCCACCATCTTCGCCAGCGGCACCAGCGGATGTCGCACAAAATAGCGGCTGCCAAGCAAGCCGCGCTCTTCGCCAAAGAAGGCAACAAACATGATGCTCCGCTTGGGGGCAACCGGCAACTGCCCAATCAGGCGCGCACTCTCGATGATGCTGGCCACCCCACTCGCGTTATCGTTAGCCCCGTTGTAAACCTTGTCTCCGTCGTTCTTGGGCCGAATGCCCAGATGGTCGTAGTGCGCAGTGAGCAACACGTACTCGTCCTTGAGCTGCGGATCACTGCCAGGCAGGATGCCGATCACATTGCGAGCCACATCGTTCGAAGCAGTCGCCTCGGCGATCTTCGCCGACAGCTTCAGCGCCCCACCGCTCTTGAGCATCGCCTCGGCATCGGCATTGCTCGTCCGCAACATCACCAGGCCCATCTTTGGCTGGTCGTCAAACTCAAGCGTCTGGATGGGTAAGGCCATCGGGATCCCCACCAGAATCACCACCTTCACCCCAGCCGCCGATAGCTTCATCACCGCCTGCTGCAAGCCTGGTCCGCCTGGTCCTTCGATGATCACTACTGGCTCGATGCCTTCGGTCTTGAGCTCACGCAACTCGGCCATCTTCACAACCTTCACAGCCGCCCCGCTGAGTTCCACCTTCGGCCCTGCGGTCCAGAATGCCGTATCCACGGGTACCTTGACGGTCTTGGTGCCATCACTGAGGCTAACGTCAAAGCCGTCCCGAACCACCCGGCGCACAGACACCTTGGCATCCTGAAACGAACTCTTCAGCCCCGCCCGCCGAAACTCACTGGCAATATAGTCAGCCGCAATGGTCTGTCCGGCTGAAGGCGTCTCGCGGCCTTCGAGCGAATCACTCGCCAAAAAAGACACAATCGCGCTCAAAGACTTGGCGTCAGCCTCCTTCACCACCTCGGCCGCACCCAGCGACAGACACAATAACCCAATGACTAGCTTCATCTCTATAGTGTATTCTGGTCCTCAAATGAGCCAATCCCGTCGCATCTTCCTCGGCACTACAGCCGCAGCAGCTTTGAGCGCAGCCTCTCCCATGCCCACCCGTTTGTTCGGCCAGACCGGCAAGCGAATCTCGATCGTCGGCTTCGGTTGCGGAAGCCGCTTCCTCTCCTACAAGAATGAAGACGACGCGATTGCCGTTATTCACAAGGCCCTCGACCTTGGCATCACTTACTTCGATACGGCCTACGACTACGGTGCCGGTCTGAGCGAGACCCGTGTCGGCAAAGCCCTCGGCGCACGCCGTAAAGACGTCTACCTCGTCACCAAACTCCCGGCCCGCAATGGCGATGCCGCGATGCGGATCCTCGAAGGCTCTCTCAAGCGCTGCCAGACGGATCACTTCAACACCGTCCAGATCCACTCCCTCACCACCGAAGAAGACCTAGCCGCCATTGAAGCCAAGGACGGCGTCCTCAACATGCTCTATAAGATGCGCGATCAGAAGGTAGTCCACAACGTTGGCGTCTCCTGCCATACCGACCCCAAGGTCCTCAAGACGGCCCTCGAGCGGCACGACTTCAACGTCACCCAGTTTGCCCTCAACGCCGCCCGCATCGGCCAGGCCCGCAACGACGGCAACCCCGCAACCGACAGCTTCGAGACTCTCGCACTACCGGTAGCCTTGCGCAAGAAGATGGGCGTCACGGCCATGAAGATCTTCGCCCAGGAGAAGTTGAACGGCAAGACCTCGGTCGACAACCTGATCCGCTACTCGCTCACCCTGCCCGTAGGCGCAGTCATCCTCGGCATGCCCAAGGTCGAACACCTCGAGCAGAATGTCGCCATCGCCAAGGCCTTCCAGCCGATGTCGCGCACCGAGATGAATGGCCTCAATGGTCAGCTAAGTGAGTACAAGGCGTCGATCGACACCTTCTTCCACGACCACGTAGACGCTTAAGCGTCTACTGGAAAAGCCGGCGTTCCCGCTTGAGGAAAGCAGGAACGTCGTAGTCGTCGGTCTCTTCTTCCACTACCTGAGGGATCTCAACCGGAATCGGCTCGGGCTCAGGCTCGGGTTCCGGCTCATAGTTCGTGAAGACATTGCTGGTCACCCCAGCGCTCGCTGCCATCACCATGGGTGTCTCGATCACGATCGATTCAGCCTGTCGCACACGGCGCTCAATCTGAGGTAGCGACTCACGCTCAAACCCGGTTGCGATAACAGTGATCTTCACCTCTTCGCCCATGTTCTCGTTCATCACAACGCCGAAGTTGATCTGAACATCCTCAAAGCTAGCGGCCTTGCGGATCAACGAGCAGGCCTCGTTCACTTCGTGCAGGCCAAGACGGCTGGAGCCGGTGATATTGATCAGGATGCCGCGGGCACCACGCACACCGCCTTCTTCAAGCAGCGGGCTGCTGATGGCCTGCTCTGCCGCGAGCAGCGCAGCATTGGCACCCGTAGCCGAAGCAGTGCCCATCATGGCATAGCCCATGCCGGTCATGATGCTCTTGATGTCGGAGAAGTCGCGGTTGATCAGGCCAGGAGTGGTGATGATGTCGCTGATGCCCTGTACTGCCTGACGAAGCACGTCATCGGCGATACGGAAGGCTTCAAAGAAGCTCGTGCCCTTGGGCACAAGTGAAAGCAGACGGTCGTTCGGAATCGGGATTACCGTGTCGACAGCAGCGGCAAGATCGCTCAATCCGCGCTCGCCACACTTCTTGCGGCGCGGCCCTTCGAACTCAAAGGGCTTGGTGACAACGGCAACGGTAAGGGCGTTTAGCTCACGGGCCAGTGCAGCCACCACAGGAGCAGCGCCAGTGCCGGTACCGCCACCGAGGCCAGCCGTGACGAAGACCATGTCTGCGCCTTCGAGGATTTCGATGATCTTGTCGGTATCTTCGAGCGCGGCGTTGCGGCCAATCGCCGGGTCGGCGCCAGCGCCGAGGCCGTTAGTGATCTTGGTTCCAATCGCCAGC
The DNA here is from genome assembly GCA_044376335.1 of Bryobacter sp. Classification (GTDB taxonomy): domain Bacteria; phylum Acidobacteriota; class Terriglobia; order Bryobacterales; family Bryobacteraceae; genus Bryobacter. The sequence continues at coordinate 23,389 of JBIPMY010000006.1, forward strand.
TTGTTCGGTACCGGAGAGGCCTGCAAAGCCTGCTTGTCGGTGTTGAGAATGTAGAACTCAACGCCCTTGAGGCCAGAGTCCATCATCCGGGCTACAGCATTGCTACCCCCACCACCGACACCGATTACCTTGATCTTGGTGTTGAGCGAGAAGTCGTCTTCAAGTGAGAATTTCAGTTCCATCATTGCCTCCTTAGCGCAGCACCAGGTTCAGGAGCCGCGGCGTTTTGCGCTTGCCGTCACGGCGCAGTTTCATGCGGCCAGCGTACATCGCAAGCCCGGCGACGGTTGTCCATTCGGGGCTCAGCAGTTCGTCCGGCCAGTTGTTGATCGCATCGGGCAGTCCGTTGCGAGAGGGGCAGTTCAGTTCACGTTCAGCGATGTCGAGCATACCGGGCAGCTTGGCGCCGCCACCGGTCAATACGACACCTTCCTGTAGGTTGCCGTCCATGCCGAGGCGGCCAATCTCTTTGCGTATCACCTGGAAGAGCTGTTCAGCACGGGCTTCGAGGATCTCGACGATCTGCCAGCGAGAGATCTCGCGGGCTTCGCGACCCTCAGCGCCTGGCACTTCGATCAGCGTGTTGCCGCTGGAGAGGCCAAGCAGAGCGCAGCCGAATTCTTCTTTGAGCAGCTGAGCGTCTTCGCGGCTGCTGGTGAGGTAGTAGGCGAGGTCCTTCGTGAAGTGGTCGCCGCCGATGCCGACGCTGAAGCTGCCCACCAGGGCTTCGCCTTCATACAGAGCTACATCGGTGGAGTGAGCTCCGATGTCAATGATGCCGACACCATGCTCGCGCTCGCCTTCGCTGGTGGCGCAGTAAGCAGCCGCGATCGGTTCAAAGACTGATTCGTCCATCGCAAGATGGGCTTCATTGACTGCGTTCTGGATGACGCTGTGTTCCTGTTCGCTGGCCGTAACCAGGTGGACGTGAGCCTCAAAGCGTGAGGCGGCCATGCCCTTGGGGTTGCGGATGTTGGCGCGGCCATCGACGATGAAGTCCTGCGGGCAGACCTGCAGGATCATGCGGTCGTGCTCGAGCTTGACTTCAGCAGCCTGCTTGACGACATAGGTCATGTCTCCGGAGTCGATCTGGCGCGGGCGGCCAAACTCGTAGACCCCGCGTGAGGTCATGCCATCAATGCCGCTACCACCGAGGCCGGCTACAACGCCGCTGACAGAGACCAGAGCCTGACACTCGGCCATCTGCACGGCCCAGCGGATGTTTTCACTGATGGCATGCTGGTCGCTGACTCGACCCTTGAGCCAGCCCTTGGATTCGAATTGGCCATGGCCACGGAACTCGAGGCCGCCATCGACTACCTCTGTGATCAGGCAACGCGTCCAGGCGCTGCCGACGTCAAGACCTACTGCATAGTTCTTCTTATCGGCCACGATTCTTCCTCGCTTTCCTCTCTTCAACGATGGGGGCTGTCTTGGGCTCCGGGATGCGCTCTTCAGCGGCTGTGACCTGTTCCTCTAAGCGCAGGTCAAAGGTAATGGCGTTCGGGAGCTTCTCCATGAGCTGGTCGGCCATGGAAAGGAAGTTCTCGTAACGCATCTTGAAATTGCGATTGCCCAGGATCAGGGTAACTGCGCGGCCCTTGAATGGCTGGACGACACGGAGGTTTTCGCTATCGGTGCTGTCGATCTCGCCGATCTCCTTGACGTGATCGCCGAGGTCTTTGATCAGTCGTTCGACACGGCGCATACGCAGGCGGCGGGCGTCTTCTTCGACATCGGGGCCAACGCCGTCCACTACTGGCAGACTAAACGTAGCTGAAGGAGGTGCTTCCATCAGCACGCCTTCGGCGTCGATCACAGTCGTCTCAGCGCCGCCTCCGCGCTTGACGAAGGCTACCGGCTTTCGTTCTTCGATACGGACCGTAATCAAGTTTGGCCAGAGCCGGGCGATAGTTGCGTCCTTGATCCAAGGCTTGGACATGAGCTCGATACGGCGCTTGTCGAGGGGAAGCATGAAGACGCTGCGGCCGAGGTCTTCTTCAAAGACCTTGAGGATCATCTCTTTGTCGGTGTGCTTGAGGCCTTCAATCTTGAGGTTGGGCGGGGGATCACCGTATTCGACGGCGCGCTCCAGCGCGAAGCGCGTGTCGCGCATGAAGTAACGCTCGACTTGACCTTCGAGGAGGACGCCGCCTCCAATGGCTACGATCAGGGCGCATGCCATGACGCCCCTGCTGAGGATCTTCGAGATGTCTGGCGGGGTTTGTTTCTTCATTTGCGTAGCTCCGCGAGGATCAGTTCGCCGGTTTGGGAAACGGTACCGGCACCGAGGGTCAAGATCATTTCGCCCTCTTTGGCTTTGCTGGCCAAGAGCTTTGCTGCCGCTTCGAGGCTGGGTGCGTAGTCTACTTCACGCTGGCCGGAGGCGCGCATCTTCTCAATCAAAGCTGAGGTGTTGACCCCTTCGATGGGTGCTTCGCTGGCGGCATAGATGTCGAGCAGGGTGACGCTGTCGGCGTCGAAGAAGCTGCGGGCGAAGTCGTCCATCAGGATCTGGGTTCGTGTGTAGCGATGGGGCTGAAAGAGGACGTGGATCTTGGAGAACTGGCGCTGCCGGGCGGCATTGAGCGTCGCGCGGACTTCTGTCGGGTGGTGGCCGTAGTCGTCGATGACTGTGACTCCGGCGGCTTCACCTTTGAACTGGAAGCGACGGTCGACACCCTGGAAGGCAGCGAGGCCTGAGGCAATCACTGCTGGTTCGAGGCCAAGTTCAAGCGAGACGGCAATCGAGGCTGTGGAGTTCAGGATGTTGTGCGCGCCCGTGACGTTTACGACGAAGCGGCCGAGGTTCTCGCCCCGGCGGTGGATCTCAAAGGAAGAAGACGCCTTGCCCATCTCGATGTTGCGGATCATGAGGTCGGCTTGCGGTGTAGTGCCGTAGGTGACCACGCGGCGGCGGATGTCGGGCATGATGCGCTGGACGTTTTCGTCGTCGATGCACAGGATCGAGGTGCCGTAGAAAGGGACCTTGTTGACGAAGTCAGTGAAGCTCTGGAGAACGCGCTCGAAGGTCTTGTAATAGTCAAGATGCTCGCGATCGATGTTGGTTACGACGGCGATGATCGGGGCTAGCTTGAGGAAGCTGCCGTCGCTTTCGTCGCTCTCAACCACAAGCAGGTCGCTCTGGCCGACACGGGCATTGGAGCCGCCCATCGTGCTGACGCGGCCGCCGACTACTACAGTTGGGTCGAGGCCACCGTTGGCGAGGATGGTGGCGGTCATCGAAGTGGTTGTTGTCTTGCCGTGGCTGCCGCCGATGGCGACGCCGTACTTGAGGCGCATCAACTCGGAGAGTAGTTCACCTCGTGGAATCACCGGGACCTTGCGGTGGCGGGCTTCCTTGATTTCGGAATTGGTCTCGTTGACTGCCGATGTGACTACCAGCGCGGTGACATCGGCTTCAATGTTGGACGCGTTGTGGCCAACGAAAATCTTAGCTCCGAGGCCCTCGAGGCGCTCGGTGATTGGGGTGAGTTTGAGGTCTGAACCGGAGACGCGATGGCCGAGCGTAAGCAGGACCTCGGCGATACCGCTCATGCCGATGCCGCCGATGCCTACGAAATGGAAGTGTTGCTTACGAAAAAACATTTTGGCCAGTTTACGTTTTATCTAATTTCAATAGGATATCAGCCGCGCGGGTTGCTGCGCCGGGCTGGCGGAGGGCATGTGCCCTGGCGGACATGGCTGCCAGCTGATCTGGATGCTGTATGAAGTTGGTGATGATGTCGAGGATCGCTTTGCCGGTGAGCTCGGAATCGCGGAACATAAAGCCTGCGCCGGCGTCGACAACGGCCTGGGCGTTTTTCGCCTGGTGGTCATCGGCGGCGAAGGGGAAGGGAACCAGAATGGCGGGGCGTCCGGCGGCGGCGAGTTCGCTGACTGTTCCAGCGCCTGCTCGACACAACACGAGGTCTGCAGCCTGGTAGGCAGAAGGCATGTCCTGGATAAAGGCCTTTACTTCGCCCTTGAGGCAGGTCTGAGTGAAGTCCTGTCGAAGCTGTTCTTCCTGGTTGCGGCCACACTGATGGATGAGTCGGACGTTGAGGCCGTGGAGCAATGGCCATAACTCCCGTACTGCATTGTTGAGAGTTTGAGAGCCCTGGCTGCCCCCGGTGATCAATAGTGTGAGTTCGCCAGTGAAGGGCTTCGACTCGATTGCGAAGAATTCTTCGCGCACAGGAAGACCGGTGATTTCAACTGCGCGGGCAGGGAAGTAGCTGGCGGCCTGGGGGAAGGAAAGTAAAGCCTTGTAAGCGAAGCGGCCCATCCAGCGATTGACCACGCCGGGCATGGCGTTGGGCTCCATGACGATGAGCGGGAGGCCGCTGAGGAGACTTGCCACTACTGGAGGCGCGGCTGCGTAGCCACCGAGGCTGAAGCAGGCGACGGGTTTGTTTTTGCGGATCGAAGCCAGGCACTTGAGGATTGCCATTGGCAGTTGATAAAGCAGTTTGAGTTTGCGAGCCAGGCCGAGCCCAACGAAGCCGCCGATTTCGATGTATTCGATCGGGAACTTGCGTTCGGGGACAAGGCGGGCTTCAAAGCCGGTTTTGGTGCCGATGAAGTAGGGCGAGTGGCCACGGGTGCGCAACTGTTCTGCTACTGCAAGCAGAGGCATGACGTGGCCGCCGGTTCCTCCACCGGCCATCAGGAAGCACTTTCCAGCCACTGGGCGTCCTCACTGACACTCATCAAGATACCGAGGGAGATGAGACTGCTCATCAAGGAGCTTCCACCATAGCTGATGAGTGGCAAGGGGATGCCTTTGGCTGGGCCCATGTCGAGGACGACGCTGATGTTGATGAGCGCTTGAACCAGCAGCGAAATACTGATGCCGAGGGCGAGATAGCGACCAAAGTCTTCTTTGGCCAACCAGAAGAGACGGAAGCCCCGCCAGAAGATCAGGAAGTATCCGCCGATCAGGGCAGATGCGCCCCAAAGGCCGAGTTCTTCGCCGATGACGGCATAGATACAGTCGGTGTGGGCTTCAGGAAGATAGAGCAGTTTTTGACGGCCCTGCATCATGCCGAGGCCAAGAGCTCCACCGGAGCCGATGGCGATTTTCGCCTGGCGGATCTGATAGCCGGGGTCTCGAGTGGTGTTGGAGTTGCCGATGTAGTTTTTGATGTAACCGTTGGGATCGACCTTCGAGATGAATTCCCAATTGGGATCCACGAACTGAACCACGCGTGAGAGACGGTAAGGCTTGGCGATGATGCCGCCCACCATGACGAGGATGGCAACGGCAGCTGCGCCAGCAAGATAGGTCTTCTTGATGCCGGCGACGTAGAGCAGGGCAATGACAGGAACAACGAGGGCGATGGCTGTGCCGAGGTCAGAGACAAGGACAACACCTGATAGGACGACAAGAGTCATGGCCGCTGGCATCAGGGTGTAGCGGCTATTGAGGGCTGGCATGCGGCGAGTCAGGAAATAGGCAACGAAGACGATTAGGGCTGGCTTGGCAAACTCTGATGGCTGCAACTGGAAGAAGGGAAGACGGATCCAGCGGTGCGCCCGGCCATCCATGAAGTAGGCAACGGGCAACATGGCGATGACAAGGCCGAGAGGGATGAAGGCCCAGACGGGATCTTTGAGCAAGAGGTAGTTTTGCCTCTTGAGGTACATGAGCAGGAAGAAGGAAACGACGGCTGCGGCGAGCTGGCGAAGGAAAGGTTCTTCCATGTTGCCGCCACGGATGGCGGTGGTGATAGAGGTGGCGCTGTAGACCATGATGAGGCCGAAGCAGGTCATCATGAGAACGGTAAAGAAGAGTGTCCAGTCAGTAAGTTTACGAGCCATTAGATTGCCTCTACCAGTTGGCGGAAAACGTCTCCGCGGTGTTCATAACTTTTGAATTGATCGTAGCTGGCGCAGGCCGGGGCGAGCAGGACAGTATCGCCCGGTTGTGCCTGATTCACGGCGGAATGGATTGCGGTTTCGAGGGTGCCGCAAATATCAATGTTGGTTTGATCTTTCAATTCTTTTTCGATGATTGGGGCTGCGCTTCCAATCAGCAAAGCAGCCTTTGCTTTTTGTTTGAGCTGAGGGGCGAGGGGCAGATAGCTGCCGCCTTTGTCGAGACCACCCATGATCACCCAAAGAGGCCCTGGCAGGGCTTCGAGGGCTTTGAGTGTTGCGTCGACGCTGGTTGCTTTTGAGTCGTTGTAGAACTTGATTCCGCGGACTTCGCGGATAAATTCGAGGCGGTGTTTGACGCCTTTGAAGGTGCTAACCGCTTCGGCAATGGACTCGTGTGATGCGCCGGCAAGGGAGGCCATTGTAGAGGCAGCCATCACGTTTTCGAGGTTATGACCGCCCGGGAGCGGCACAGCATTTACGGGCATCAGCGGTTTGCCAAAGAGTTCGATTTCGCTTCCTGACAAGAAGGCCGAGTCGCCGCAAAAGCGGGCGATTTGAGCGCTGGTTTTATAGCTGTTGCTGATGGGATTTGTGCCATTGAGAACGGCCCAATCGCCAGAACGTTGATTGCGAAAAATGTTTCTCTTTGCTTTTGCGTATTCCTCGAGGGAGCCGTGCCGGTCGAGGTGGTTTGGCGTTACGTTGAGGACTGCGGCGATCTGCGGGTGGAATCTGTGGATCGTCTCCAGTTGGAAGCTGGATAGCTCAAGGACATTCCACTGGAGGAAGTTTGAGGTGGCGATCATGTCGGTGGCAGCAAAGCCAATGTTTCCGCCTACTTGAGAAGCAACGCCGGCTGACTTGAGGATATGACCGACAAGCGAGGTTGTGGTGGTTTTGCCGTTTGACCCTGTGATGGCGAGGATGGGGCCATTTAGAAATTCACTTGCGAGTTCGATTTCGCCGATGACTGGGATTCCACGGTGCAAGGCGGCCTGGGTGAGCTGGTGGTTGAGCGGCACGCCGGGAGATACAACAAGAGCATCGATACCTTTTAGATCTGCCTCGCGGTCTCGACTAAATGAGATTTCCGAATTATCCACAAGGTTTTGCACAATTGGTAAGTCGGAGATGTTTCTACTGTCAACACCTATAACTTTGGCACCCTTCGAACGCAAAAGCTGGATCGCGCCCACGCCGCTTTTGGCGAGGCCGAGAACCATGAAATGTTGTCCGTTGAAGTGCATCTTTGTTTATCTGAGTTTTACTGTGGCGAGTGCAAAGAGAGCCATGATGAGGCCCATGATCCAGAAGCGGGCAATTACCTTGGATTCTTTCCAGCCGAGTAATTCGAAATGGTGGTGGATGGGAGCCATCTTGAAGACGCGTTTGCCGCGCAACTTGTAGCTGCCGACCTGGATTACGACGCTGAGGAGTTCCATCACATAGACTCCGCCGATGAAGGGGAGGAGTAATTCCTGTTTGATCAGTACCGCTACGGTGCCCATGCTGCCGCCGAGGGCGAGGGAGCCGACATCGCCCATAAAGACTTCGGCCGGGTGAGCGTTGTACCAGAGAAAGCCGAGAGATGCCCCGATCATGGTGGCGCAGAAGATGGTGAGTTCGCTGGAGCCGGGCACGCGCTGTAACTCAAGGTAGGTAGCAAATTCGCGGTGGCCGGCCAGATAGCAGAGAGCCGTCATGGCGGAGGAGGCAATGATCATGAGGCCGATGGCGAGGCCGTCGAGACCATCGGTGAGGTTTACCGCATTGGTGGAGCCAACCAAGACGAGAACCATAAAGAGGTAAAAGGGCGCGAAGGCAATGGCGAAGGTCCAGGGATTGTGAGCAAAAGCGTCAATGACAAGATCTGGCTTGAAGGCCTTGAAGAAAGGCACGTTCATCGCAGTAGTGTACTGACCCTTGGCATTCATGAGCAGGAGGACGAAGCCGATTGCCATGGCGACGAGAACCTGGAGCGCAAATTTCTGGCGTGCGGTGAGGCCCAGATTGCGCATCTTTTTCATCTTGGTGTAGTCGTCGTAGAAGCCGATGGCACCGAAGCCGACGAGACTACCCATGGCGATCCAGATGTAGACGTTGCGTAGATTGGCCCAAAGCAGAGTTGGCACCAGGATAGAGATGACAATAAGCAGGCCACCCATAGTGGGTGTGCCCGCCTTGGTTTGGTGAGACTGTGGGCCGTCTTCACGGATGAACTGGCCGATCGACATTTCGCGTAGCTTGCGGATCATCCAGGGGCCCAGGAGCAATGAGATCAACAGGGCAGTGATGAGGGCAAAGGCGGTACGGAAGGTGACGTAGCCAAAGAGGCGGAGTGGGCCAAAGACGGGTTGTAGAGTTTCAAAGAGGAGCCAGTAGAGCATAGAGTCAGGCGAGGAACCTCTCGAGGGCTAGCTCTACGCGGGTGCCACGTGAGCCTTTAAACAGAATTGTGTCGCCAGGTTGGACGAGGGACTTCAAGGCAATTCCGGCTTCTTCGGGGCTTTCGAAAAAGCACGCGGCGCGTGCTGACAGACCAGCTTTCATTGCTGACTCGATGGTGAATCGAGCCGCGCCGCGTATCCCAAGTAGCACAGAAAAACCACTCTCCACTGCATAGCGACCTATGTCAGAGTGGAGAGCCTCGGCCCAGTGGCCAAGTTCGCGCATCTCACCCAGCACCGCAATGCGGCGACTTGGCGCGGTATCGCGCAGCAGATCGAGCATCGCCTTTGTGGCGTCCGGGTTTGAGTTGTAGCAATCGTTCCAGATCGTCATGCCCTGATGCTCAAGTTTTTGAGTGCGCATTTTGGGCGGTTCGATCGTGCGAGCGGCCTCGCTAAGCTGGCGCAGGGGAACACCCCAGAGGCGCGCAACAGCGACGCCGGCCGTAATATTCAGGACTCCGATCCGGCCGGGGATCTGGGAGAGGAAGGGCTGAGCTTCGATTTGGAAGCTGGCTCCTTCGGGGGTAAAAACAATTTCGGTAGCGCGTGTCTTCGCGGTTTCGGACAAGCCGAAAGTCTCCACCCTTGCAGAGGTGGAGGAAGCGAAGGCTGCTACGCGGTGGTCGTCGGCATTGAGAATGGCGACCCCGTCTGAGGGAAGCGACTCGATGAGCTCGCGCTTTGCGGCGGCGATGCCGTCGATATTCTCGAAGTACTCAATATGAGCGTGGCCGACGTTGGTAACCAAGCCAATTTGAGGACGGGCGATTTCGCAGAGGCGGGCGATCTCGCCCGAATGGTTCATACCCATCTCGAGCACAGCGGCCTCCGAGGAATCGGAGATACGCAGAATCGAGAGAGGAAGACCAATGTGGTTATTAAAATTGCCAACCGTTTTGCTGGTAGGCAAGGCCACGCTGAGCAAGGCTGAAACGTTTTCTTTGGTTGACGTTTTACCGGCGCTGCCGGTGATGCCGACTATTGTTTTGCCCCAGGACTTACGGGCTTCGGTGGCCAGAAGCTGGAGCGCGTGGAGTGTGTTGGGAACTACGAGTTGCGGGCCGGTTGCGCCTTCGACTTTGTGTTCAACCAGGGCTGCGGCTGCCCCGAGCTCAAAAGCTTTGGCGACAAAGTTGTGGCCATAGACCTGTTCACCGGGGAAGGCGATGAAGAGATCGCCGGGACGAACTTCACGCGAATCGATTGCATAACCAGTGATGGTGGCATCGACGGAGGGCAGAGTGATGGCCAGGATGCGGGCGAGATCGAAGAGGGAGAGCGTCATACGAGCTGCTCCTTTGTGTAGCCCAGAGAGGCGAGAGCGCGGAGTGCTACTTTGCGGTCGTCAAAAGGATGCTTGGTTTTGCCGATGATCTGGTAGTCTTCGTGTCCCTTACCGGCCAGTATGACGATGTCGCCGGGGCGAGCCATGGAGAGGGCTTTGTTGATGGCCTTTTCGCGGTCTGGCTCAACAGTGAGAGGTGTGTCGAAGCGACGCAGGCCGACCATGGCGTCGTTCATGATGTCGAGGGGCTCTTCTGTTCGCGGGTTGTCGCTGGTGAGAACGACATGGTCTGAAGCTTCAGCAGCGGCAGCTCCCATGAGTGGACGTTTTGAGCGATCGCGGTCTCCACCGCAGCCAAAGAGAGTGATGACGCGTGCGGGCTTTAGCGCTCGTGCAACGCGGATTGCATTCCGGATGGCATCGTCGGTGTGGCTGTAATCAACGATAGTGAGGAAGGGCTGGCCTGCGTCGACACGCTCGAAGCGGCCGGGGACGCTGACGCAGTTTTCGATGCCCTGCTGAACGGCGGCGAGTGGGATGCCTGCGCCCAGGCTGGCGCTGGCTGCACCGAGGATGTTGGAGACATTGACGTCGCCAAGCATCGGTGAGTGTATCTGTTGTGTGCCGTATGGAGTGACGAGGTCGAAGGTGACGCCGTCAAAGCCGGTGCGGATGTTGAGCGCGCGCACCGTGGTGGGGGGCGAGGATTCGCGAAGGGCGAAGCTCCAGAGAGTTGTTGCAGGATCGATGGGTACACGGCGGGCGTATTCGTCATCGAAGTTGATTGCGGCAACATTGGGCGGGGGCGCGTCCTGGCCGCGAAAGAGTTCACACTTGGCGGCGAAGTAGGATTCCATGTCGCCGTGGAAGTCGAGGTGGTCGCGAGTCAGGTTGGTCCAGATGGCGGCGCGGAAGTGCATGCCCCAGACGCGGCCAAGGGCCAGAGCGTGGGAGGATACTTCCATGGCTACGGCGTTTTCGGCTGCGCCTTGAGACAGTAATTCAGCGAAGTGTTCGTAGAGCTCGACGCTCTCGGGGGTGGTGTTGACGCTGGAGAGGATGCGTTTGCCGATGCGGTATTCGATAGTGCCAAAGAGCCCTGCGTTTGCGCCAGAAGCTTCAAGGATCGAATTGAGGATGTAGGCTGTTGTGGTTTTGCCGTTGGTTCCAGTGACGCCGAAGAGCGAGAGTTTAGTGCGGGTGGGGTCTTCGAAGAAGCGACGGGCAATCAGAGCCAAAGCTTTGCGGGCTTCTACGACCTGAATCCAGATGGATTCAAAGCCAGGAAGGGCGGGCAATTCACTGAGGATGGCGACGGCACCTTTATCCACGGCAGCTTGTGAGAAGTTGCGGCCGTCGAAGTTGGCGCCAGCGAAGGCGAAGAAGAGATTGCCTGGAAGAATTTTGCGTGAATCGAAATGAACACCAGTAGAGACACGTGTCGCGAGCTCTGCCGCAAGGGGAGCGGCGAGGGAGATGCCCTCAAGGAGTTCAGCGATTGCGAGTGGAGTGGGGTTCAAGTCTTGTGCTTTGCCTGTTTCTTTCCCTAGCGCCCGAAGCGCAATTTGATTTTTTGACCGTAAGCGACTGGTTCGCCCGCCGCAGGAATTTGAGATCTCACGAGCCCGCTGCCTGAAGGATCGATTCGGAAGCCATTCTTGCCAGCAAGCTCAAGGACGGCGCGGAGAGTCATGCCGGTAAAGTTTGGAGTTACTAAGCTGGTCTTAGTAAGTGTGTCGCCAGAGTTTTCCACTTCTTCCACAGGTTTTTCCTCAGAGAGGATTGCCTCGGGTGCGTCATTGACGGAAACTTCAACGACGGGCTCTGACTTGGGGTCGTCTGGAAGATCTTTGGGGATGCTCAAGATACGCAAGGCGGATTCTGTGACTTTACTGAACACGGGTGCCGCAACTGCACCTCCGTATTTTGTGGATCCGTTGAGGGTGATGATTGTTACCAGCTTTGGATCGTTTACTGGAGTGAAGCCCATGAAGGATGCATGGTACTTGTGCAGATAGGCCTTGGTTTTGGGGTCGTAAATTTGGGCAGAGCCGGTTTTACCTCCGACAGAATAACCATGGATTTTGGCACTTTTGCCAGTACCGGTGAGGACAACATGTTCCATCATCTTGCGCATCTGGACGACGGTTTCCGGAGACAGGATCTGCTGCGAGGGCTCCATGGGGATCTCGAAGCTGGTGCGACGGAGCTGATATCCATTGAGTTGCGGTGGAGAGACCTGATGGACGAGGCGTGGCTTGATGAGCTTGCCACCGTTGGCGATTACCGAAACGGCCTGGCCAAGCTGCGCGGTGGTAGCCATGATTTCATGGCCCATCGCGACCGAGCCGATGGAGCTCTTGCTCCATTTGGAGAGGCGTAGAACGCGACCCGAGGATTCGCCCGGGAGGGGAAGACCGGTGCGGGAGCCAAAGCCAAAGAGCTTGATGTAATCGAAGAATTTCTTCTCGCCGAGTTCCTGGCCCACACGGATAGCGCCGATGTTGCTGGACTTGGCGAGGATGTCTTCTACAGAGAGGTAGCCGTAGGGGTCGTGATCGTGAATGACGCGGCCGAAAAGGTTGAGCTTGCCGTTACCGCAGTGATAGCCGGTGGTGGGCTTGACGAGTTTCTCTTCAAGCGCACCGGCAATGGTGAAGACTTTAAAGACCGAGCCGGGTTCGATGGGGCTCATGACCGCCAGATTTTGGCGGGCCTGCATGTCGATGACTTTGTCGTTGGGGTTGTAGCTGGGGTAGCTAGCCATGGCTAGCACGTCGCCGGAGTGTGGGTCCATGACGATGGCGCGACCCGTCCAGCAGCTGTTTTCGACAACGGCTTCTGCAAGGAGTTTTTCGAGTTCGTACTGGACACGGTAGTCGATGGTGAGGGTGACGTCATTACCGGCGACTGGTTCTACCTCAACAACACTTTCGAAGCCGCGGTGACGGACGTCGGTGACCATGCTGGCATAGCCGGGACGGCCGGCGAGTTCGTCTTCGTGACCTTGTTCGATGCCACCGTTGCCACGCTTTTCAAAGTCGACTCCGCCCAGGATGTGGGCGGCGAGTTGATCGTTGGGATAGACGCGGATGGATGAGGATTCAAATTGGATCCAGCCGAGCTTGAGGCTCTTGAGGCGTTTGACCTGATCTTGAGTGAGTTGTTCGGCAACCTTGTAGTAGCCCCGTTTCTCTTCGACTTTGGCCTTGAGCTCAGTAAGGAGCTTGTTCTGATCGATGTTGAGAATTTCGGAGAGGAGCGCAGCGGCAATTTCGACATTGGGAAGCTGGGCTGGATTGACGATGACGGTTTCTACGGGGACGCTGATGGCGAGGACGTGGCCGTTGCGGTCGTAGATGGTGCCGCGGTGAGCGGGGATTTCGACGAGACGGGTTTGTTGTTGTTCGGCCAGTTCGGCATAGAAGTCATGCTTGACGATCTGGACGTAGAAGAGTTTGGCAACGACGGCCAGGCCCCACAAAATGAGAAGACGCAGCAGCCAGCGCGCTCGACGTTCGACGGCTGGATGAATTGGACTAACCATTCGCTGCACCTTTCACAATGAGAAAAAAATCAAGTAGAAGGCACTCGTTTGCGTGAGCGCCCGAATGCCTTCTACTTGCCGGAGGGGAGGTTGTTCATGGCGTAAGAACCCTTGGGCGTGAGATGCTGCACCATGTTGGGTGCAGGATCGATCAGGTCCTGATTCTTGGCCACTTGTTCGAGAGTTTTAAGGTTTGTGTGCCGGGCTTCGAGGGCACGCAGCTCGGCGATTTCACGCTGGAGCTGGGACTGCTCGTCGCGCAACTGGTGAACTTGCATGCCGGCGACCATACGGTAAGCGCCGGGGAGCAAAAGCCCAGTGAAGAGCAGTGCGCCGGTGACGACAGCGCCAGCCGCACGCCAGGAGCTTTTCTGTTGCCCGGGGTCGTTGGCGCGGACGACCATGGAATTGTCGATCGCCTTGGCTTCGAAGTAGAGGTCTTCGCTGGGGAAGGCCGGGAGCTTACGAAAGGCATTGGCGGTGGAGCGTGAGCGAGCGTGGGTACGCATGCGCTGGGGGCGTGCGGTGTGCTGATCTTGTGCGGTATAAGATTCGTGGGCCAATGCTGACATAAATTCCTCCAAAGTCACTAACTACTAAACTGCTAACCATTCGAGTGCCCTTAACTTCGCACTGCGCGAGGCCGGGTTGATTCTTGTTTCTTCGTCACTCGGTTTGACTACGTGCTTAGTCAGGATTTTGGCCTGACCGGCACGTTGAAATTCCTGGAAGCGTTGCTTCACAATGCGGTCTTCAGAACTATGAAAGGTCAAGGCTACAACTCGAGCACCAGGCGCCATTAAGGCCGGCAGCGATTCGAGGAGCGCTTTCAATTCTTCGAACTCACGGTTCACATACAGCCGCAACGCCATGAAGGTTTTGGTTGCCGGCGAAATCTTTGTGTCCCGGGCCCCGGCCCCGTGACCAGCTAGCTGGGCAAGCTGTCTGGTGCTTGTAATGGGCCTGGCCCGGACCACTGCTCTGGCAATTGCCCGCGACCTCCATTCTTCGCCGTACTCATAGATGAGATTGGCGAGTTCTTGTTCAGAGAACGTGTTCACCACGTCCGCCGCAGTAAGATCTGTTTCTGAGTCGCGAGACATCCTCATGTCTAACGGGCCATCGAGTCGGAAGGAGAAGCCGCGTTCGGGCTCGGTCAGCTGTTTCATGCTAACGCCGAGATCGAAGAGCATTGCATCCAATCGACCGATTCCCATTTCCTCAAACCTCTTTGGGAAGGTAGAGAAGACTCCCTGGGTAGGCCGGATTCGCGCAGCAAATTCGCGCGTATTCTCGACCGCCTCTGGAAGACTCTCGCCATCCCGATCGTTCATTACCAGGACGCCGGTATCGAGGAGGGCAGCTATTTGTTTGGAATGCCCCCCAAGGCCAGCAGTCATATCTGCCACCCTGCTCTCTTTGCGAAGAGCAAGGTACTCGATCACCTCCGCGGACATCACCGGGAAGTGGGCCATATCTTTACTAGCGCAGACCTAGCTGGCGGACCCGTTTTGCGGCTTCCGCAGGGCTGGCCTGACTGGCTTTCTTGCGTCGCGCTTCGTAGCGCTCGGCCGTAATTACAACCAAATGGTCGCGGTCTTTGCCGATGTGACACGCAGCTGGCAGCTCAGTAAGGTTGAGCCGCTGCCGAAGAACCGGGGGGAGGAGAATTCGGCCATCGGTGTCGGGCGAGACGTCCGCGCCAAGATCACGCATCCGGAAGAGAGTGTCTTCAGCGTCATCCTGAAATTCCGGCTGTAAGGCCAGGTCTTCGAGGAACGCGCACTGCTTCAAGAAGGAGTCTCGGGTGTATATTTGAATTTCGAGTTCGTCGTATGAAGTTAAAAAGAACTGTGCACCTAAAGTGCTCATATATTTCAGGAAATCCGCAGGCACCTTCAGCCGGCCTTTGGCGTCGACAGAGCAGGTGTAGTAGCCCAAAGGGGCTTGATCCCCGAGATTGAGGTGCTCTGCCAAGTTATAGTTCCTGAGTGATCTGGGATTTTCGGCCCTTTTCGGCCACCGATCACAAATTGAGTGTACGTGTAATCCACTGGGGATTCAATACCCCTGTGAATTTTTTTTGTCTATCCCTGTGGGAATATAAGTCTTCGTCTTTTGTTCGACTTATGGGGTTTGGTACATTGAGAAGGCAATGATAGGCCAGTCTTTATATGACATTCATCCCGGCGACGAAATGCCGGAGATTGTTCGGATGATTGTGGAGATCCCGATGGGGTCTGCCAACAAGTACGAATATGACGGGGAATTTGGGCTGTTTCGCCTGGATCGATCTCTATATGCTTCGGTGCACTATCCGGGGGATTACGGTTTCATTCCGGGGACTCTGGCTGAGGATCATGACCCGTTGGACATTCTGGTGCTGGTATCGAACCCCAGCATTACAGGCTGCATGATGTATGTGCGGCCGGTAGGGATTCTGAACATGATCGATAGCTCGGAGCGTGACCAGAAGATTCTGGCCGTACCGACGCGGAATCCGCGGTTTGAGCAGATTCATACGATCGACCAGGTGTTCCCGCACACTCGCCGCGAGATTGAGCACTTCTTTACCATCTACAAGGAGCTTGAGGGCAAGCGCACGGTGATGGAAGGCTGGGGCGGGCCCAAGGAAGCGCGTAAAGCGATTCTGGAGTCACGGCAGAGCTATATGGAAGCGATTGAGTCCAAAGCGGCTAAAGAGTTGAATGGGTAGTTTTAGTGGCAAGGCCGCCCTGGTGACCGGGGCGGCTTCTGGAATTGGGCTGGCTGTGGCGGATGCGCTGGAGGCGGCCGGGGCGATTGTGTATCGTACGGACCTGGTTTTGGGGCTTGATGTGCGGGTTGATGCCGATTGGGAGCGTTTGGTGGCCGAAATTCCCAGATTGGATGTGTTTGTGCATTCGGCGGGGGTGGCAAGCGGGGGAATGATTGAAGGGACTACGCTCGAAGAGTGGAGCAGGGTGCTGGATGTGAACCTGACGGGGGCGTTTTTGGGGTTGAAGTATGTGATGCCTCTGCTGAAGCAGAATCTTGAGGGTGGGAGTGTGGTGCTGATCGGGTCGGCTTCGGGGTCTAAGGCGGTGGCTGGGGCTGCGGCTTATTGTTGTTCGAAGGCGGGGCTGGCGATGCTGGCTAAATGTGCGGCTCTTGAGGGGAAAGATGCGAAGGTGCGGGTGAACTGGATTGCGCCGGCTGGGGTGGTGACGCCGATGTGGAAGGATTTGCCGGAGTTGCCGGATCGATCGAAGAATCCGCTGGACCGCATGGCGTTTCCGGATGAGGTGGCGGAGGCGATTCTGTTCTTGTGCGGGGAGAGTTCTGGCGGGATGACGGGTTCGGAATTGCGCTTCGACGCCGGGTACACGATTTAGTTCTTGCAATTCGTTTTAGGCGGTGCTAGATTTCCAGCATGTGCTAGAAAACTAGCATGTACTTATGACAGAAACCCTGAGCCGCCGGGAGCGGCAAATCATGGATGTGTTGCACCGGCTGGGGCGGGCGAGTGCGGCCGATATTGAGGCGGAGTTGCCGGATGCGCCGAGTTATTCGGCGGTGCGGGCGCATTTGCGGACTCTTGAGGAGAAGGGGCATTTGCGGCATGAGGTGGAGCAGTTGCGGTATGTGTACTTTCCGACGGTGAATCCGGAGCGGGCAAGGAAGTCTGCGGTGCGGCATTTGGTGGATACGTTCTTTGGCGGGTCGCCGGCGGATGCGGTGGCGGCGTTGATTGATCCGAAGTCGGCGAAGTTGAAGAAGGCGGATCTGGATCGACTGGCGCGGTTGATTGAGGAGGCGCGGCGATGAGTTCTGGAGTCTGGACGCTGGCGCTGCAGAGCGTCGTATTGATTGCCAGTGCCTGGGGTGTGACGCGTCTTCTGCGGCGGCAGAGCGCGGCAGTGCGGCATCATGTTTGGACACTTTGTTTGGGCTTGTTGCTGGTGTTGCCGTTCTGGCCGGAGGCGAGTGCGGTGGTGACTGAGATCCCGGTGGCGGCGGAGGTGACACGGATTGTTGTTAGGCCCGATGAGGCGGTGAGAGTGCAGGTGGATTGGATGTGGTGGGTGTGGATGATTGGAGTTGTTTTGCTTGTAGGACATGAGCTGGCTTCGCAGTTGCGTGGGGAGTGGCTGCGGCGGCGGGCGAGCCGGACTTTGGATGGTTATGCATTGAGCCCGGATCTGGCTGTGCCTGCCGTGTGTGGGTTGTGGCGGCCAACGGTGTTGTTGCCGGAGGAGGCGATGGAGTGGGAGGCTCGGCGAGTGGAGGCAGTGTTGGCGCATGAGCGCATGCATGTGCTGCGGGGGGATTTGTGGTGGCAGTTGCTGGGGCGGGTTTCGTGTGCCGTGAATTGGATGAATCCGCTGGTGTGGCTGGCGGTGCAGGCGCAGAGGGTGGAGTGTGAGCAGGCTTGTGATGATGGCGTGGTGCTGGCTGGTGTGGCGGCGACGGATTATGCCGAGCATCTGGTGGCGATTGCGCGTGGCTTGAATAACGAACCGATTCTGGAAGGAGGCCTTTCTATGGCCAAACAATCTACTTTGGAGCAGCGGCTGCGAGCGTTGCTCGACCCGTTGACTTCGCATCGACCGCTGTCGCGGGGGATGTTGGTGACGAGTTTTGTGTTGAGCCTGGTGATGCTTGCGCCAGTGGCGGGGTTGAAGCTGATCGCGCAAACGGATTCTGGTGTGTTGCGTGGAGTGGTGAGAGATGCCAGTGGCGCGAAGGTTGCGGGGGCGAAGGTCGCAGTTCAATTTCAGAATCCCGGGTCTGAGGGGCGTGTCGAGTTGACCAGGACGGATGCGGCTGGAGAGTTTCGATTTCCTGAATTGCCCTATGGGTTTTACTTTGTGCGGGTAGAGAAGGCAGGCTTCGCCCTGGATGCGTTGCCCTGGCGGCGTCTGGAAGGCGTGAAAGACAAGAATGAACCGCTGGTGTTTACGCTTAGCGTGGGAGGGATCCGCGAGACGGTGAATGTTAGCGGGACGATGCCTCCTAATCCTGCCCCGGCTGGAGGCCCGACACGGATTCGGATTGGCGGCAATGTGCAATCTGCAAAGCTCGTGAATAAGGTGGCTCCGCTTTACCCGCTGGAATGCAAGAAGGAAGGGGTCTCGGGGATTGTGCTGCTGAGTGCGGTGATCGGTAGGGATGGCGATGTGCTGAGTCTTGAGCCGGTGAATCAGTTGGTGGATGCGCGGCTGCGGGATGCGGCAGTGAGTGCTGTGAAGCTCTGGCGGTATCAGCCGACGCTGCTGAACGGGAATCCCGTTGAGGTTAATACGCAGATTGAAGTGAACTTTACTTTGTTGCCGTGAGAAGTCTATTGCTGCTTGCGGTTTTGCTGTTGGCCGGTTGCCAGAAGAGGCGGGCCCTGGTGGTTGAGGGGTCCGCTTTTCGATTGGTGAATGGAATGCTGTTGCCTCCGCCGGTTGCTGGTGGGAGTGGAGTTGTTGCATTTGATCTGCCGCGGGTGAAGCAGGGTTGTGGGACGGGGCGGGTGGAGATGAAGGTGCCGGCTATCGATGCAGATTTTGGGGATTTACTTGAGGGGCCGATGGAGTTGGCTCGACGTGGATGTGTGGATGCTTCGGTTGCGTTGCATATGCGAAGGGTATTGCGGGAGTCTGTGCCGATGCGGCCGAATTCGGGGTTATATGCGACGTATGGATACCGGCCGGGCGTGTCTGTGGTGGAGTTGAGGGCAGGGGTTCGGCTGAAGATGGTGCGGGCTTTGTTTGACAAGCCGGTGGAGCAGCGAAGCTCGTCGATTGATGGGTATACGGGGCTCAAGACGGAGATCTATGATTGCGAGGAGGATGGCCGTGGGTTTGTCTCGATTGGCAAGCTGGCGGGGGCGCGGAGAGTGTATCGATTCCTGA
Source organism: Bryobacter sp. (assembly GCA_044376335.1). Taxonomy (GTDB): domain Bacteria; phylum Acidobacteriota; class Terriglobia; order Bryobacterales; family Bryobacteraceae; genus Bryobacter. The sequence goes on from JBIPMY010000006.1 coordinate 42,436, forward strand.
TGCTGACGCATTATGTGAAGGCGGGGGTGAGCCGGTCTGCGGTGTTGCTGGGGGCGGACCGATTGAGTGAAGTGGAGGAAATGGAGCGGAGGTTGAAGGCAAATCCTGGAGAGGCTTGCCCTAAGGTGAAGGCTGGCCGGCGGAGTGTTTGTGTGGCTTTTGATGGGGAGGTAACGGTGTCGCCAGAGGTTTTGGTGACGGTGAACGGAGAGAAGAAGGCGCTGGCGTGGGGGACGACGGTGAAGATGGTGGCGGGGGGTGCTAAAGAAATTACGCTGCGCAGGCTCTGGATGGAGAAGCTGCGCAGCGTGGAGATGGAGGCCGACCTGGAGACCGTGGGGGCCACGGTGCTGGTGGGCGGGGATGTTGTGGAGTACCGCTAGGCTTTGACCTTCATGGCGATCGGGTCCCACTGGACCTGGCGCTTTTCGAAGTAGCTCATGTTGCTGAGCAGGGCCGGGGCTGCGGCGCGGAGGCCGAAGGTGGCGTCTTCGATTACCGGACGGTTGTTGCGGATGGCGTCGATGAAGTTGGCGTGGTGCGCGTACTGTTCCGTGTAGCCAGCGGGTAGTTTGTAGCTGTAGCTGGTTGCAGGACGCATGGAGTCGGCGCTGGGCTTCTGGTCGGGATACTTCTTCGAGTATTCGCTCAGGAAGTTGTCGCGGACGTGCTTGGGGAAGGGCTGGAGGTCGTAGCCGGGACGGGCTTCGCGTGGGGTCGAGGTGACCGTGAAGCCGCTGGAGACATCGAGAGTGATGTAGCCTTCGGTTCCTACGAAACGGAAGCTCTGACCGCCGCCGGTGCCGGCTTCGAAGTTTACACGGAGAGTGATCTGGTGTGCGCCGTGCTTGTCGGTCTTGGGGTAGTCGTAGAGGCCGATCATGAGATCGGGTACGTCGCGGCCGTCGTTCCAATAGTAAGTACCGCCGGAGGCGAAGACGCGCTCTGGGCCATTAGAATCCATGACGTAATGGATGCCGCTGAAGAGGTGGACGAAGAGGTCGCCGGCGATGCCTGTGCCGTAATCCTGGTAGTTGCGCCAGCGGAAGAGACGGATGGGTTCGAAGGGGCGCTTCTTGGCCGAGCCGATGAAGGTGTCCCAGTCGACGGTCTTGGGTGAGGCGTCGTAGGGGATGACGTACTGCCATGCGCCTAGAGCGGAGTTGCGATCGTAGAAGGCTTCGATCATGCGGATTTCGCCGATCTTGCCTTCTTTGATGACTTCGCGGAGGCGGCTGTAGAGGATCGAGCTGACGCGCTGGCTGCCGACCTGGAGGATTTTGCCGGAAGCTTTTTCAGCGGCGATGACTTTGTGGCCATCGGCGGGGTCTTGCACCATTGGCTTCTGGCAGTAGACGTGCTTGCCGGCCTTGAGGGCGTCGACGGCCTGGGTGGCGTGCCAGTGGTCGGGCGTGGCGATGATGACGGCGTCGATGTCGGGGCGGGCGAGGATTTCGCGGTAGTCGCGGGTGGTGAAGATTTGCTTGCCGAAGAGTTCTTTGGCGTTGGTGAGACGGCCTTCGTAGATGTCGGCTACGGCGACGAACTCGACGCCGGGGACGGTGGAGATGGTCTTGACGTCACCGAGGCCCATGTTGCCCATGCCGATGCAACCGACGCGGATCTTGTCGTTCGGCGATGTTTTCTGAGCTTGTGCCAAATTGGCTACCGCGCCGCCGATGGCGCTGACTTCTAGGAATTCTCTTCGTGAAGACATGATTTAATCTTAGGATATGTCAATCACTCGCCGCGCCGCTATTGGTGCCTCACTCGCGCCATTGCTGATGGGTCAGTCCCGCCAGAAGATCTCCGTTTCCAGCTATTCTTTTTGGCATTTCAAGGGTGAGAAGTTTCCGCTTGAGAAAGTGATCGATCATGCTCAGATTATGGGCTTTGACGGGGTGGAGCTGTTGCACCGTCAGTTTGCTTCTGAAGACAAGAGCTATCTGAATGGCTTGAAGCAGCGAGCCTTCGACAAGGGCCTGGCGATGCCGATGCTGTCCATTCACCAGGATTTTGTTTCGCCCGAAGCTTCCGAACGCAAGAAAGATATCGACCATACCAAGCACTGCATTGATCTTGCCTCTCAGTTGGGAATTCCTTGCGTGCGTTTGAATTCCGGGCGGTGGAAGACGATCAAGAGCTTTGACGATTTGATGAAGGCCAAGGGCGATGAGCCGCCGATTGCTGGTTACAAAGAAGCCGATGCGATTGGGTGGTGTGTGGATTCGATTCGCGCGATTCTGCCTCATGCGGAGAGTGCAGGGGTGAAGCTGGCGCTGGAGAATCACTGGGGTCTGACGACGAAGATTCCGACTTTGCTCGATATCTGGAAGAAGGTGAATTCGCCGTGGCTTGGGATCAATCTCGATACGGGGAACTATCCGGACAATTATTACGAAGGGATTGCGCAGCTTGCGCCTCATGCTTCGATTGTTCAGGCGAAGACGTATTATGGCGGCGGGGTTTGGTACACGCTGGATCTCGACTACAAGAGGATCGCTGGAATTTTGAAGGCTGCCAAGTTTAATGGCTGGGTGAGTCTGGAGATGGAAGGCAACGAGGATGCCATGACGGCAGTTCCGAAGAGCCTGAAGCTGCTGCGCAAGTCGTTTGCATGATAGATGGGGCTTTCATGATAAATTTGGAATCATGAAAGCCCCAATTCAGATTCGCCGGGAAGATGTCACCTCCCAGATTCGCCAGCTTTCTGAAGTTACGCAACTTTCTGTGACTGATGCGGTGGCTCTAGCCGTTTAAGGAGAACTGGAACGGCAAAAGCAGAAGAAGCAAATCGAGAGGGAAGAAAAGTGGAAGCAGATCGATGAACTGCTCTTGGAATTGTGGAGCCTGCCACGCATTGGGCCCTTGCTGACCGATGACGATCTGTACGACAAAGATGGGTTGCCAGCATGACCCTGGTGGCAGACTCATCGGCAATTCTTGCAGTTTTGTTCAATGAGCCCGACCGCGAGCACTTTCGCGAAAAATTGAAGCGAGCAGACCGGATTTTGATTTGCGCTTTAAATTGGTGGGAAGTGCAGGTCAAACTGAATTCGGTTGTTGGACTTGAAAGCGAAGAGCTTTTCGACAGACCTGAAGGATCTTGCCGGAGGCTTTCTCTGCAGCGATGACTTTGTGGCCATCGGCGGGGTCTTGCACCATGGGCTTCTGACAGTAGACGTGCTTGCCGGCCATGAGAGCGTCGACGGCTTGGGTTGCGTGCCAGTGGTCGGGTGTCGCGATGATGACGGCGTCGATGTCAGGGCGGGCGAGGATTTCGCGATAGTCGCGTATGGTGAAGATCTGCTTGCCGAAGAGTTCTTTGGCGTTGGTAAGGCGGCCTTGGTAAATGTCGGTTACGGCTACGAACTCAACACCGGGGACGGTGGAGATGGTTTTGACATCGCCCAGGCCCATGTTGCCCATGCCGATGCGACCAACACGGATCTTGTCGTTCGGCGATGTTTTCTGAGCTTGAGCCAAATTGGCCACCGCGCCGCCGAGGGCGCTGACTTCTAGGAATTCTCTACGGGAAGACATGATACGATCTTCAGAAATGTCAATCTCCCGCCGCGCCGCTATTGGTGCTTCAATTGCGCCATTGTTGATGGGTCAATCCCGCCAGAAGATCGCCGTCTCGACTTATTCGTTTTGGCACATGAAAGGAGAGAAGTATCCAATTGAAAAGGTGATCGATCACGCGCAGACGATGGGGTTTGACGGCGTTGAATTGTTGCATCGCCAGTTTGCTTCAGAAGAGAAGAGCTATCTGAATTCGCTCAAACAGCGTGCTTTTGACAAGGGTCTAGATATGGCGATGCTTTCGATCGACCAGGGTTTTGTGTTTCCGGATGTGGCTGAGCGCAAGAAGAACATCGATCATACGAAGCATTGTATTGACCTTGCTGCGCGGTTGGGGATTCCTTGCATTCGCTTGAACTCTGGAAGCTGGAAGACATTCAAGAGCTTTGACGATGTGCTGAAGGCCAAAGGTGACGAGCCGCCGATTGCCGGCTACAAAGAAGCGGATGCGATTGGCTGGTGTGTGGATTCGATTCGCGAGATCCTGCCGCACTGTGAGAGCACGGGTGTGAAGATGGCGCTGGAAAATCACTGGGGCCTGACGACGAAGGTTCCGACTTTGCTCGATATCTGGAAGCAGGTGAATTCGCCCTGGCTCGGGATCAATCTCGATACGGGGAATTTTCCGGATAAGCATTACGAGGGGATTGCGCAGCTTGCGCCTCATGCGTCGATCGTGCAGGCAAAGACTTATTATGGCGGCGGGGCCTATTATACGCTCGATCTCGATTACAAGAAGATCGCCGGGATTTTGAAGGCTGCGAAGTTTGGCGGGTGGGTGAGTTTGGAGATGGAAGGCAATGAGGATGCCATGACGGCAGTTCCGAAGAGTCTGAAGCTGCTGCGCAAGTCGTTTGCATGATAGATGGGGCTTTCATGATAAATTTGGAATCATGAAAGCCCCAATTCAGATTCGCCGGGAAGATGTTGCGAACGATATTCGTGCGCTGGCGGAGATTATGAAGGTTTCGATTACGGATGCGGTGGGAGAAGTTGTGCGTGCAAAGCTTGCTGAAGAGAAAGCGCGTGCAGAGGCCGCACGTGCCGAGCGAAATAAAGAAATGAGGCGCCTGCTCGAAGAGTTTTGGAAATTGCCAAGGGTAGGCCCCCTTCTGACCGATGAAGATATGTACGATGAAGACGGATTGCCGAAATCGTTTTGATAGTAGATGCTTCAGCTCTGCTAGCGATATTGCTTGAAGAAAGCGATGCGGGGCTTTATCTGCAAAAATTGGAATCGGTGGACGAAATTTGGATCAGTCCGATGAACTGGTGGGAAGTCATGGTTCGTGTGCGAAGGGCAAAGGGAGAAATAGGCGAGAAACTTGCACAAAGTCTGATGTCCGCCAAGCACATTCAGGTGGCGTCTATGGGGCCAGCAGACGCGCTTTCAGCTTTCGAGGCATCCAAAAAGTATGGTGGCCGTCCCGCTCGGTTGAACATGGGGGACTGTTTTGCTTACGCGCTGGCGAAGCAGAAGGATTTGCCACTTTTGTTTAAGGGCAACGATTTTGCGGCTACCGATGTGAAGGTGGCTTAGGCGGATTCGCCGCGGACCAGGTCTTCCCAGGATTCCCGTTCTCTGACTACCTTGAAGGTGCTGCCGTCTACCAGGACTTCAGCTGCGCGGCCTCTGGAATTGTAGTTGGAGGCCATGCCGAATCCGTAGGCTCCGGCGGTCTTTACAGCCAGGAGGTCGCCGCTTTCGAGAGTTGGGAGTGTGCGCTTTTTGGCGATCCAGTCGCCGCTTTCGCAGACCGGACCGACGAGGTCGACTTCCATCGTGGGTTTGTCGTTTTCGATCACCGGGACAACGTCGTGGAAGGCTTTGTAGAGGGAAGGACGGATGAGGTCGTTCATTGCGGCGTCGATGATGGCGAATTCCTTGCCGCCGTTGTTTTTGCGATAGAGGACTTTCGTGAGTAGAACGCCTGCTTCGGCTACGATCGAGCGGCCGGGTTCGACCATGGCGATCAGGCCTGAGGATTCGATCACTTTGCGCATGCTGGCTACGGCATCGTGGATTGAGGGCGTATCTTCGGTGGCCTGATATTTGACGCCGAGGCCACCGCCAAGGTCGATGTGGTCGATGGGGAGGCCGCTGGCCTTGAGGCGAAGGGCGAGGGCAAGGAGGCGCTCTACGGCTTCCACCATGGGGGCGGAGTCGAGCATCTGGGAGCCGATGTGGCAGGAGACGCCGGTGACCTTGAGATTGGGTTGGCTGGCAGCGTGGGCGTAGGCCTGCTCGATCACGCTCATGTCGATGCCGAACTTGTTTTCTTTGAGGCCGGTGGAGATGTATTCGTGGGTGACGGGGTTGACGTCGGGGTTGACGCGGAGGGCGACGCTGGCTGTCTTGCCGGTTTCGCCCGCGACACGGTTGAGGACTTCGATTTCGGCGTAGCTTTCGCAATTGAAGCTGTGGACGCCTTGTTCGATCGCGTAACGGATTTCATCGGCGGTTTTGCCGACGCCGCTGAAGACAACGCTTGAGGCTTTGCCCCCGGCGCGGAGGACGCGGAAGAGTTCTCCGCCACTGACGATGTCGAAGCCTGCGCCTTCCTTTGCGAGGACAGAAAGGACGGCGAGATTGGAGTTAGCCTTAACGGCGTAGCAGACGCGGCTGGGCATACCTGCGAAGGCACTGGCATAGGCGTGGTAGCGCTCCCGGATCATTCCGGCGCTATAGACGTAAGTTGGGGTGCCGCACTGGTTGGCGATTTCGGAAAGTTCTACCCCTTCGACGCAGAGGCGCCGGTTGCGATATTCGTAATTCATTCCCTATTTCACTTTCAAAATGAGAGCGCTCTGGTCGTCATGGATTGGGACGCTGGCGCGGAAGAGATCGAGCTCGGCGAGCATCTTGTTGAAGATGGAAGCGGGCGCGATTTTGCGGTACTTGCGGAAGTGGCGGGCGAGTTCGGTCTGGCCGTAGACGTCGCCTGCTGCGTTGGTTTGATCTTCGAAGCCATCGCTGAAGAGGCCGATGCGGTCGCCCGTTTTGACTTCGTGCGTGATGTCTTCGTATTCGCGATGTTCGAGCAGGCCCAGGGGGACGCCCTCGAGGTGGAGGCGGCTGACTTCGCCGTCACGCATCAGTACAGGCAAGCCACCACCGGCACTGGCAAAGGTGAGTTTTTTCGCTTCGGCATCCCAGCGAACCAGCAAGAGGGTGACGTACTGGCCATCGACGCGGCGCTCGCAGAGACGGTCGTTCAAGACCTTCATCATCTTGGCCGGTGTGAGGCGGCGGTAGGCCATGCTGCGGAGGAGGCCGGAGACCATGGCTCCGTAAAGAGCGGCTGCTGCGCCTTTGCCGCTGGAGTCGCCAAATGCAATGAGCGCGACCTTCTCTTCGATTTCAAAGATGTCGTAGATGTCGCCTGTTACCTCGCGAGCAGGACGCATGCCCATGCCGATATCGAGGCCATGGATCTCTGGGGCTTCCTGCGGAAGCAGGAGGCTCTGGACTCGGCGGGCGGCAGTGAGATCGTCCTCCATGCTCTTCTGGCGGGAGGCGACTTCTTCGTAGAGCCGCGCGTTTTCGATACTGGCGGCCACCTGCGGTGCGAGCAGGCCGAGGGTGCGGGAGTGTTCTTCGGTAAAGAAGTTAACACGCTCGCTTTCGATATCCATGACGCCGATGACACGGTCGTTAACGATGAGCGGGACGGCGACTTCACTGCGGATGCCGCTGGCGGTTTCGATGTAGCGCTCGTCGGTTGCGGTGTCGGCGACGCGGATGGCGTGGCGGGCGCGTACGGCTGCGCCGGTGACACCTCGGCTTAGGGGGATGTCTTCGGTTTTGCGCTCGTCAAAGCGCAGGCTGAAACGATTCTTCAGGACCTGTTCTCCGTCATCGACTAGAAGGACGCTGAAGCCGTCGTAGTGGACGAGGCTGCGTACGCCACTGGCGATTTTTTCGAGCAGCGAGTCGAGATCGAGAATGGATGAGAACTCTTTGGTGAGCTGAGTGAGGACCTTGAGAGTCTTGTGGTTTTGCTCGACGCGTTTGTAGAGGCGGGCGTTGTCTACGGCCGAGGCTACACGGCTGGCGATGAGGCTGAGTAGGGCTTCTTCTCGTTTGCCGTAAGCGTTGAGGCGGGTGCTCTCGAGATCGATGACACCGACCAGGCGGCCACGGGCGACCATCGGGACTGCGAGTTCGCTGCGCACCGGGTCGAGGGCGTTGAGGTAGCGGGTATCGGCACGGACATCACCCACGTTTACGGGCTTGCGGCTTTCTGCTGCGGCACCTACCAGGCCCTCGCCAAACTTGATGGCGAGAGTGCGAACCAGTTCGTCGCGGTGGCCGATGGAGTAGCGAACCCTCAGATGCTTGGAGCGGTCGCTGTAAAGGAGGATGGCGAAGAGGTCGAAGCCGATGACGCGGTGGATGACGTCGGCGACGTGGTCGAGAACCTGATCGAGATCGAGCGTGGAAGCAGTAGAGTCTGCAACCTCAAGGAGGAAGTCGAGCAGGTCGGCACGTTCTTCGAAGCGAACGTTTCTCTCTGTAGCTTTGGCCATCAGTAGCCGGTTCCTGTAGCGGGCTTTCCGGTGACAATGGCGATGCTGGCGGATGCGCCGATGCGGGTGGCACCGGCCTCGATCATGCGGATGGCGTCTTCGTAGGTGCGCACACCGCCGCTGGCCTTGATGCCCATTTTGGGGCTGACGATGCCGCGCATGAGATGGATGTCTTCGACTGTGGCTCCGCCTTTGGCAAAGCCGGTTGAGGTCTTGACGAAGTCGGCCCCGGCGGCAGAGCTGAGACGGCAGCCAGTTTCTTTTTCAAGGTTGGTGAGGAGGCCGGTTTCGAGGATGACCTTGAGTTTGCCACCGGCGAGATGAGTGAGTTCCGCTGTTGTTTTGATGTCCGTT
>JBIPMY010000400.1:0-5670 GCA_044376335.1 Bryobacter sp.
GCGGAATAATGCCTCAGATTCGTCGAGCTTTTCTTTTGTGTCCGCGTAGAATGTGACTATTTTGAGGACAGGGTCGTGGTGATAGAACACGTTAGAGAGTTGGAATATCTTTTCGAACCGTATGGCCTGGTCCGTGCCATCTGGTTCGTATTCGATGATTCGGCTTTGCCGGTTCACCTGGCCCATGAGCAGGGTGGACATTAAGAGTAGAAGTAGGGGTTTCATTCGAGGCTCCAATAGATGATTACGTTGTTGTCGGTGGAGGCCAGCTGGACGGTGTGTTCGTCGAGCATCGTGGCCTTTGGTTTTGCGCGGCGAGAAGAGAGGGTCGGCTGCGCGGGGACTGGGATGAAGAGATCCGGGACAGAGATGATGGCTTTGCCAGGATCGGGTAGGGGGATGTCTGGCTGGCTTGTGGGCAGGCTCGCTATTGTTGCGGCGAGGAGGGCTGCGGCGGCCAGGGTGTAGCGTGTGATGCGGCGGCGTCGCAGGGTTTGGTGGACGCGCGGGGCGATGCGGGCGAGTGAATCCTCGGGGAGAGGTTCTTCGCGCAGGTTGGTGAGGAGGAGGTCTAGATCATCCATTGCTTGAGCTTCTCCTTGGCGCGATGGATGGAGGTGCGGACGGTTTCTTCCGTGCAGTCGAGGATACTTGCGACTTCGCGGCTATTGAGGCCTTCGAGGTCTCTGAGGACTAGGCAGGCTCGTTCGCGTTCTGGGAGTTTTGCGATTAGGCGGGCGAGGCGTTGCTGTTTTTGTTCGAGGTCCAGTTGTTGCTCGGGGTTGCGTTGTGGGGACTGGAGGGTTTCGAGGGTGGCTTCGCCGGCCTGGGGCTTGCGCTTGCGGATCTGATCGAGACAGAGGTTGACGGTGATGCGGTAGATCCAGGGGGCGGTGGGTTCTTCTTTGGCCTTGTAGAGGCGTAGGAAGACCTCCTGGGTGATGTCTTCGGCGTCTGCTTTTTCGCCGAGGATGCGCCAGGCGGTGCGAAAGACCATGGCTTTGTGGCGTTCGATGAGATCGTCGAGTTGCACGAGCATGGTGGCCTCGAGGGTGAAATCGAATTGTGCGGTTAGCTCAAACATCCTGCTTCTGTTTGAGAAACGATTGCAGCGGTCCGAGCGTTTACAAGAAATTTATTGTTTCGGCAAGGCGAAGGCCAGGTACTTCGAGCCGGAGGGGGCTCCGCTTTTGCCTCCGCCGCAGGCTATTACTATGTACTGGCGGCCTTGCCACTCGTAGACTTCGGGGGTTGCGTTGCCGGCGGCTGGTAGATCGGTTTGCCAGAGTAGCTTGCCGGTTTTCTTGTCGAAGGCTCTGAATTTGTTGTCGAAGTTTGTCGCTGCTATGAAGACCAGGCCTGAGGCCGTTACGATCGGGCCTCCGTAGTTTTCACTGCCGGTGTCGGGCTGGTTCAGCTTGGGGTGTTCGCCGAGAGGGATCTGCCAGGCGATGGTTCCTTTGTTGAGGTCTATCGCGGAGAGGGTTCCCCAGGGGGGAGCTATCGCAGGGTAGCCGTCGGGGTCGAGGAATTTGTTGTAGCCGTCCATGGTGTAGGGGAGCTGGGGGTTTAGAGACTGGTTTGTTGCGGCTACTTTTTCGTTGGCTCCGGTGGCTACGTAGTTGACGATCGCTCTGAGTTCGAGGCGGCTGAGGTTGGAATAAGCTGGCATGCGGCCGGCTCCGTTGCGGATGATTGCGCCTAGATCGTCGGTGGAGAGTTTCTTGCCTATGTTGATCAGGGTAGGGAATTCGGGTGGGGTGCCGGCGAGGTCTTCCCGGTGGCAACTGGCACAGTTTTTTAGATAGAGGGCTTTGCCGTCGGCGCTGCCTCCGGGGCGGGGGATGATTTTCAGGACCCAGGCCATTTCGTTGGCGTTGACGTAGAAGAGGCCGGTTTCTGGATCGAAGGCCTGGCCGCCCCATTCTGCGCCGCCGTCGAAGCCGGGGAAGATGAGGGTGCCTTCCATCGAGGGTGGGGTAAATTGGGGGCCGGTTTTGAGTTTGGCAAATTGCTCTGCGACGGCTGCGAAGGTTCCTGGGGTGCGGTGGGAGAGGATGGCCTCGGTGACCTGCTGGCGAGCGAAGGGCGGGGGTGCTACGGGCAAGCCTTGACGCTTGGCTAGCTGTTCGCCGGGGATGTCGGAGGCGGGGACGTCGCGCTCTACGATGTCGAATATCGGTTTGCCTGTGTCGCGATCAAAGACGAAGACGAAGCCGGATTTGGTGGCTTGTGCTACGGCGTCTACGGGCTTGCCGTTGCGCTTGAGGGTGACGAGGACTGGGGCGGTGGGGAGATCGCGATCCCAGACGTCGTGCTTTACGAACTGGTGGTGCCACTTGCGTTCGCCGGTTGCGGCATTGAGGGCGAGGAGGCAGTTGGCGAAGAGGTTGTCGCCGATGCGGTTTGAGCCGTAGAAGTCGTAGCTGGCGCTGCCGGTGGGGACGTAGACGATGCCGCGTTTGGCGTCGAGGGTCATGCCGGCCCAGGAGTTGGCTCCGCCGGTGATTTCGTGTGCGCCTTTGGGCCAGGTGTCGTAGCCGAATTCGCCGGGCTGGGGGATGGTGTGGAAGGTCCAGCGGAGCTTGCCGGTGTTGACGTCCCAGGCGCGGATGAAGCCGGGGGCGGAGGGGAGGTCTTCGCTGACGAGGGTGCCGAGGATGAGGAGGTCGTTGAAGATGACGCCGGGGGTGGTGTTGGTGACGGAGAGGGTTTGTGGGGGACGGCCGAGGCCTTCGCGAAGGTCGAAGGAGAAGGCGAGTTTGCCGGTTTTGCCGTCGACGGCGTAGATGAACTGGCGGACGCCGTAGAAGACGCGTTCGGTGCTGCCGTTTTTGTAGAGGGTGATGCCCCGGTTGCGGAATTTGTTGTTGCGCTGGTTGGGTGGGTTTGGATTGAAGGACCACTTCTCGGTGCCGGTGGCGGCGTCTATGGCGACGAGGCGGCCTTTGGGGGTGGTGGCGTAGAGGACCCCGTTTGAGAAGACGGGGCGGCACTGGATCTCAGAGCCTGGGAAGGCGTCGTTGGTGTCGTATTCCCAGGCCTTGGTGAGAGTGGTGACGTTGGCGGGGGTGATTTGTTTGAGGGTGGTGTACTGTGGCTCGGCCGCGTGCAGCATCAGGGCTAGAACAAAATGCATGCTAACTAGAATATCCGCCGGCGGCCATGGCGGAGCGGGCGGGTAGGGAAATGCGGTTGAGCATCCACTTGGTGAACCAGGCGATGGACCAGGGGATCGTGATGATCAGGAGAGAGAAGAGGAAGAAGCCGATGAGCATGCCGCCGATTTCGATGGGCTCGGCGTCGAAGCTTGCGAGGCGGGCTCCGCCGGTGATTTTGGAGACGAACCATTTGTAGTAGGGGATCAGCATCAATGCAATGAGGACCAGGGAGACAAGTGTGAGACCGAATTGGAGGATGGTGGAGAAGAAGCCAGTTGCGGGAAGCAAGAGGGCCAGGAGGGTCGGGCCGAGGGTGCAGGCGAGGATGATGAGCTGCCAGCGGATGTAGTCTTCGATGGTGGCGGAGAAGTTGAGGCGGCTGCCGTTGCTGGTTAACAAAAGTGGGATGATGACTCGCAAGAGTTGGTAGCCGACGTAGGCGCTGGCGATGCTGGAGGCCACGGAGAGGCCGATGTCGAGGAAGGGGTCGTCGATGATTGAGTTGAGGATGATTTGGGCCCAGAAGACGATGGTGACCGGGATGAGGGGTTGCTTGAGGTCGGATTCTTTGCCGGTGTAGGTGATGGTGGTGCCGTCGGGGAAGCTCATGCAGGAGGTGGCGTATTGGAGGAGCTTGGTGAGTTGGTCGGCTGCGGGGATGTAGATGAGGGTGGAGAGGGTTGTGATGATGGTCTTGATGAAGAAGGTGATGGGATCGATGTTGAAGTTGAGACGGTTGAGGGGTTCCGGTTGCGACATGGGGGGAGTTTACAGGATTTTGGGGTGGGAGGGAAGCCCTGGTTCGGGGTGATATCTCTGTTCACAAGCGCGGGTGAGTCGGCCAAGTTCGGGTTAGCCGACTACAAGCCCCGGATGGACTAACTTTTCCAGATGAAGAAGCTTAGTTTATGGATTCTTCGATTGAGCAAGACTTGGCTTTGGTTTCGTTCGCTTGGCCGGTTTTCCTGCTTTTTGAGGCTGCGCTTGTTTGCTCTGTTTCGTGGGCAGCATTGACAAGAGATAATCTTTTGCGGCTTGTTCGGTTCGGACAATGTTCCAGCTTTCAAAGGCCGACTCAACTCCTTCGATCAGCAGCAACACCTGATCCGGTTGCCATTCTCTTGAAAGGTTGTAATCTGCGTCGAGACGGTTGTTTTGGGCCTGTCCGAATGTCTCGGCGACATTGTGGATGTGATACGCCACGGTACGAAGCGGTTCGACAGGTGGTTGCGGATCGAAGAGGCCGTTGATCTCGGAAACTTTGGCGTCGGACACAGATTTCATTGTTCCGTGGTCGAACATCCGAGCCAAAGTAGCGGCAAGTTGTTTATCGCCGCAGTAGGCGACGCCATCAGAAATCAGAAGGTGAAACAGCGCATAGTACGCAGTCGAGATCGCGCGTCTGAGGCTTGGTTGGTGTGAAGCAGGTTTAGGGTATAACTCAGCTATTTGCCGAGCAAAGGCGATCAGATCATGCGGGTATGGCATCAGGTTGCGATAAAAGGTCGGCTTCACTCTGCGTTAAGAAGTTGAAATAGGGGAGGACGCCCCAATCTTCCAAGGGCCGCACCCGCTGGACAATGGTGTGGGAGATGTCCTTGGTAAAGGACAAAAGACTCTGACGAGGTCTCGAGCCGTCTTCAAAGACGATCTGGAAATAGACTGCCGGTTCTCCCGCCCAGTCGCTACCGAGCGTAGGAGAAACGCTGATCACATCCGGCGGAAGTTCGCGGGCAATCTGAGCGATCTCGTTGAGAAATTGCCGCTGCTGCATAAATGCTCGGGCGATATACATAGTTTTATTATCTCGCGAATGCAGTCTCGTTTGCACGAAGCGCAGAGGTCGGTTCGTTGCCATTAGTGGCGCCATCCAAGCTCAGCGTTCCGCGAAGACACGAGCGCCTCGTTAGGGAACTGAAGAACTCCTTGCCCGAATTGATAACGCGCTACTGGGCGTTTGGCCCCAAGACCCGTTTTGGGATCTTCGTCCCTTGCCGTCTTAGTCGTCAGCAATCTCGGACAAAAGACTTTGCAGAAAGAAGCTTAAACTTCCCGCGAAAATCGCAGCTAGCCTCTATAGGAGTTTGAGATGGAGCAGCCTGAAGAAGCTATCCCCCTTCCACATCGGTTATGTTTGATTCATCTGACGGCCAATCTCCTCAGCAACGCTAAAGAGTGTCGGCATTACGTCGGTTGGGATGAGCTCCGGGCTTGGCATGAATGTCACGTAGTGGCGGCGGCTGTCTGCGCGAAGTGTTGCGATCAACATGACCACGCGTCCTCCGCCCGCAGAGAGTAATTGCCACGGTTCGGCGGGGAGCGGCGCGATGTTTTTCGCCTCGGCAACTATGCGACCGAGATTCGTCGGGGCATTGTCGACGTTGCAGATGATTGATCGAATCACACCGGCTGCAGGGGACAGGGTGTATCGGTATCCCAATTCCTTGAACATAGCCAGGAATGCGATCCGCAGCACAGCCGTGTACGCTCGACGCTCATCGAAACCAAG
>JBIPMY010000086.1:0-17484 GCA_044376335.1 Bryobacter sp.
TATAGCTGATCACAAGCCCTGTAATGGTGGTGCCCGTGTTGTTCGTGAAGGACGCCCCAATAGTTGGCGTCAGCGATCCACTCAACAAAGTTCCAAACGCTCGCTCAGAATTGCTCGCCGCACCAAATGAATACGTGTCGCCGGCATTACCCGAACCGGTTCCGGCTGTATAGGTCGTGTTGAAGTTTGTGCCGGTCTCAAGCAACACCCAACCCGTTGGCAATGTCGAACTAGTTCCGCTGCTAGCTAATGTGTTGAAGTCCTGCGTCACAGGCGTTCCCACGCTGGGAATCGAAACCTGCCCCCAGGCACCCATCACAGCCAACATAACGCCAAGAGAAATCCGGCCAGCTTGCAAAGTCATTTCACACCCCTCCGAGTTTGAATACAGTCTTCGTATCCTAGCAGGCTTCCGCTACAGTTTGGTCAATTTGGCCGAGTGATCTGGCCTCAAAAGTACCGCGCGTTCAGTTTAACTTTGGAAACGATCGTCCACAGGTACCCGGTACCCCGCCACCAGCCTGTTGGTTTCATTCGCCATTCCAACCACAGCCATCATCTCCCCAAACATCCCGTCGGTCATCCCCTTCGCCCTCGCTCCCGCCGTATGCGAAGCAATGCAATACTCGCAACCGTTGGTCACGCTCACCGCGATATACAACAGCTCCTTCATGAGCGGATCCAGTTCCCCCGCCCCCATCACCTGCTGAATGCTCTCCCAGGTCCGCCTCAACGTCACCGGATCATGAGCCAATGCCTTCCAGAAGTTGTTGATGTAATCTGTCTTCCGCTTGGCCATGATGTCGTCATAAACAGCCCGCACTTCCGGGCTCGCATCTGCGTACTCAATCAGTTTCATTTCCCCTCCAGCAGTTGAACAATATCCTGATGTCCCTGACCTTTTGCATGTGCGAGTGCAGTCAAACCATTGGCATCACGCAGCCCCTTATCTGCCCCCTTCGAAAGAAGAAAACGAACCACTTCGGTCTGGCCATTCTTGGCAGCAAGCATCAAGGCACTATTCTCCCGGTCATCAACAGAATCAATCGCTGCCCCGAGTGACAGCAGCAACTTCACCATCTCCGGTCGCCGCCGCAAGACGGCATAATGCAAAGGCCCGGCAAGCTTCTTTGGCGAATCGAGCTTGGCACCCTTGGCCGCAAGCATGCGCACCATGGCTTCATCGCCGCTCTGCACCGCCACCATCATCGGATCATTTCCAGGCCCACGGCCAGAATTCGGATCATCCCCTCGTTCAAGATAAGCAACAACATCTTTCATTCGGCCTTCCCGAACCGCCGACGGAAGCGAATCCCCGCTGCGCTCATTCCACCCGGCCATCGGAGCAATCACTAAAGTCGCAAGCATCAGCATCGGGATCACAAACCACAACTTGGTTCCCAAACGAAGTCGCTCCCCAATCTTTCCCCGGTCTTCCGCATACCGCTTGTTCACGGTGATGCCCGCCTCACCAAGACTCAGCCGGCTTCGCTCATACAGGAGGTTCCAGGCAAGAAGAAATGATCCATAGATGGGCAGAAAACTAAAGGAGGCAATCGCCAGTGAATCTCCAAATCCAGCCCCGATCGTCTCCCGGTAAATCACCCGGACAGGAGCCTGTGCAATCACCAGAACAATGGGAAGGTACACCGTAACTAGCAGCGCAACCGAAAACCTTCTCACCATCAGCGCTACCATCAGGTGCTCACTCCCATTCAGTAAATGAGCGCTTCGCGCTCGAGCTGCCTGAGGCCCCAAATCTTCCTGCAGACACACGATGTGTGCAAGGCCATGCCGTATCGGATGCGCAGTAAAAACAGTTGCATAGACCGCCCCTGGATAAGCTTTCCATGCGGCCCACATCTGCTGAAACCACCCCTTAACACTACCCTCGTTAGTCCGCGTGTAGACAATCCATCTCGTCATCGCCATATCGGCCCACACCATGAAGCAATAGGCAATCATTGCGTGCACTGGCAACACAAGAACAAAGGCCTGATAGTCTTCCAAAATCCCTCGGTCCATCACCAGACGCACCAGCATGCGATAGCTATTCAAAAGCAGGATTGCGGGCACCATCGCCATCAAAAGAATGGCAAACCAGACGCCGGAATTTCCGCTCGACACCGTCCGGCTCTCTTTGAGCAGATTCACTTCGCCTTCCACCGCACCACGCAACCGTGAAACAAAACTCAAACAATCAGGAGCCCGGAAATTCGGGTCCTTCGAAAGGCTTTCGAGGATCACCCGCGATACGATTTCGCTCAGCTTTGGATTACGCGTATGCGGTGCATCGGGAGTGAGCGTGATCTGCTGTTCAATCAGTTCCCGCGCATTGCCTTTAAACGGCAACTCACCGGCCAGCATCATGTACGCCATCATTGCCAGTGAATAGAGATCTGACTTCTCACTGACAGCCATGCCGCTGCATTGCTCGGGTGACATAAACGCGGGCGTTCCCAGAGTCGCCCCAACCGTCGTCGTGAAGCCAGAAGACTCAGCAAACGCACTAGTCAACCCAAGCTCTGTCGGAGCCAGCACCAGCGTCGCGTTCTCATCATCAGAACTCGGCTCAACATTCGGAGCAGCTTCGAGCTCAGGGAGCTCCATGGATAGTGCCGATGGGTCTGCCAGCTTGGCGATGCCAAAATCAAGCACCTTGACGATATACCCGCCACGTCCATCCGGCTGCAGCCAGATGTTTTGAGGCTTAAGATCGCGGTGCAAAATTCCGTGGCCATGAGCTTCAGTCACACCCAGTGTGATCTGTTCAAGGATGTCCACCACCATCGCTGGCGGCGGAGTCGGTTGCTTCTGCAGGTACTCAAAAAGCGTCTCGCCGTCGAGGTATTCCATCACCAGATAGGCAACCGATGTGATGTCGATCACGGTGACGCCGAAGTCAGTCACGTTAACTACATTCGGGTGGCGCAAGCGTCCACTCGCCTCGGCTTCACGCTGAAAACGGATCAGCAATTCGCGGTTCCGCATAAACTGCGGAGCAATTACTTTTACGGCAACTGTGCGCTTGGTACCCGTGTGTATGGCTTGATACACGCTCCCCATGCCACCCTTGCCGAGCAGTTTTTCGATCAAATACTTGTTATCGAGCGTGCGCCCAACCAGAGGGTCCATGCGAACCTATCAGCATACAGCAATGAAATCTATTGTCCACGTAGTTGCCCACATTGAAGCCCTTCCGGGCCACGAGCAGGAAGTCCGTTCCGTCCTCGAAAGCTATCTCGCTCCAACCCGCGCCGAGAAGGGTTGCATCCGTTATGACCTCTTCATCGACGATTCCGACCCAAAGAAGTTCACCTTCATCGAAGAGTGGGAATCAAAAGAAGACCTCGACGCCCACTCCCAAAGCGAACACCTCGCCGCAGGCCGGATTGCCCTTGAAGGCAAAAAGACCCCCAACTGGGTGCAGATTCTAACTCAACTTTGAGTGTGAGCGGCCGTAAGCAAAATAAACTCCAAGGCCGATGAGCATCCAGATAAAGGCGACGATTTGGGTCACGTGATCGAGGCCAATGATCATGGCTGAGCAGATGATCACAGCAAGAATCGGAACCAGTGGCACAAGCGGTGTCTTGAAGGGCCGCGGTGTATTCGGGCTCTTCACTCGCATGATCCAGATGCCGACGCTAACGATCACAAAGGCGAACAGCGTGCCGATCGAAGTGAGGTCGCCTGTGATATCGCCAGGCAACAGCACGGCAATCAGACCTACAAAGATAAACAGGATTGCGTTCGACTTGTAGGGGGTACGGAATTTCGGGTGAAGTTCGCTGAATACCTTTGGCAAAAGGCCGTCGTTTGCCATTGAGAAGAAGACTCGGCTCTGCCCGAGAAGCATAACGAGAATCACGCTTGAGAAGCCGGCGAGAATCGCTACTGTAACCAGAGTTGCCAGCCATTCATAACCAGGCATGTACTTGGTGATGGCATAAGCAACGCTTGCTTCTTTGCCGGCAGTCTTGAATTCGGTGTAGTTTGCAATCCCAGTCAGCACATGCGCAAAGAGAATGTAGAGCACTGTGCAGACGGCAAGGGAACCCATGATACCGATCGGCATGTCACGCTCTGGTTTCTTCGCTTCTTGTGCCGCAGTCGAAACCGCGTCAAATCCGATGAAGGCGAAGAACACAATACCCGCTCCGCGCAGAACACCACCCCAACCGTGCTTGAAGAAATCTTCGTGGCCAATTGTGCCCTCAGGAATCAGGTACGGCGTGTGGTTGGCGGGATTGATGAATTGCCAACCGAGTCCGATGAACAGGATCACGATGGAGAGCTTTACGATCACGATGAGGGAGTTCGCCTTGGCGGATTCTTCGGTTCCCTTGATGAGCAACAAGCTCAGTAGCAAAAGAACGAACAATGCGGGGGCGTTAAAGATTCCGTGTACACCTTCAGGCGAGATTTGCAGTGGAGAATGACACCACTCATAAGGAATCGCGCCACCTAGAAGTTTGTTGAGATATTCGCTCCAGGCAATGGAGACGGTTGCGGCACCAAGGGCGTATTCGAGAATGAGTGCCCAGCCGATCGTCCAGGCGGTCATTTCACCCATCGTGCAGTAAGCGTAGGTGTAGGCGCTACCGGCGATCGGGATCATGGCGGCAAACTCGGCGTAACAGAGTCCAGCAAAAGCGCAGCCGATCGCGGCAAAGATGAAGGAAAGCGTCACTCCAGGCCCGGCAGCTTCAGCCGAGGCGGCTGCAGTGCGGACGAAGAGGCCGGCGCCGATGATGGCTCCAATGCCAAGGGCGATGAGACTCTTTGAGTCCAGCGTCCGCTTGAGACCTTTCTCTCCATCGGCTGCTTGTTTCAGCAGCCCCTCAACTGATTTCTTGCGAGTAAGACTCATGCGGGAACCTCGTTTTTTTTCCAGATGAAGTAGACCGGAATGCCTAGCAGCACAATGATAAGTCCCGGCCACGTGTAGTTTGGTTTATACAGGAGAAGCAGTATCTCGATCATTCCGGCGAAGACAATGTACAGGAAAGGCAGCACCGGATAACCAAGAGCTTTATAAGGGCGTTCCATCTCCGGGCGCTTGCGGCGCAACACGAAAATGCCCCAAATCGTCAAAATGTAAAAGAGCAGAACCGCAAATATAACATAGTCGAGCAAGTCACCGTAGCGTCCGGTGAGGGTGAGTCCGCAGGCCCAGAGGCATTGGACGACGATGCTGACGACGGGGGTTTGGGTCTTCTCATCCAGCTTGCCGCAGACCTTGAAGAAGAGGCCATCTTTGGCCATCGCGTAATAGACGCGCGAGCCAGCAAGGATCAGCCCGTTGACGCAGCCGAAGGTCGAGATCATGATGGCCGCCGCCATCCATTTTTCAGCACTGGCACCAAGAAAGCTCTGGACTACTGCCGTGCCGACGCGGTCTTGCGGGGCGGTCTGGATGGCTGCAAGCGGGAGGACACTCAAATAGACAAAGTTGGCTAGCAGGTAGAGGATGCTGACAGCACCTACGCCGAGGACAAGTGCCAGCGGCAGGTCGCGCTTGGCGTTCTTCATCTCACCGGCAAGGAAGGTGATGTTGTTCCAGGAGTCGGAACTAAAGAGGCTGCCAACCATGGCGACTCCCGTAACCGAGATGACGGCCCAGGTCCAGTCGGCGTTGGCCCAGAAGTTGCCGAAGTTCGCTTGTACTGCTGTCTCGTTACGACCAAGTGCAAGACCAAGGACAACAAGGCCAATCAGTGCGGCGACCTTGGCTATGGTGAAGACGTTCTGAACGATGGCCCCGGTTCGAACGCCTTTCGTGTTGACCCAACTGAGAAGGACGATGACACCAATGCCAACCAATTGCAAACCTCGCCCCTGAATTTCGGGGAAGAAGACACCAGCAAACTTGGCGAAGGCGACGGCAACTGCTGCGATGGTGCCGGTTTGGATGACGACGAAGAAGGTCCAGCCGAAGAGGAAGGCAGGCATAGGGCCGAAGGCTTCGCGGAGGTAGACGTATTGGCCGCCAGCTTGAGGCATAGCTGCGGCGAGTTCGCCATAGCTTAAGGCGGCGATGATCGTAAGGATAGCGGTAGCGACCCAGGCTGCCATCAGCAGCGCCGGGGAGTTGACCTGGCGGGCGATGTCGGCCGAGACGATGAAGATCCCGGAGCCGATCATGCCGCCAGTGACGATCATGGTGGCGTCGAGGAGGCCGAGCCCTTGAATGAGTTTAGGTGGTGTTGCCATCTTGTAACGTTGTCGCGGAAAGACTTTAGTGTATATGGAGCTTGCCACAATGCGCTAATCACAGCGACTTTTTCTATGCCGGATGAGAGTACTGGGCCGGCATTGTCGAGAGTGATGCCACCGATGGCAACCAGAGGATGGCGGGACTCAAAGGTCTGGATGCCAACCACAGGGTCAGGGTTGGCTTTGGATTGAGTGGCGAAGATGGGCCCGATGGCCAGATAGTTCACCGGGAGGTTCTGAGCAGCGGCTAGTTGGCCTGCGTTGTGGGTAGAGAGGCCAAGAATCGCCTCGGGGCCGATGATCTCGCGGGCAGCGGCGGCAGGAAGGTCTGTCTGCCCAACATGGAGGCCGAGCCCGAAGAGGGCGGCGTAGTCGGCTCGATCATTGAGAATGAGATCTTGTTTGCGTTTAGCACAGGCTTCGAGGGTCTTGAGGAAATCCCGGGTGAAGTCTGCTTTGTGGCGGATCTGGATCCAGGTGGCGCCACCATCCATTGCGGCCGAGAGGACGTCCTCCAGCGGATGGCCGTGGAGGTGGGCGGTATCCAGAATTGGATAAAGAGCCACTACTCCTGGACGGGGGCCTGATTGTCGGAATCAGCCCATGCTGAGATTTTCAAGCGCCGGCAAACCCAGCAGAGGCCCTCAGTCGACTGAGGAGCGACGTCACTGCCGCAGACCGTACATTTCAAAATGGGCGGTTCCTCTTCGAGGACGGGCTTCTTCTTATTTAGTTTGTCTGCCAAGCTTCTACTTTAGCAGCACCGCTGCGCCGTGCAAACCATGCTTTGGCATCCTCGACGAAAGCGTAGCCCACCGGGACCACCAGCAAGCTCAACAAGAGGCAGAGCATCTGGCCGCCGATGATCGTGATAGCGATGGCGGAACGTTGGCCTGCACCGGCCCCGATTCCCACTGCGGTAGGTATCAGGCCAGCCACGATGGAGAGCGTTGTCATGAGAATCGGCCTCAAGCGTACCGAGTTCGCCTCAATGATGGCCGACATGAGAGGCTGACCTTGCTCTCGCAGTCGGTTCATATAGTCGATCTGCAGAATACCGTTTTTCTTCACGATGCCAAGCAACAGCAAGATGCCGAGAGCGCTGAAGAGGTTCATCGTACGACCAGTTGCGATGAGAGCGATCAGCGCGAAGGGAATCGAAAGCGGCAGGGTGGAGAGGATGATCAGGGGGTGGATCAAGCTCTCGAACTGGGCGGCGAGCACCATGTACATGAAGATCGAGGCAAGGCCGATAGCGAGCAACATGTTGGCAGTGGTTTCTTCGAGCACCTTCACCTGACCGGAGAATGCGACCCGGTAGCCGGGCGGCAGACTGACGCGGCTGATCGCGTCGCTGGCGGCGGAGGCGGCAACGCCTAGCGAGGAGCCAAGAGCAACGTTGCCATAGATGCCTACGCTGAACTGACGGTTGAAGCGGTCAATACGGCTGGGGCCAAGGCCCTGTTCGAGCTGCGCAACGGAATCGAGGCGGATGAGGCCTTTGGCACTGGGAACCAGAAGACGGCTCAATACAGTCTTGTCGTCGCGCTGGTGAGGCATCAGCCGCATCATGACGGGGTATTGTTCAGAGTCTTCTTTGAAGGTAGAGATCTGGTCTTCGCCGGACATGAGGAGGCGAACCGAGTTCGCAACGTCGCTGACGCGCACTCCAAGGTCTGAGGCAAGGCCACGATCGATATTCACCTGTAGTTCAGGGTTGTTGAGATTGAGGTTCACCTTGATGTCAACGATCGAGGGCTCTTTGGCGAGTTCGGCGTTGATGCTCTTGGCAAAGCCGACCAGTTTGTTGATATCAGGCCCAAGCAACTGTAGGCGGATGGGGGCAAAAGCATCGCGGCCACCGAGGATGTTGGGGAAGGTAACGCGGGGACGAGCGAAAGCAAATTCCTTAGCCACTTCGCGGACCTTCTGGCCCATTTCAGTAATCGAGGCGCGTTCTCCCTGAGGCTTGAGGAAGACGTAGATCTGAGCCATGGTGACGCGCTGGAGAAAGCCTGCAGTAGCAGGAACGACAGCCGTTACGCCGTCGATTTTCTCGAGCTTCTTGGACATGGCGAGGGCCACTTTTTCGGTGCCCTGAAGTGAGGTGCCTTCTGCCGTTTCGATAAAGATGCCAAGTTCGTTCTGGTCTTCCTGAGGCATCCAGTCCTTGCCGATCATGTCGTAGAGGTAATAAGTGGAACCGAGGGTGACCAGGGAGATGGCGACGATCACGAGGCGGTGATTGAGAGACCAGACAAGTGTCTTTTCGTAGATCGATTCCATCCAGCCACGGCTATGACCATGTGAGGGTTTGTTGTCCGACTTGGGTTGCTTCTTGAGCATGCGCGCGGCGAGGGCAGGCGTGAGTGTGAAGGCGACCAACATCGAAACCAGAATCGAGACCGCCATTGTCCAGCCGAACTGATTGAGGTATCGCTTGGCATAACCATTGATGAAGGCGATGGGGATGAAGACGATCACCAGAGAAAGCGTAGTGGCGATGACAGCGAGGGAGATTTCCTTCGTGGCGTAAAGGGTAGCCTCTTCTGGCTCCATATCGGTCTCGTTGAGGACTCGATATATATTCTCGATGACGATAATGGCGTCATCGATGACTATACCTACCGCTAGCGTTAGCCCTAACAAGGTCATCGAATTGAGGGTAAAGTCCAACGCCTTGAGCACAGTGAAGGTAGTGATGATGGAGGTGGGGATGGCGATGGAGCTGATGAAGACGGTGCGCCAGTCGCGAATGAAGACCCAGATGATGAGCGAAGCAAGCAAGCTGCCGAGGACAAGGTGTTCCTCAAGAGCAGCAACCGAGGCGCG
This sequence comes from Bryobacter sp., assembly GCA_044376335.1. GTDB lineage: Bacteria > Acidobacteriota > Terriglobia > Bryobacterales > Bryobacteraceae > Bryobacter. Next base: position 9,052 of record JBIPMY010000086.1, read on the forward strand.
GATGTAGGTGGCTTGTTCGGAGATGATGTCGAGCTTGACGCCAGGAGGCAACTGGCCCTGCATCTCTTTGAGCTTCACCTGAAGGGCGTCGACAACCTTAACGGTATTGACGCCGGTCTGGCGGCGGATTTCGATCAGCACGGCGGGAGTGTTCTTGAAGTAAGCGAAGCTTCGACGCTCGGCGGTGCCGTCCTCGACATGGCCGATGTCCTGAATGCGAATGGGGGAGCCATTGACGTTTTTGACGATGATGCGATCGAAGTCTTTAATCGACTCAACGCGACCGAGGGTGCGGACACCCAACTCAGAACCGCCTTTAACGATACGGCCGCCGGGGGCTTCGACGTTTTCGGTCATCACGGCGCTTTGGATCTGCTGGGCGCTGAGGGAGTAGGCGTTCATCTTGTCGATGTCGAGATAGACATTGACCTGACGGCTGGTGCCACCCTGGACGTCGACGATACCGACACCATCGACAGTTTCCAGACCACGGCGGACGGTCTTGTCGGCGATTTCAGTCAAGTCTCGGACGGGACGCGAACCGGAGAGCGAGACGCGCATAATCGAGTCGGCGTCGAGATCGCTCTTGGTAACGGTGGGTGCGAGGGCGTTGGGGGGGAGTTTGCGCTGGGCGGCAGAAACTTTCTCGCGGACGTCGTTGACGGCTTCAGCGATGTCGCGATCGAGGACGAAGTTGATCTGGAGGTTGGCCGAACCTTCGGTGACACGGGCGACCATTTCGTCAATGCCAGCGACGGAGGCGATGGCTTCTTCCATGGGGAGAACGACCTGGGAGACCATTTCCTCGGGGCTCGCGCCGGGGAGGTTGATTCGCACGTTGACTGTGGGAACGTCTGATTTGGGGAAGAGGTCTACCCCGAGGTCCATAAAGCTGAAGACACCCATCACGACGAGGAACATGATGAGCATCAATGCAAAGACTGGACGCTGAACGCAAATTTCGCTTAAACGCACGGGTTCGGACTCCTTAGAAGATTAAGATGATTGTAGCGAGAGCAAAAGTTACTTTTCATGAAGATTGCATATTTGTTTCCAGGGCAGGGCTCCCAGTTTGCCGGGATGGGGAAGATGTTGGCCGATGAGTTTCCGGTAGCGAAGGAGACTTTTCGGGAGGCTGACGAGGCGTTGGGCTTTGCGCTGTCGACCCTTTGTTTTGAAGGACCTGAAGAAGATTTGAAGCTGACTGAGAATACGCAGCCCGCTTTGGTGGCCACCAGTGTCGCCGCTTTGCGGGTGTTGCGAGGCTTGGGAGCGCCTGAACCAGCCTTTGTCGCCGGCCACAGTTTGGGTGAATATTCGGCGCTGGTTGCGGCCGGAAGCCTCGATTTTGCCGACGCGTTGCGGCTGGTTAGGAAGCGCGGACAGTATATGCAGGCGGCTGTGCCACCGGGAGTTGGAGCGATGGCGGCGATTCTGAAGATGCCGTCGGAGGCGCTTGATGGAGTACTGGCCGAGGCGGCGCAGGGTGAAGTGGTAACGGCAGCAAATTTCAATTCCCCCGACCAGATCGTGATTGCCGGGAACAAGGGTGCAGTAGACCGGGCGATGGAACTAGCCAAGGCGGCTGGGGCGAAGCGGTGTGTGCCGTTGCCGGTGAGTGCGCCCTTCCATTGCCCGCTGATGAAACCAGCGCAGGTGATGCTCAAGGCGGATCTGGACGCAACCACCTTCCATGGGTTAAGCGTGCCACTTGTGAACAACTGGCAGGCGCGGGTGATCCAGAGCGGTGAAGACGCAAGGGAAGGTCTGTACGAGCAGGTGCCGAGTTCTGTTCGCTGGGTGGAGACGGTGCAGTTGCTGGCGAGCCAGGGAGTAACGCACACGCTCGAAGTAGGAGCGGGCAAAGTGCTGTGTGGACTGGTAAAGCAGATCGACAGTACGATTGTGCCGCTGAACTTCGGACTGCCGGCTGATTGGGTGCAGATCGAAGCGACACGCACGATCGAAGGGGAGTAAAAGTCATGAGCCTGGCGGCCCAGCTTGCTGCGCTGAGGAAGCGGGCATCTGACGAAGATCGCTGTGCCTGGGCTGGCAGCTTTGAAGCCTCGAGTGGAATCGCCAGGCAGATTTGGGCAGCGCTTGAGAAACAAGGTGGCAACACGCAGTTCTCTGGTTGGGTGGCTGCCTGGGTAGAGGCCTGGCTGGGCCATAACAAAAAGGCGAAGCAGGCGCACGTGATGGAACAGGTGCTCGAGCGAGACATCCATTTGCGAAACATCGTGTGTGGGATGCCAGTGCTTGATGTGAGTCGACAGGGCTTCTTCCCGGCAGTTACCGTAGCCATGATGCGCGCAGATATGACGCTGGTGCTTCGAGTCGATGATCCCGCGGAGGCAAGCTGGCTTGAGACAACACTGGGTGAATTGAAGGTAGATAACGTCGTTGTGGCGCGGGAAGGTCTTGGAGACTTTCGATTTGAAGAGGTGATCTGCCGCGACGAACGTTCGATATTCGATATTCTGCGCCGTAGCAGGAATTGTGTGAACCAGGGTGGGCGCAGGTATCTTGCAAGAAGAAAAGACGAGGGCATGCAACCGGACGGGCAGCTGGTACAAACCATCTCGATGGGGCCGAAATGTCATGTGATGCACTTTACGGGGATTCCTGAGCAGCCCGGGGTTTCGCCGCTTCTCAAGACGGCGAGCTTGTTGCTGGACAAGATCGAGGCGGAGATGAAGCTCAAAGGGATGTGGAGCGACGCCCCAGCCGACTTGCTTGACAAGTTCGACCGGGGTGAACTGAGAGATTACCGGGATGTGGCGATCTTTGAGCAGTGGCTGCAAGTGGTGTTTCTGGCCAGGGCACGAGAAGCAGTGGAATTGGATGAGTTTCCCAGGCAGAGTCAGGTGTCGGACATGCTGCGAGCACAGCATGATCCGCACGCAAGCCTGCCAGTGGCTGGGCGGCTGCTGGACTACCTTCAGGCCTTCGATCTGTTGGTGCAACAGCGCCATGAGCCAGGTTTGCGACTGACGGGAGTACAGGCAGTGAGTGAAGGTGGACGGTTGCTGACGAAGGGGCGATGGAGTGAGCCGGGATGGTTTTCGGTAGATGCGACGCCCTATGATACGGATTACTTTCCGAAGGCAATGGCCATGCTGGCCTGGGGATTGGGTATGGAAGTTCAGGGAACCGACCCGTGGGAGTTTGTGCTGGACGGAGTAAGAGTTGCGGTGAAGATGGATCACCGTGGGAGTTGTTCGATTGCGGCCGAGAGCATGACCGTTCGCGACAAGATCTTCAACGGGCTGGTAAAAGCCGGTTGCTGACCGGGCGGTCATTGCTTGGGCTTCTTGATGGGGTCTTTCGGTGCCGCTTCATGAACGCGGTCTTTGTAAACACCTTTGAGGGCTCCGCCCAGGTGGAGGGTGCCTTCGCCGTATTTGTCTTTTAGCTTGTCGGTAGCTTTGAGCGCGGCGCGCCACTTGTTGTCCGTTTCGCCCGTGAGAAGGCTGGGCTGGGGGGCGCGGTCGGTGAATTGGGAGACGTGGACGCCGAGGAGCCTGACTTTGCGGCCTTTGGGCCAGTTAGTGTCAAAGAGGTTGAGGATGGCTTCGACGACATCGCGGTCGATGTCGGTGGGGTCGCCGAGGGACTTGGCGCGGGTGATGGTTTCGAAGCCTTCAAAGCGGAGCTTGAGCTGGACGGTGCGGGCGTGGAAGCCATGGTCGCGGAGGCGCTTCATCACCTTTTCGCAGAGACGGACGAGGGTGGCGCGGAGTTGTTTGTAGTCAGCAGTGTCTTCGGTGAAGGTGTGTTCGTGGGAGATGGATTTGGGGTCGTCGCCGGAGCCAATTTCTGAATCGAACCAGCCGCCGGCGTCTTTGCCCTGGGCTTTGCCAGCGAGGGCGAGGCCCCATTTGCCGAAGCGATCCAGCAGAAATCGTTCGTCAAGTTGGGCGAGGTCGCGGATGCGTTTGATGCCGATGGTGGCGAGTTGCTTTTCGGTAACTTTGCCGACGCCGGGGATGCGTTTGACCTCGAGCGGGGCGAGCCAGTTGGCCTCGGTGCCGGGGACGATCCAGAGGATGCCGTTGCGCTTGGCCTGGTCTGAGGCGATCTTCGAGACCAGACGACTTGTTGAGATACCTATAGAGGAGTTGAGATTGGTTTTGGCGGTGATGGCTTCGTGGAGTCGGTGGGCGGCCTGGAGGGGAGGACCCCAGAGGCGTTCGCAACCGGTCATGTCCATATAGGCTTCGTCGATGCTGGCCATGTCGACCAGAGGTGAGAAGGAACGGAGGACAGTTTCGACTTTGTCTGAGTATTCCTTGTAGAGGTGCATGTGGCCATCGAGGAAGATGGCGTGGGGGCAGAGCTGGTGCGCGGTGCGGAGCGGCATGGCGGAATGGATGCCATATTTGCGGGCTTCGTAGCTGGCAGCGGAGACGACGCCGCGCTCGGTGCCTTTGCCGCCGACGATGACGGGCTTGCCTTTGAGGGATGGGTCGAGGAGTTCTTCGACGGAGACGAAGAAGGCGTCCATGTCGATGTGGAAGATGGTTTTCACGCGGCACCTCTCAGGGCGTTGGCTTGCACAGGCAAGTACCGCGAAAGAGATGGGCCTTCTATAGCCGTGCAGGCAAAGCGAGAAGTTTGAGTTCTGCCATCGGGAAATGCTTCTGGTTGCTGGAAACGAGGGTTAGACCGTTTGCGATGCAAACAGCGGCTATTGTGACATCCGGCAATCCGAGGGTATGCCCCTTGGTTCGCCAATGCGAATACAAATTGCCTGCCAATTGAGCGATTTCTTGTGTGACCGGATAAAATTTCAGGGAGTTCAAAAACAAACCTGTGATTGTTTCTTCTTGCGGCCTCATGCCCATATAAACTTCCGTGAATACGATGGATGTCGAGGCAAAGCGAATTCCTTGTTGACTCCACTCTTTGAGCTGAACAGATCGCCCATCGCGATTGTTCAGGTAGCTCATCACGATGTTGCTGTCTAGCAGGAAAATCGACATCGATCAGCCTTTGGGTGTGGCTTCGAAAGATCCCAAGGGCGAGGGATTGTAGCTGCGAAGTTCGCGAATGAACGCATCGGTTCCATTGGCAAGTTCCGGATGGTCTTCGGATTTCCAAGCACCTAAAGCTGCTTCCAGCGCTTGATTTTGACGGTGCAATTCGAGATCCCGTTGAACCAACTGGATCAAGTAGTCGTCGTGCATTCCTGGACCGACCATTTCGTCGATCTCGGCGATGAGTTTCGCAGGCAAATGAACCAAGACGCTGTTGGTAGCCATATACATTTTTAGTATGGCAAAACGCGAGAACGTGTGGAGAGCTCAAATTACTCACAGCAGCACCGCCTTCGGCTTTTTGGCCTTCTGTTGGCGTCGTTAGTGAATGAAGCGCTACCTGATTGTAGGTTTGGTGAATGTCGTACTTTTCAATGTTGCGCCACGTTGGAGCTGGGGCTGGATAGTGCTTGTGTTCTTTGGGATTGTGGCTGGGGCGATTGCTGGTGGCAAACATCAGACGTTCACCTCGACTTGTCTGATGGTGGCACCGGTTGAGATTGCATTGCGGCTGCGGCGTATCGATCCGATTGGGCTACCGATGACCTGGGGCATTTACTTTGCCCTCGCGAAGTTGGGGGCTTGGGGGAGGATGGCGGTAAGCAAACAGGGGCGGCCGGCTAGGTCATTTTGAATCTGGATGTCCTGCCAGTTTTCGAAGATTTCTTTGGTGGCCAGGTTGCCGATTTCCAGCACTATGCGGCCACCGGGCTTTAGGACTTCTCTTGCCTGGACTTCGAGGATTCGATAGGCGTCCTGGCCGTCGTTACCAGCGAAGAGAGCCAGGTCGGGTTCGTGGTCTCTCACTTCTCGCTGCAGTGTTGGCTTGTCTGTCAGGGCGATGTAGGGCGGGTTTGAAACTAATAGATCCAGGGATTTTGGCTTCAGCGCGCTGAGCCAGTCTGACTGGATCAGGTTCACGGTTGCGTTGTGGCGCTTTGCGTTTTCTGCAGCCACCGTCAAGGCGATGGGGCTTTTGTCGAGGCCGATGACGGGTTGCCTGAGTTCGGCGGCTAGAGTGACGCAGATGGCTCCGGAGCCTACGCCTGCGTCAGCGATGGTGCCGATGGGTTTGGGCAAGTTGAGGATCAGCTCGATCAGATGTTCGGTCTCCGGCCTGGGGATCAGGACTCCGGGTTGGACCTTAAAATCTCTGGTATAGAACTCCTGTTTGCCGGTGATGTACTGCAGGGGCTTGCCGGAGATGCGCTCGTGGAGGTAGCGGCCGTAGTGGATCCAGGCTAGCTCTGGCAGTGGGTCGCCGGAGTGGCTAAAAAGGAAAACGCGCTCCTTGCGGAGCGCGTGCATGAGCAGAAGTTCTGCTGTAAGCCGGGGTGGATCGACCTTTTCGTCGGTGAGAAGTTTGATGCCCTGCATGAGGGCTTGACCGATGGTGAGATCAGGCGACACTGTTGATCTTCTCCGCATTGTAATGAGCAGTCAATGCGTTGATGAAGGGTTCGAGCTTTCCTTCCATGACCTGATCGAGCTGGTGGATGGTGAGGCCGATACGGTGATCGGAAACACGGTTTTCTTTGAAGTTATAGGTGCGGATTTTCTCGGAGCGATCGCCGGAGCCGACCATGGATTTGCGTTCGGTTGAGAGGGCAGCGTTCTGCTTTTCCATCTCCAGTTCATAGAGGCGGGAACGGAGAACACGCATGGCCTTCTCGCGATTCTTGATCTGGGACTTTTCATCCTGCATCGAGACCACGGTGCCGGTGGGGATGTGGGTGATGCGGACTGCGGAATAGGTTGTGTTGACGGACTGCCCGCCAGGACCGGAAGAACAGAAAGTGTCGATGCGGAGATCTTTGTTTTCGATGTGGACTTCAACTTCGTCGGCTTCGGGAAGGACAGCAACCGAGACGGTGGAAGTATGGATGCGGCCCTGAGCTTCTGTGGCGGGGACGCGCTGAACGCGGTGGACACCACCCTCGTACTTCATGATCGAATAGACTTTTTTGCCCGAGATGATGGCAGAGACGCTCTTCATGCCGCCTGCACCAGACTCTGAAATGTCGAGGATTTCGATCTTCCAGCCGACCAGTTCGGCGTAGCGGGTGTACATGCGGAGCATTTCGGCCGCGAAGAGGCTGGCTTCGTCACCACCGGCACCGGCGTGGATTTCAAGGACGACGTCTTTGAGATCGTTGGGGTCTTTGGGGATCAGAAGCGTCTGGAGTTCGTCTTCGATTTTGGCGAGTTCGGGTTCGATTTCTGCCAATTCCATCCGGGCCATTTCAGCCATGTCGGGATCGGAATCCATGACCATGGGTTTGGCTTGCTCGTAGCGGGAAGTGAGGCCTTTCCATTTACGGAAGGCCTGGACGATTTCTTCCAGGTCGACTACGGTTTTGGCAGTCTTCTTGTAGACATTGGGATCAGCGATGATCTCCGGGTTTGCCATATCGGCGTTGAGCTGTTCGAAGCGTTGCTCAATTTCGTTGAGCTTGTCGGTAGGTATACGGGACATTGGGTTTGTTTAGGCGATGACTAGATCGCCACCTTGTTCTTTTTCAAGTTCCATGGCGCCGTTGAGGGCGTGGATGGCGATCTCGGCTTGCGAGTCGTCGGGGGGTTGGGTGGTGATGCGCTGCAGCCAGAGGCCTGGCATCGCGAGGATCGTAAGCAGACTGCCTTTGTTCTTGGCTGCGTAGCGGATGAGCTCATAAGAGAGGCCGGCTACGAGCGGAAGCAGGGCGATGCGGGCGAGGAATTTGCCGAGCATCGTATCGAAGGGCAGGAACATGTAGAGGACCATCGAGATCAACATGACGACGATCATGAAGCTGGTGCCGCAGCGGGGGTGGAAGGTGACAAAGGATTGCGAGTTAGCCACCGTGACAGGTTTGCCAGATTCGTAGTTGAAGACCACCTTGTGTTCTGCACCGTGGTACTCAAAGACGCGGCGGATGTCTTTGGCCCGGGAGATGCCGTAGAGGAAGGCGAGGAAGATGGCAATGCGGATGATGCCATCGACCAGGTTGAACATGATGCGGCCTTCGAGGACGGGGTAGATGTTCTTGAGTTGTTCGGTGAGCCAGAGCGGGACAAATTTGTAGAGAACGATGAAGAAGATGAGGCTGAAGGCGAGCTGGCCGGCCATGGCCCAGGCCGGGATTTCCGTAGGACCTTTTTTGCCGGGCTTGGCTGGACTGGCTTCGTTTTGTTTTTTTGCTTCTTCGTCGGCAAGCTGTACGTCGGCGGAGAATTTCAGGGCCTTCATGCCGAGGCTCATGGCCTGGCCGAGGGTGCCCAGACCGCGGAGGACGGGGAGTTTGAAGATGGGGTATTTGTCGCTGACTTTGCCTAGAGGTGCGGTTTCGCTGACAATTTCGCCATCGGACTTACGGACGGAGACGCAGTAGGAGTGTGGCGCGCGCATCATGAC
>JBIPMY010000401.1:0-5665 GCA_044376335.1 Bryobacter sp.
AGAACACTACACGTAAGCTCAGCTATTACACTTCTCGCCCCCTTAACGGCAAAATCCTTCTAGCCTTCCGCTCCCGCGGCTAGGCCTTCCAGGGGAAGTAAAGCCAATATAGAGGGAGATGACTTCGGTTTCAAGAAAGCCATCTTTTCCAGCCCACTACAATCAAAGTAAGCAGTGGCCATCCTCAACATAGAAAACGTCACCAAGCAGTATCAGGCCCAAGGCCAGCAAGTGAGTGCCCTTGCCGGGGTGTCGTTGCAATTGAATCCGGGCCAGTTTATCGCCCTGGTAGGCCGTAGCGGCTGCGGTAAATCTACGCTTCTGAACCTGGCGGGGGCGATGGATTTCCCCTCGAGCGGCAAAGTCATGATCGACGGTGAGATCACAAGCAACCTTGACGATTCTCAGCTTACGGCCTTGAGACGCAACAAGGTGGGGTTCATCTTTCAGAACTTTCAATTGCTGCCGACACTCTCGGTTGCCGAGAATGTGGAGTTGCCGCTACTGCTGGCGGGCAGCCCCAACCCGCGACAACGCGCGATCGAAACGCTGAGCTGGGTAGAGCTTGGCGACTATGCCAACCGCATGCCGCATCAGCTCTCTGGCGGGCAAATGCAGCGGGTGGCGATTGCTCGCGCTCTGGTGCACAAACCGAAGTTGCTGCTGGCCGATGAGCCGATCGGCAACCTGGACACCACTACTGGCAACCTGATTCTCGATTTGCTGCGAAGAGCTGCCAGTGATTTTCAGACCGCAATTCTGATGGCTACCCATTCTGCTGATTCGACACGCGTCACAGACCAGACTGTTGAGATGCGTGATGGCCTGATCGTATGATTCTGTTGCTGAGGCGCCTGATTCTGCGGCCGCTGTGGGCAGACCGGGGCCGTACGATTACTACGCTGCTGTCGATTGCTCTCGGTGTAGCTGTGATCTTTGCGATGGATATCGCGGGAGAAGCGGCTGCGGGCAGTTTCAAATCTTCGATGGAAACCGTTAGCGGGCAGGATGATATTGAAATCATTGCCACAGGCGGGCTGCCGGCAACTTTGCTTGCCAAGCTGAGTCTTCTGCCGTACCCCATTCGCTACTCACCGAGAATTGAAGACTTTGCGATCGTCAACAGCAGGCGTGCTGTGCCGCTGGTGGGAGTTGATGTCTTTGCCAACGCGCTTTTGATTGAAGGCCAAACCGAAGCTGAGCCTACGCAGTCTGGCGAGCATGGCATCTTCACGACAACAAGCATCGGCAAGAAGGGCGATACGCTTCGCCTGCAGATTAACGATCAGCCGCTGAGCTACAAAATTCTGGGCACGGTGGATGCGAGCCAGGTGAATGGCGAGCTGATCGTGATGGATCTTGAAGATGCTGAAGCGGTGACCAAGCGTGTGAATCGACTGGACCGCATTCTGATCTCGCTGCCGGAGAACGAAAAGCAAAACGTCGACCAGTGGGTGGAAAAGTTGCAGCCGCAGATTCCTGCCGGGGCCACGATTCGCCCGATTGGTGCGCGCAAAGAAGAGAACCGCAAGATGCTGGAGGCGTTTCGCTGGAACCTGCGAGTGCTGAGCTATATCGCCCTGATGGTTGGGGCATTTCTGATCTACAACACGATTAGCGTCTCGGTGGTGCGGCGGCGCGCCGAGATTGGAATCGTGAGAGCTGTCGGGGGCACCCGGCGGCTGATGACGCTTGCGTTTCTTACGGAGGCCGCCGTTTTTGGTATTGCCGGAGGCGCATTGGGCCTGTTGATGGGCAGGCTGCTAGCGGAAGGGGCGGTGCAACTGGTTGGGCTGACGGTGCAGGCTCTGTATGTTTCGTCAACTGCTGCGCCAGTGGAGTTCAGCCTTAGCGCCGCTGCCATCAGTATGGGCTCTGGCCTGGCGGTAAGCCTGCTGGCGGCGCTTGCCCCCGCGCTTGAAGCCGGCCAGATTCCACCGACAGAAGCCATGGCTCGCGGCAGGATCGATACCAATTTGCAGCAGGCTTCCGGCCGGAATCTGGTTTATGCGGCCGTTCTGCTGGGGATTGCGGTGGCGCTTTGTCAGTTGCCGCCGATCTTCAACAAACCCTTTGGTGGCTACCTTGCGACGCTGGCTCTGGTGGCGGCAGGTTCACTGAGTGCGCCTAGCCTGATTCAGTTTGGGGGACGACACATTGCGGGCCTCGGCGGGGTGCAATCTTTGCTTGCTGGCCGTAGCCTGGCGGGCGCGTTGCGCCGGAGTAGCGTTTTGGTGGCTGCGCTGGCGACGGCAATAGCGATGATGACCAGCGTTGGCATCATGGTGGGCAGCTTTCGCGAAACGATGTTGACCTGGATCGACACGCAAATTCGCGCGGACTTCTATCTACGGCCGGCGGGCACGGCGGCGGTGGACCGGCACCCCACGATTGCTGAAGAGGTGGCAAAGCGGATCGAGGCCCTGCCTGGAGTGCTTGCGGTAGACCGGTTCAGAGCCTATACGATCCGTTACAACGGCCTGCCGGTAACGCTGGCCGGGGGCGATGTTCAGGCGCAGATGCGCTATGGCCGGACGGCGCTGCGATCTGGCAACCAGCAGGATGCGATCGACGGCATGCTTAAAGGGGAAGCGGTGATTGTGAGTGAGCCGTTTTCTGAAAAGCATCATGTGCAAGTGGGGGACAAGCTTACGATTCCGCTGGGTACGGAGCGGCCTACGTTTCGCATTGCGGGCATCTTCCGCGATTACTCGAGCGAAAACGGCTACATTATTCTCGATCACTCGATCATCAAGAAGTTTCTGCCTGACGACGAAGCTTCGAACCTCGCTGTCTATACGAGCCCGGAAGTGGATCGCCCGAAGCTGAGGAAGCAAATTGAAGCAGCCTATGCGCCGCGGCGCATCGTGGTTTTTGAGAATCGCGCTTTGCGTAACGAAGCGGTGCGCATCTTCGATCAGACCTTTGCGGTTACTTATGCCCTTGAAGCTGTGGCGGTGTTTGTTGCCGTGATGGGAGTTGCGGGGGCGATGCTTGCTCTGATCATTGATCGCCGCCGCGAGATTGGCTTGCTGCGCTTTCTGGGTGCGGCGGCTTCTCAGGTGCGGGGGATCATTCTCTTTGAGGCCGCATTTATTGGGCTGTTTTCGCAAATCATCGGAGTGATCTCCGGAGCACTGGTGAGTCTTGTGTTGATCTTTGTAATCAACAAACAGAGCTTCGGCTGGACGATTGAATTCCACACGCCGGTTTTGGCCCTGCTTTCTGCTTTGGCCTTTACCTACGTTGCAACGGTAATCGCCGGCCTTTACCCAGCCCGAATCGCAACACGTCTCAACCCCATTGAGGTGATGCACGAAGAATGACAAGAAGAGATTTTCTGGCCGCTGCCACCTTCATCAAAGCGTTGCCCGGGTATAAATATGAGTTTCCACGGGATCACTTCTCGCACCCGGATTTCCAGACCGAGTGGTGGTATTACACCGGCAACTTGACCAGCGATAAGGGGCGACCCTTTGGCTATGAGCTGACATTCTTTCGTGCCGCGCTTCAGCCCAATGTTGAAGCCAAATCGATCTGGACTACTCGTGATGCCTACATGGCGCATCTGGCTCTGACCGACATAGAAGGCAAACAGTTTTTTCACGCTGAGCGGCTCAATCGGCCGGGCCCGGGCCTTGCTGGAGTGGATGCTAAAGGTGAGCGGATCTGGAATGGCAACTGGGAATGCCGCCTCACTCCAGCGGCACATTACCTGAGCGCTACTGACAACCAATTCCAAATCAAGCTCACGCTCTCGCCGAGTAAGGCGCATGTGATTCATGGGCAGAACGGTGTGAGCCAAAAGGGGCCGCAGGCAGGGCAGGCGAGCCACTACATTTCGTTTCCGCGTCTTGCTACCCGGGGGCAAATTACGCTGAATGGAACTGTATATTCGGTTAGCGGCAACACGTGGATGGACCACGAATATTTCTCAAGCGAGCTGGATGCCAACCTTGCGGGTTGGGACTGGTTTTCGATTCAGTTGGAGAACAACACCGAGCTGATGCTGTACCGGCTACGGCAGAAGGACGGCAAGGCGAGCCCCTATTCGGCTGGTACTTTCATTGACGCTCAGGGTAATGCAACACATCTTTCGGCGAGTGAGATCCAGCTGATTCCGGGGCGGCAGTGGAAGTTTTACCCGATCGAATGGCAGGTGAAGATTCCGAAGTTGAACCTGGAGCTGAAAGCTTTTCCTCGCCTCGATCAGCAGGAACTGACCAGCAAGAGCAAGTTAACGCCCAGCTACTGGGAGGGTGCCATGCGATTTGACGGCACCCACGCCGGCATTGGATATCTTGAAATGACCGGCTATGACAACAAGGTTCAATTTACTCGGCGCGAAGCCGTACGCAAGTAGCGTGCAGCGCTTTCTGATTCCGGTAGCAATCTTCCTATCTGTCGCAATAGGCCTGTTCATCCTGCAAGGCAACCGCATGGTGCTGGATGCGATTGATGAAGGTATTCTGCTGGAACCTGCGCAGCGCATCGCAGAGGGGGCAGTTCCTTACAAGGATTTCTTCATCCATATGGGTCCGGGGAGCTATTGGATTCAGGCGCTGGTGTTCAAGCTCTTTGGTATTTCCATTCACGCTGCCCGCATCCCAGTGATTGTCGACCTGGCTCTCCAGTGTGCCCTCGTGTTTTGGCTTACGGCGAGACTATCAACGCAAGCGACAGCGACTTTCACAACAATCCTTTTCACTTGCTTCCAAACTGCAAACACGGCTACGCTTATTGGCCAGCACCGCTGGGATAGCGCAACTCTGGCTTTGATTGCGATTTGCTGTGTTGTGGAGGCTTCCACGCCTTGTTACGTCATTGCAGGAATTGCGCTGGGGGCTGCAGCCTGGTGTACGCCTTCGCTAGCGCTGCTGATCCCGATCACGTTGGCCTGCACTTACCGCAAAGGCTACATTCAGGTTGGCATGGGTGTGGCAATCACGGCAGCAGCGGGAGCTATGCTGCTGGGAGCTCAGGGAGCACTGCTGCCTTTCTGGGACCAAATGCAGTGGCTGAGAGCAAACTATTCTTCAGTGAACATCACGCCGTATGGTGCTGTGAATGGAGGCATTGGGCGAGTCTTTGAAGGTACCGAGGGCATTGCGAAAGTTGTGGTTCTGGTGATGTTCACCTGCATTGAGCTACCAGCAATCCTGCCCATCACAGGCGCGGCTATCTGGTGCTATTTGATGAGCCGAAAGCAACAAGGGGTATTCCTTCTGGTTTCCATGCTGGCGTTAGTCATAACTTCCTACCCAAGGCCGGACGTTGGCCATCTGGCATTTGTGGCAGCCTTGCCGTATGTGATGACAATGGTGGGGATTTCCACTCTGATACCAGCAGGCAAGGGTATTCGGTACGTTGTCGTTCCACTACTGCTGGCCCTGGCTTTTGCCAGCAACACGATTGGCACGTGGCGCGGCACGGAGGAAATCCTCAGCCCGGTAGGAAAGCTCAAGGTAGAGAAAACGTTCAAAGCCCCAATGGAGCAACTCTTGAGTCAAGTGCGGCCCGGCAACACTCTCTACGTCCACCCTTATATGCCGATTCATTACTTCATAACCCAGGCAACGAACCAAACGAAATTCTCTTATCTGGGCCCGGGAATGATGACGGCGACGGAGGAGGCCAGGGTGTTGAGTGACTTGAAGGCAAAGCC
>JBIPMY010000402.1:0-5661 GCA_044376335.1 Bryobacter sp.
TCTTCAAGCCGGAGCAAAACCCATGAACAATGAAGAATTAATTGCAAACGATCCATCGAACGTGGAAAACAAACCACGCAAGAAAACCATGTCCGAAGCGGCCCTGGCCGCCAACCGCGCCAATGCTAAAAAGTGCACCGGCCCCAAAACCCGCGAAGGCAAATTCAAATCGAGCCTCAACGCCCTCAAGCACGGCACCTACAGCCACAACTTCATCCTCAAAACCGAAGACGCCGGCACCTTCGAGAACTTCTCCAAATCCTTCATCGACGAGTTCCAGCCCGAAACCCCGTCCGAGCTCGAACTCCTGAAACAACTCATCTCCGTCGCCTGGCGTCGCAACCGCATCGCCGAACTCATCCAGCTCCGAATCAACAGTGCCATCGACACCGTCATTGCCAACTCAGAGCCCACCCCTGCCGCTGAAATCACCCTCCAGGCCTACGAGAATCTCGAAAACGAAAAGCCCTCCTTCGCCCGCCAGGAAGCCCACGAGCTCCGCCTCGCCAACCTCTTCCAACGCACCCTCTGCCGCCTCCAGTCCATCAACGACAAAAAACTCAGGAACGAAACCAAATTCATCCGCGACCGCTTATCCTTCGCTGCCTAACCCAGCGTCCAACAACCACCCTCAACCCCCGCCCGGGACAGTCCAAAACAACGCCGGGCCTGCTCTTTGACATCCTGCCAGATAGATAAAAAACTCCCAAAGCCCAAAGTGTGTCCAGCGGCGATCCCACCCCGCTGGACACACCAAACAACACCCCCAGGCGTCCGAAGATTTCGGAATCCTCCCGCAACATGCTAAACTCTAAGAGTTATGCAAGCTGGAATCCACCCCAACTATCACGAAATTAAAGTCACCTGTGCTTGTGGGGCATCTTGGTCGACTCGCTCCACCGTAAAGGGCGACACACTCCGTCTCGAAATCTGTTCGAGCTGCCACCCCTTCTTTACTGGTCGCCAGAAGCTGATCGACACCGAAGGCCGCGTCTCTCTCTTCCAGAGAAAGGCCGCCAAGTCCAAAGCGCTTCAGGAACAAAACGCCGCTCGTAAAGCTGGCAAGACCGAAACCGCTCAATAAGCAATTTCTTCAAACTCAAGAAAAGCCCGCCAATCGGCGGGCTTTTTCTATTGCCGGCAGATACGGATATGATGTGGAACGTATGAAGCGACTCTTCCCTTCCCTCTGCCTCCTCTGCCTCAGCGCAACCGGACAAGACGAACGCAGCGCAAATCTGCCACCACTTCCCAAACTGGAGGTGCGCCGCGCCACCACACGTCCCACCATCGACGGCATGCTCAACGAAGCGGAGTGGAAGCGGGCAGATGCAGTGACATTCCAATTCCCCTGGAATGAACAAACAGGTGCAAAGCAGAAGACAACAGCGCGCCTGCTTTGGGACGACCAGTTCCTCTACATTGCCTACGAATGTGAAGATTCTGACATTGTGGCCCACTACACCAAAAGGGACGATCCCACCTACAAGGACGATGCGGTGGAGGCCTTCATCAACCCACGCCCCTCACAAACGGATGGCTATTTCGGCTTCGAAATGAACGCTCGCGCCGTCATGTATGACTACATCACCTTCCAGTCAAAGTACCTGATGAAACGCCTGAACCTCGAAGGATTCCAACTCGCGACGCACATCAACGGAACGATGAACGCAACTGGGGACAAGGATCAGGGCTGGACACTGGAGGTAGCGATTCCCTTCACCGAGTTTGAACCCTTAAGCAACGCGACTCCCAAGCCCGGCGACAACTGGACCATCAACCTGAATCGCTGGGACGGCACCGAACCAAACCGCCGCCTGAGCCTCTGGAGCGACTCGGCCAAAACAAAGCCGAACCCGCATAACATCCGCAGGTTCGGCTCGATGGTGTTTGTTCAGTAGGTCTGCTATTCCACCCAGACGGTTACGTTGGATGTGGTTGCGTTGGGGCCAATCTGGACACTGATTGTGTTCTGACCAGACACCGTGTTGAGCGGCAGCTTGACGTTGATCTGAACCACGCCCTCTACCAACCCGGGTGCATTGCCGGAATAAAGAACAGTGGCGGGAGCCCCGTTCACACTCACCAGTGTTTGCTGGTTGAGACTCGAAACCCCGGCGGCAACACGTCCAGCCTGTCCGGCAGGGGTCATCGCCCCGGCACCGGTGGCGTAGAGCACGATCACCGATTCTCGCGCTGCCCGGTTGTTCTGCGTGTTTACAGAGCCGTTTTCATTCAACAAAGCTCCCGGCCCCTGTCCGCTACCATCCACCGTAAACAAGCCCGGCTTGGAACTGAGAACAGGCAACAAATAGGGAGTCGACTGGAAGCCAAGATACTCAACGACAATCCGCGTCGAAGCCCGGCCTTCAAGGTTGTAGGGAGCAATCGCGCTCACCTGACCGGTGAGGGTGTAGATAATGGGCGCTGCCACGCCGTCAAACAGCACTCGCGTGCCTCCAAGCTGTGTCGGCACTTCGTTATTGACCAGGCTGAAACTGGTCAGGGACTGAGGCCCGAGCGGATTGCCAAAGATGACGAGCAACTCACCGGGCACCACACCATTGGCACCATAGCTGGCAGCGCTGGTGATGGCATTGAGCACAGGCGAACCAGCCGCTCCAACCGGGATTCCAAAGTAAGAAGCGGCAGTGGAGCCAGCCGAATCCGTGACTCGCACGACAAAGAAGCCAGTACCCTGAATGGTCGGCGTCCCTGAGATCTGTCCGCTCAACGGGTTGAGATTCAAACCATTGGGAACCGTGCCACCACTAACAGCCCAGGTGTAAGGCGGACGGCCACCGGTGGCGGCCAGAGTCTGGCTGTAAGCGGCACCAGTCGCTCCGCCGGGCAGCGAGGGAGTCACGATGGACAGCCCCGCCGGGACAGCAACCGGAACCGTGATGGAAACATTCGAGCCGAAGCCGCTGGCATCGCGAATCAACACGCCGAAAGTGAAATCACCAGCAGCCGTGGGCGTACCGCTAAGAGATCCATCAGCTCCCAGGTTCAGCCCTGTGGGCAGGTCGCCGAGAGCGTTTGCGTTGACTGTGTATGTGTAAGGCGGGCGTCCGACAATGGGCGGAGGAATCTGAGCGCTATACAGCACGCCAACCTTTGCCTGAGCCAGCCGGGTCGACCCGGCAACCGTGATTGCGAGCGAAGTGTCCGCAGAGGCACCATTGGCATCGGTCACCCTGGCGGTGAAACGATAAGAGCCAGGAGACAAGAGCAAGCCATTCAGCACGCCATTGGCATCGAGGCGCAATCCATTTGGAATCGGCCCAAGCGGAATGGACCAGGCGTAGGGCTGCCGGCCACCCGTTGCGGAAAGACTGAAGTTGTAAGGGAAGTAGAGCAACCCGGGAGGAGGCGCAAGAGCGCTGATCGAAAGCTGTGTTGCCCCGGAGGCGATCTCAATCGTAAAGGTTGCATCCGTACTCTGCTGGGCGCTATCGATCACTCGCACCGTGAAAGTATAAGTGCCGGGTGTGTTGGCGTTGCCAGACAAGATGCCCGATGGGCTGAAGTTAAGGCTGGGCGGAAGATTGCCGGAAACCTGAGAGAAGGTGTAGGGAGGCGTTCCACCACTGGCCGAAATGCTCTGGCTGTAGGCTTGTCCCGCCGTGCCTGCGGGCAGAGTGGTTGTAGTGATCACCGGCGCAGCAGCTGCAATCACAATAGTGTATGTAGCCTGCGTGACCAGGTTCTGACTATCTGTAGCTCGCACCGAGAAGGTGAACGTGCCGGTAGCTTGAGGCGTGCCCGAGAGCACTCCGCCAAGCGAGAGCGTCAAGCCCGTTGGGAGGAAGCCGGCATTGATGGAAGAGATCACTTCAATCCGGATGGGAAGAACCCCGCCGGCCGTTTGTATGGTCTGTAGATACGGCTGATTCACACGGCCACCGGGAAGCGTTGTTGTTGTGATCTGCAGGCTGCTGGCCAAAACGTTGAGTGAGAAGCTTTGGAAGGCAACCGCATTGGCTGCGTCCTGTACTCTCACCGTGAAGGTATAGATGCCAGGAACAGTTGCAGTTCCGGCGAGAACACCAGCTTGAGATAAAACAATCCCGGTGGGCAGATTACCACTGGAAACTGTGAAGACGTAAGGAGTGGTTCCGCCACTCACCACTAAGGCCGTGTTGTAATTCTGGCCAATGGCAGCGCTGGGGATATTGCTGGAGGAGAAAAGCAAAGTGGATTGCCCCACCGCAAGATTCAGATTTACTTGAGCAGTGGCTGAGGTCGCGTCGGTAACGCGGAAGGTAAGGGCAGCAAAAGAGGTGCTGGTCGGCGTTCCAAAGAGCAAACCACCAGAGGTGAGGCTCAAGCCGTTGGGCAAGCTGCCGTTGATTACTGAGAACACATAAGGAGCGGCGCCCCCACTTACCTGAAGTTGCACTGAGTACTGCTGGCC
Source organism: Bryobacter sp. (assembly GCA_044376335.1). GTDB lineage: Bacteria > Acidobacteriota > Terriglobia > Bryobacterales > Bryobacteraceae > Bryobacter. The sequence goes on from JBIPMY010000402.1 coordinate 4,418, forward strand.
GATAAAGGCTTGAGGCAATGTGGAAGTGATAAAGCTGAGGAAGGTCGAGCCAACAATGAAGTTGAACGTCTTTTGTGAGGTGAAACCAGTTGTGTCTGTGACGCGGATCACAACCTCAAAGCCTCCACCGGTTGAAGGCAGGCCTGAAAGGATGCCCTGGCTGTTGAGCGTAACGCCAACCGGCAAAGTGCCAGAAACAACAGTCCAGGTGTAAGGGGCCTGACCACCGGTTGCCGCCAGTTGCGTGGTGAAGAACTGGCCCAGCTGGCCGTTCGGGATAGCATTCGTTGTGATCGCGAGGCCCGAACTGTTGACATTGATCGAGAGGCTTTCCTGAGTTGCAGACCCGAAACCATCCACGACACGAATAATGAAAGTGTAGTTTCCACCAAGGGTTGGCGTTCCAGAGATGGCACCACTGCTAAGCAGACTCAGCCCCGGGGGAAGCTGCCCACCGATGATGGAGAGAACGTAAGGAAGCACACCACCCGAAACGTTAACCGAAGCGTTGTAAAGCTGATTGATTTGCGCTCCGGGCAACGACGTCGTCGTGATAGTGAGATTGCCCGTGCCACTCACCAGGATGCTTAGAGCTGCCGTCGCGGTACTGCCCTGATTGTCGGTAACTCTCACCGTAAAGCTAAAAGTGCCATTCACATTGGGAGTGCCCGAGATCACACCGGCGCTGGACAGATTGAGGCCATTGGGCAACGATCCGCCGTTGAGGGTAAACGAGAAGGGTGCAACGCCATTAGCAACCGAGATTGGTGTGGAATATAGAGCCCCAACAGTGGCTGCCGGAAGGCTCGTTGTTGTGATCGAGATGGCAGAGGTGCTCACTACCAGCGTCAGGTTAAAGACAGACGTAGCGTTTGTGTTGTCGCGAACCTGAACGGCAAAGTTGAAGCTGCCGCTGACGGTTGGAGTACCCGAGAATACGCCCGACGAACTGAAGTTGATCCCAGCCGGTAGCCCGCCACTCAGAATGCTGAAAGTATAAGGACCGGTGCCGCCAGCGGCAGTCAGTGATGCGGAATAATTCTGATTCAGAGGGGCCGCAGGTAAAGTCGAATTGCTGAGGCTGATACCAGAAGAATTGACGCTCAGAGTAAAGTTTGCTTCTGAGCTTAGGCTGCCGCTATCGAGGGCGCGAACGGTAAAGGCGTAGTTTCCACCAACCGTGGGCGTGCCACTAATGACTCCGTTGAAGTTGAGGTTGAGCCCCGGGGGAAGCTGACCCGACG
>JBIPMY010000403.1:0-5649 GCA_044376335.1 Bryobacter sp.
ACAAGAGCGATCTTGAGCTGACACGGAAAATCAGGAAATCGCTTAGTGATGACAAGTCGTTATCGACCTATGCAAAGAACGTAAAGATCATTTCAAGGCTCGGCAACGTGACGCTGAAGGGACCCGTGAACAGTGAGGAAGAGAAGCTGAAGATCGAAAAGGTTGCCAAAGCTGTTGCCGGTGACATGAAGGTTAACAACGAGATTGAGATTGTGAAAAAGAGTAAGGAAAACTAGTTATGAGTAACACATCAGTTTATGGAATTTATGCGCGCCGGTCTGAGCTGGAAACTGCGATTGAGCAGTTGAAGATGAATCAGTTCCGGCATGAAGATATCAGTGTTTTGATGCCGCACAACGATAGCAACAAGGAGCTTGGGACAGAACTGAATTCCAAGGCACCAGAGGGAGCAACAGCTGGAGGTGCGACCGGGGCTGTTGTTGGCGGCACTCTGGGCTGGCTATTAGGGATTGGCGCGCTGGCGATTCCGGGGCTTGGGCCTTTTATCGCTGCGGGACCGATCATGGCGGCACTGGCTGGCCTTGGAGCAGGGGCGACGCTAGGCGGAGTAGCGGGAGGGCTGATTGGCCTGGGTATGCCTGAATACGAAGCCAAGCGTTATGAAGGGCAGATCAAGGCAGGAGGGATTTTGATCTCTGTGCATTGTGACAGCAGTGAGTGGGCTAAGAAGGCGAAGAAGTTACTGGAATCGAGCGGTGCCACGGATGTGTCATCGGGGAGTGAAGGCTCTGCCGATTACAACCGGTCTGATAAACCGATTGCGACCAGCATCAGGTAACATTCCAAGCAGTAAAGAAAGAAGCCGCTCCTTATCAGAGCGGCTTCTTCGTTTTTTTTGGGGTTCAGATCCGTTTGGGGCTGAACATGAATCGATATGAAGCCAGAAGGATGACGGCGCCGAAAATGGACATCAGCCAACCTGCGGACTGGCCTTGTTCGCCTAGCCCCAAGGAGGTGCCGATCCAGCCGCCGAGGATGGCACCGGCGATGCCGAGAAGGATGGTGAGGATGAATCCGCCGGGGTCTTTGCCTGGCATCAGGAATTTAGCCATGATGCCGACAATTAAACCGAAGAAGATCCAGGAAAGAATATTGAACATAAGTTATTGAGTTACTCCGTAAGAGAGGGAGCAATTGAGGTGCCGTTGCTGCAGGAGGAAAAAGCGGGGATTGGTGGGAGGGCGGAGGGAGAGAAGTGGCCAAATATGAACGAATGACGCTGAATGGTCAGATGCGTCGATATTTGGCCACGTGTGTTTTGCTACTTGCGGTCGTAGACGTAGTTGTAGGAAGCTTTTTTGCCGTCGGGGAGGGTGAGCTTGCCTGAGACGGTCATGTTCATGCCGCCGGGCTGGAGGACGCGGGTGACTGAGCCAACGACTTCGCCTTTGCGCTTGAGCTGGACGGTGGTCTTAATGTCCATGCCTTTTTTGACGACCAGTGCATCCCAGTAGGGGAAGCCAGTGGTCTTGATTTCTTCGCCGTCTTTGGCGTAAGAGAAGGTGGAGTTGATCGCTTCACCCGTAGGGGAGGAGCCGGTGGCCTTGTAGTCGTAGCCGGTGGCGGTCTTGGTGTAGACGACAGTCTGTTGCTTGGGGAGCGGGAGGCCTTCGGCTTTGGACTTGGCGCTGTCGAGATTCCAGGTGCCGAAGAAGTCAGCGGCGCTGGCGGAAGAGAGGCTGCAGCAGAGCAGCATTATGGTTGTGAAAGTGGATCGCATCATGGGGATATTTGTTTTGCGGCTTTACATTAAGCCATTTATAGAGTATTCGTTGCCAGGGTGTGTTGGCAAGATGCGTTTGCGTGATATGATTCCGGCGGGTTTGATGAATCATCGTTTGATCGCCGGGTTGCTTCTTGCAGGCTGCTTGCCTGGTGCGGAGCCTTTGTTCGAATCCTCGATTGAACCGATGTTGCGGACGCGGTGCTGGAAGTGCCATGGGGAATCGGTGCAGATGGGTGGGCTGAAGTTAAGTTCACGCGAGGCGATGCTGGGGGTTGTTGTGCCGGGAAAGCCGGAGGAGAGCCGGTTGTACCGGATGGTGGCGGGGCTGGAAAAGCCGGCGATGCCAATGGGTGGAGCACTTAGTGCAGAGGAAGTTGAGTCAGTGCGGAAGTGGATTGCTGAAGGGGCGGTTTGGGGTGCTACCAAGGTTGAGGTTTGGTGGGCTTTTCAGAAGCCGGTGCGGCCGGTGGTGCCTGAGGGTTTGAACGCCGTAGATTACTTGGTGGGGAAGCGGCGGGGGACGATTGCTTCTGCGGGAGAGGCCTCGCGTAATACGCTGGTGCGGCGAGCCTATCTTGATCTGATTGGGTTGCCACCTACGCCGGCGCAGGTGGCTGAGTTTGTGGAGGACCGGACGCCCGATGCGTGGGGGAGGCTGGTGGAGCGGTTGCTTGCTTCGCCGCACTATGGGGAGCGTTGGGGACGGCATTGGCTGGATCTTGCGCGCTATGCGGATTCGAATGGTTATGAGCATGATTTTGATCGACCGAATGCCTGGAGGTACCGGGATTATGTGATTGGGGCCTTTAATGCGGATAAGCCGTTTGACCGTTTTCTGGTGGAGCAGTTGGCTGGGGATGAGGTGGAGCGGCCTACGCCTGAGACATTGACGGCCACTGGATTCTTGCGGAGCCATGCGAAGGTGGGTTATCGCGAGAAGGACAATCCGGAGTTTCGCTACGAATATCTCGATGACATGATTGCGACGATTGGGCGGGGGGTGATGGGTTTGACTGTGCAGTGTGCACGGTGTCATGACCATAAGTTTGATCCGATTGCGCAGAAGGATTATTACCGGTTGCAGGCTTCGCTGTTTGGGTATGTAGAGGTGGATCATCCGCTGGTGCCTGCTGCTGAGCACAAACGTTTGAGTGAGGCAGTGGATGCGCGGATCCGGCCGTTGCGGGCGGAGATTCGGGATATCGAGGCGCCTTACCGGGAGAAGATTCTGCCGGGTAAGTATGCGCGGTATCCAGAGAATGTGCGGGAGGCGATTCGGACACCGGAGGCGCAGAGGACACCGGGGCAGGTGTTGCTGGCGAATCAGGTGATTCGGACTACGGGCGTGTCGAGCGCGGAGATTGATCGAGTGGCTAGTGCTGCGGATCTGGCGCGGAAGCGTGCGTTGCTTGCTCAGATTGCCGAGATTGAGAAGACGCGGCCGGCACCGCTGCCTGTGGCGATGGGGATTACGGATGGGGATTACCGTTCTACGCCAGATGGGCCCGGGGATGAACCAGCGCCGGGTAAGGGAAGTGGTAAGGACCCGGAGGCGGGGCCGTTTCTGCATGAGGGGCCGGGGCGGTATCAAGCGCCGCCGAGTTACTTGCTGGTTGGTGGAGATGTGCAGAGTAAGGGTGAGAGGATGGAGCCGGGTTTTCCTGCTGTGCTGGTGAAAGGGGAGGTGAAGACTGCTGTTGAGGTTGCGAATGGCAAGACTTCTGGACGGAGACTGGCGCTGGCGCAATGGTTGGGTTCGGCTGAGAATCCAATGACGGCGCGGGTGATGGTGAACCGGATCTGGCATCATCACTTTGGCTCAGGGATTGTGAAGAGTATCGATAACTTCGGCAAGATGGGAGATCTGCCGAGTAACCCGGAGTTACTGGATTGGCTGGCTACGGAGTTTGTGCGCAGTGGGTGGAGTGTGAAGCAGATGCACCGGTTGATTTTGAATTCGGCGACTTACCGGATGGATTCGCGATTTGATGATGCCGGGAGTGTGAAGGCGGACCCGCGGAATGAGAAGTTGTGGCGGTTTCCCGTGCACCGGCTGGAGGCGGAGAGTGTTCGGGATTCGATAATGGCGGCGGCCGGGACATTGAATGCGAAGGTGGGTGGGCCGGCGGTGTTCCCGGTGTTGCAGCCGGAGGTATTGAGTGCGATGACACATGGGATCTGGAAGCAGGATAAGGATGGGCCGGAGGTTTGGCGGCGGAGTGTTTATGTGTACCGGAAGCGGGGACTGCCGTTTCCGATGTTTGAGGTGTTCGATTTGCCGGACCAGAATGTTTCTTGCGGGGCGCGGAATACTACGACGGTTCCTACGCAGGCTCTGACGTTGCTGAATAATGATTTTGTGTTGTCGCAATCGAAGCATTTGGGCCGGTATCTGGAGGAGGCGCGGCCCGGGGATCGGGCGGGGCAGGTGGAGCTGGCTTATATGCGGGTGCTGGCGCGGCGGCCGAATGCGCGGGAGCTGGAGTTGGGTGTGAAGTTTTTAGCAGGGCAGCCGGTGGATGCGTTTGCTCATGTGCTGCTGAATTTGAATGAGTTTGTTTATATCCAATGAGACCGAAAGTTCAGTCGCGGCGTGAGATGTTGTTTACGGCCCTCGGTGGCTATGGGGGCGTTGCGTTGTCTTCAATGCTGGCGGAGGGGGCTGCTGTCAACGCTCGCGCTACTAGTGTGATCTCGCTGTTTATGAGTGGTGGTGTTAGTCATATCGATACGTTTGACCCGAAGCCGGCGCTGAAGAAGTATGCAGGGCAGCCGCTGACGGGGCGTGGCGAGGTGGTGGTGCGGCAGGGGCATCCGGGGCCGTTGATGCCGTCGCCGTTTGAGTTTCGCAGGCATGGGCAGAGCGGGCTTGAGGTTTCGGAGTTGTTTCCGAAGATGGGATCTCATGCGGATGAGTTTGCATTGTTGCGGAGTGTGTATTCGAAATCGAATGATCATGTGCAGGCGCACTTTGCGATTTCGACCGGGATGATTCGGATGGGTTTTCCGAGTTTGGGTTCGTGGGTGAGTTATGGACTGGGGACGGAGAACAAGAATCTGCCGGCGTTTGTGGTTTTGTATGACGCGCATGGGGCTCCGTTTGGAGGGCCTGCTAACTGGAGTGCTGGGTTTATGCCGGCGACTTATCAAGGGACGGTGTTTAAGGCTAGCGGGACGCCGATTGTGGATCTGAAGGCGGGGTCGGGGGGGCAGCGAGAGCGGCTTGATTTGTTGCGGGAGTTGAATGAGATGGATGCGGCGGCGCATCCGGGGAATTCGGAGTTGGCGGCCCGGATTGAGTCTTATGAGCTGGCTTACCGGATGCAGGGGGTGGCACCGGAAGCGGTGGATGTGTCACTGGAGAGTGAGGCTACTCGTAAGCTTTACGGAATTGATAATCCCGTAACGGAGCCTTTTGCGCGGCAGTGCATTATGGCGCGGCGGCTGATTGAGCGCGGGGTGCGGATGGTGCAGCTCTATCACGGCGGGCTGGGGAATCAGAACACCGATACGTGGGATGCGCATGAGGATGTGCGGGGGAATCATACGAAGCATGCGGCTGAGGTGGATCAGCCGATTCATGCGTTGCTGACAGATTTGAAGGCGCGTGGATTGCTCGATACGACGCTGGTGACGTGGCAGGGGGAATTTGGGCGGATGCCGATTTCTCAGCGGGGGATGGGGCGGGATCATAATCCGGGTGCGATGTCGATGTGGATGGCTGGGGCGAAAATCAAGGGCGGGCAGGTGATTGGGTCTAGTGACGAGTTTGGGTATAAGGCAGAAGAGCAGCCGATTTCGATTCACGATCTGCATGCGACTCTGTTGCATTTACTGGGGATTGATCATACTAAGTTGACTTATCGATTTAACGGACGGGATATGCGGTTGACGGATGTTTA
>JBIPMY010000404.1:0-5634 GCA_044376335.1 Bryobacter sp.
ACGCCGTTCACCCAGAACTCACCCGGTGTGCAGGTTCCGTAATCTCGTTCCAACCGGATGGCGAGCGGGCTTTGGTCCGGCGGCACTGTAACCCGGTATCGCAGCCAAACCATGCCCTTGCTACTCTCGGCCACGGGCATCGGGAACTTGCCTGGTGTCGCTAGAGGCCAGGCGGAGTCATCGAATTTCGGGTCGGCCCATCGCGGGTCGTCACCATGCTGATAGCGGATCGACTGCGCAATCAGCGGCATTGCCAGCAGAAAAGATAAAAGGATTCTCACGCATTCCTCCGCACCGTAACTACGGTGATGTCGTCGGTCTGGCCCCAGGCCTGTGCGGCCTCGGCAATCTCCCGGGCAGCTTTTATCGACATATCGCGAGTGCGTTCAAAGCCGAACAACTCACGTTCGGTGTTCTCGGCTTCAACAACACCATCTGAAACGAAGGTGAACAAAGCCCCGCGGAAGGTGGCTTCCTCGTACGACACGCCTGCGACAACGCCCAAAGGCAGTCCTGACTCAACCTCGATTTCGCGGCCATCACGATACGGCGAAGGATGCCCGGCGTTAGCGATGGTCACTTGGCCATCACCCTCAAAGCGCGCACAGCAGCATGTCACAAAACCGCCGCCGGTGTGCCCCACGAGCCCTTCATTCAAAGCGGCCAACACAGCGCCGGGCGAATCAGACTTTTCATTCCTCAGAATCCCGATTGCTGCCGATACCAGCATGGCTGCCTTGAGCCCCTTGCCGCTTACATCACCCACTACCAGCAACAGCGATCCATCGGCCGCTGTCCGGTTCCAATGAAAATCGCCGCCCACCTCGGCTGCCGGCTCATAGACAACATCTACTCCTGCAGCCCTGCCCTCTGAGCCGTCACCTAACAGGAAGATCTGCGCCGCACGCCCTGCGGCCATCTCACTGCTGAGCCGCTCTTTCTCCCGGCGGTCAGCGATCACTTCACGCAAAAGGAATACAAGGATCACGGTGGTGAGTGCCAGCGATAGCAAACTTGGCAATTCGAATTGATAGCCTGCAAATACGAAGCTGACTTCGGTTCCTCTTCGATAAACCCAGACGAGCCTTTCCACTAGGATCAGCAGCAGCACCAGCAACAGGCCCTGCCTCGAAAGAGGATCCTTCTCGAGCCAAGACCTTCTCCATGCGATCGCAATAAGGACTGCTCCGCTAACCACAGTAAACAGTCCAAAGTTGAGGTGCGCACTAAACCAGTAAGTTGGAACCGGCATCACTTGCGGCCAGTTAAAGACAATCTGCAAACCAAGCCACAGTAGCCAAACGATGGCCTGCAACCAATACAAGCGAAACCGTAGCAGGACAATCAGAAATGTTGTAAATAAGGCAAAGGTAGTCGACTTCATCCCGGAATAGAGCCAGGGGGCGCCTTCAGGCCCAAACGGGTAAGAGTCTGGATAAAGAGACCAAATTCTCGTGGAATCCAGAATCGCGGCCGCAACCAGATATGCAGCCAGCCATGGCAGTTCTTGCCGTTCTCGATCGCCGATCCACGCCACCAGGATCAGTACGCACAAAAGCAGATAGGTAAATGCGATCACGAGGTTGGGTGTCAGCCTCTCTCGATGCAGCGCAAGACTCACTGCACCGGCCCCGACTTGTCCTTCATCCCGGTCTGTGATCGAATACTCAGTTTGTTGGGGCAATCTCCATGGCGGAGGAATATTGCCCGATCTTCCAATGCGGATCGCTATCACTAACGGTCCTTGGCCAGCAGCGACTTCGGCCGGGATCAGGAAGCTTCGAGCGCGGGGGATCTGGCTTCCAGACTGCGTATCAAACCTTCCTACCCGGCCAATTTCGACACCATTGACGTAGACGGAATAAATGCGGCGAAAAGGACCCAAAGTTAAGTTCAGCCGGGAACGATTCGCGCCAGCCGGGATTTCGACACTCCGGCGCAGCCAGGACGGTTGCGTTGGCACAAGAGCAGACGGCATCTGGACTGAGCTCCAGCCGCTGTCATCAAATGCAGGCTGCGCCGTGGCCGGGTCGTCCTGATCGGTGAAGCGCCAAGGTCCACTCAAATCGATCCAGACCTTGGGCTGTGCACTCAGGATGGTGGTCAACAAGAAGCTGAGGATCAGAAGTCTCATGTAGTCCGCCGCACTGTGACGACGGTGATGTCGTCGGTCTGACCCCAGGCTTTTGCGGCGTCTGCGATTTCCTTCGCGGTCTGCTGGCTGATCTCCTTCGTACGCTCAAAGCCAAACAACTCCCGCTGCGCATTCTCCGCCTCCACCACACCGTCGGAGATAAACGTAAAGCGCCCACCGCCTACAACGGTCTCTTCATACTCGATGCCCGCCACCACGCCCAAGGGTAGTCCAGCCTCAATCTCGATTTCACGGCCATCGCAATAGGGCGAAGGGTGTCCAGCGTTTGCGATGGTCACCTTGCCTCCAGCTTCAAACCGGGCACAGCAACAGGTCACGAATCCACCGCCGCTGCGCCCGATGAGACCTTCGTTCAGAACTGAAAGAATCCGAGCCGGTGATGATGACTTCTCGTTACGCAAGATTCCGACTGCAACCGATACCAACATAGCCGCACGCAGACCCTTGCCGCTGACATCGCCTACGACGACAATGCGCGTGCTGTCGTCACGATCGACAACCTGGAAGAAGTCGCCACCCACTTCGGTTGCCGGCAGATACACCATCTCGACTCCTGCAATTGTTTCGGAGGGCAAGAGCAAAGACTGCATCTCCGCAGCAGCGGCCATCTCTCCGGCCAGTCGTTGCTTCTCACGCCGGTCTTCGCCAAGCCGCAAAATCAAAAGCACGAGCATTGCCGAAGAAAGCACTGCATTGACGGCCGAGATCGTTACAACCATGAAGGGTCCCACCCAGAACACACCCGGGATCGGCCACAGGCCGGGCAGCGTCCGGCTGAAAGCGCTATTCATGCCAGCGATCGAATAGATGAGCACCGCAAGGGCAAAGAGCCGGTCTGGCAACTGCGAGCTTCGCAGCCGCCCCACAGCCCAAACAAGAATCAACAGCAGTGGAGGAACTTGCCATGCAAAACCCGGCAACACGATTCGGGAGCCCAGAGTGAGCACACCTGCTGCGAACCACCAGCCCAACGGCATCTCAACATTGAAAAGCACCAGATGAGTTGCGGCCGTTATGAACAAGAAGGCGGCCGGAATCGACCACGTGAAGAGCACTAAGGGTACATTTCCTTCGTAAACAAGCCACAACTGAGAGGCGCTGAAGGCGAAGATGCACATTTGAAATAGTCCGAACCAAAGCAGTTCGCGCCGGGACGGATTGGTGGCCCAGAGAACGAGTAGCAGACAACTGATACCGAATGCAGTCCAGGAGAAGACGATGAAGGAGGATGAGTTGCGTTGCAGGCGGCCCAGCGCTGCGCGGGCAGACTCTTCAGCAAGAGCGGGAGTTGCCAGCAGGTAGGGCCCTTCGTCTAGAAGGAACGAAGCATTGCCCCACAGTGCAAAGCGTTGCTCTCCTCGCAGGGCCACCACAAACTTTTCACCCGGCTTGATTAAGCCTTCTGGAATGGAATAAACGCGCGGCACGAAGAACGGCGGATCCTCTCCCGGCTGACAGGGAATGCGCCCGACGAGAACACCGTTCACGAAGGCTTCGCCGCAGAAGTTGTAGGAGCCAATGGCTAGCGCGAGTTGTCCAATGGTAGTTGGAGCGAGGGCCTCACGCCGAAACCACATCACGCCAGTTGGCACCTGTTCGCGGCGGGGAAGGCTCGTAGTAGCCCACCTGGAATCGTCAAATCCTGGCGCAGCGAAACGAGGGTCGTCGCCTTCATGCCACTTCCAGGATCCTTCGAGGCTTAGGGTTTGCGCCGCGAGGCTGAAGGACAAAAGCAGCAGAACAACGATCGTCTTCATGACTTCCTCCACACCTTAACCACGGTGATGTCGTCGGTCTGGCCCCAGACCCGAGCGGCCTCGGCGATCTCTTGCGCAGACTTGCCACTGATCACACGAGTCCGCTCAAAACCAAACAACTCGCGCTGTGCGTTTTCTGCCTCAACCACTCCGTCGGAAACCAGCGTAACGCCCTCAGCCTGGCCAATGGACTCCGCATAGTCAGCATCGACAACGATCCCTAGCGGAAGGCCCGCTTCCACCGCAAATTCATTGCCATCGACATAAGGCGCAGGATGGCCGGCGTTCGATACGATCAATTGCCCATCCTTCCTCAGCAGCGCTGCACAACAAGTAACGAAGCCCCCGCCGGTCTGGCCATGCAATGCCGCATTCAGGTCCTGCATCAGCGCTCCAGGCGACCACCTGGCGGAATTGCGAATCGCCCCCAGTGCGACAGAAGCCAACATTGCCGCACGTAACCCTTTTCCGCTCACGTCGCCCACCACGATCAACTGGCCTTCCGGGGTCTGACGGCAAAAATAGAAGTCGCCACCCACCTGCTTTGCCGGTAGATAGGAAACGTCTACCGTGGCCCAGGCTGCAACATCAAGCGTCGAAGAGGTAAGCAAGCGCTGCACTTCTTGCGCGGCCAGCATTTCGTTCTGCAACTCCGCGCGATCCAGAGAAATGCGGCGGTAACGAGAGGCGATCAACACAAAGATCGCGATCACTGCCGGTGCGGATGCCCAGGCCTGGAAATTTCGGGCAACAGACACAGCCGATTGTGGGAAGCCCGGCATTTGGGCGATTGCATTTGCCAGCCCTCCTGCCATCCAAAGCAAACTCAAGCCCGCCAATAAGCGTTGTGTGGCGTAGGGCCAGAAGGCAAATGCGGGTGCCAGAACGATTGCAAACTGCAAAAAGAGTTGCGCCAGTATCAGGGTGTTTAGCCATTGTTGCCTTTGAGGCATTTGGGCGGCAATCAAGATGGTCACCAATGTAATGTTGGCAACCGCCACAATTCGAATCCAATGGAAAGCTCGCGGCAAGGGTTTATCCGCCAGGGTAAAAAAGAAGGCAGGGAGACTCGTGAAAAACAGGATATTGGCGCCAGAGATAACCGCCAGGAAGAGTCCGTAAGGAAGCGTGGTGAATGGGGCGTTGAGAAGCCGGTTCATGGCAAGGGATAGGCAGAGCACCCCAAACCAAAGCAGTTCTTTTCGGCTCTGATCGGCCCGGAACAAAATCAGCAATACCAGGCCTGCGAAGAGTGTCAATGTCCCGAAGACAACAGCCGGTAAACGCTCCACCGTCACTTCAACCAAAGCGGCTGCATTCGATCCGGAAATCGATTCCCGGGTACCAGCCTGCAACCGGACTCCAACGGCGGTGGGTGGCCAAACAAATTGCTGCCGCCGAAGCGCGACCCTTACTTCACCCAAATGCCCAACATCTACCTGCAAGGGATCCAGATAGAAAGAATTGTTCCGTGCGAAGCCCGATCCGATGTCCCCGTTGACTGCAATCCTGGCTCCGTCAACAAAGAGTTCCCAAGCGCCCATCGCACCGACGTTGATCTGCCACTTCGCCCCGGCGGGCAAAGACCGCAAGTCCAGCCGGCAGCGCGTCCAACTATAGCTATTGGTGATGGGAGGTAAATCCGTTTGCCAGTCTCGATCATTAAAGTCCGCACGGGCCCAGGCCGAATCGTCACCCACTGTGTGAACGCACCCGGTAGCT
>JBIPMY010000087.1:0-17382 GCA_044376335.1 Bryobacter sp.
TTTAAAGCGCCGATTGCCTAAACCAGGAATCCGCCTTCTTGTGCCGTGTCTTGGGCATCAATGAGTCCCTCCCGGCTCGACTCGAATGTGACCATTTGGGGCCGTGTGACTGGATATGGTCATCCTTTCATCGAGTCAGCCGGAATGTGCTCACGCCGCCCCACAGCCCCGTCACCTGCAGCAACAAGATGCACACTACAACAACAACGAAGATGTTGAGGATAGATTTGATGCTTGAAGCCATCGGTATGTACCGGTTGATCAGATATAGGCCGACTCCGAAGATAATCAGCATGAGTACTACATTCAATAAAGGCATTGTTTTCTCCTGTTCAAGTTCTCAGGGCAATTGCAATGCCAATCTGTGAATGCCTTTTGACGCAATGTGGTCGTGAAAGCTTCCCTATCGCATTAAAGGATGCTATGGTTGGGCTGGCTACAGCTAACGGCAGCATCTGATCGTTATTGGCGATTCGTTAGCAGAAGGGCGGCTTATTTGAGCAGCGCCGCAGGAATGAAATTCGATACCAGGTGGCTGGAAGAACAAGGCCCCAGGTTGCTTGAGCAATTGATTCGCGCCATTGTCTTCCACCCCGCTGCCCCGGTCTTGCTTGCTGATCAGAGTGGATTCTTTCAGCCGGTCGGCCTCGGCTCGAAGAGCGTTCTGAGTCTTGCAGGAGAAAACCTGGAAGATCAGAAAAGTGCCGATCTTCCTAAAATTTGGCAGGAATTCCTCGAAAACGGCACTAACGCAGGAAGCATCACACTTCCAGACCCATCTGGAAAAAATCGAAGTCTCGAATACACTGCACGCGCTAACGTTCTTCCTGCGCGTCACGTCCTAGCCTTCGGTGAAGGCGGCATTCCTTCATGGATTCAAGACTACGCTTTGTGTCTTGTCGATCTTCAGGGTTCCATTGTTGCCTGGTACGAAGGAGCGGCTCGAATCTACGGCTACTCCCCAAATTACGCCGAGAATCAACATCTCTCCTTCCTCTACGAACCCTCGCAAACTCGTGTCAGTCAAATCCAGCAGCAACTGGATCGGGCCATAACCTCAGGCCATACCGCCTCTGAGTCCTGGCAAACCTGTTCCAACGGCTCACGATTTTGGGCCAACATCATACTCGTCGCTTTGCGCGACGATACCGGAAATTTGCAAGGCTTCGCCCGAATCGTAAGGGACTTTTCAGAGCGTCATGAACGCGATGAGCAATTGCGGCTGAAGCGCTCGCGCTTCCGCACGCTGCCAGAAGAATCTTCCATCGCTGGAGTTATCTCTGGCCAACTCGATCACCCGCTTGAAGTCAACGATACTTTGCTCGAAATGCTCGGCTATAGCCGTCACGACTTGCAGGATGGCACTTTCTCATGGCTCGATCTAACACCGGCAGAATTTGAGCCGCTCGATGAGATCGCTCATGAAGAAGCTCTTCAGGCTGGTGGCTGCACTCCTTATGAAAAGGAGTTGACACATAAATGCGGGAATAGGATTCCAGTGCTGATCTCAACCGCAATACTGAAGCTTTCTCCGCTTCATTGGATCAGTTTTGTTCAGGATCTTAGCGCGCGTAATCGCTATGAGCAGCTCGCCGGACACGAGAGTGATGCTGGCCAGAATTTTGGCGAAATTGTGGGCGAAAGCCAACCTTTGCGCCGCATCCAGCAGCAAATCGAAGTGGTGGCCCCAACTGACGCCACGGTTCTGATTCTCGGCGAAACCGGAACGGGCAAAGAACTCGTCGCACGTGCGATTCACCGCCTGAGCCCACGAAACAAACTCCCTTTTGTCACTCTGAATTGCGCCGCCATCCCAACCGGCTTACTGGAAAGCGAACTCTTCGGCTATGAACGAGGTGCATTCACCGGTGCTCTCGCTCAAAAGATCGGCCGCTTCGAAATGGCTCATCGCGGCACTCTCTTCCTCGACGAAGTGGGTGACATCCCCATCGACCTTCAACCCAAACTCCTGCGTGCTCTTCAAGAAAAATCATTTGAGCGCCTCGGTGGCACTAAGACAATTCCTATCGATGTCAGACTAGTTGCCGCCACCAATCGAAACCTCAATCAGATGATGGGTGACAAGCTTTTCCGCAGTGATCTTTATTACCGTCTTAAAGTATTCCCGATAACTACTCCTCCCCTGCGTGAAAGGCCAGAGGACATTCCCACTCTTGTCCGGCACTTTACTGCCAAATACAGCGAAAAAATGGGTCGTAACATCGAGACGATTCCTACATCTGTCATGCAGTCGCTCATCGACTGGACGTGGCCTGGCAATGTCCGCGAACTCGAAAACTTTATCGAGCGTGCCGTGATTCTTTCCAGTGGTTCTACGCTCCGTGCCCCTATCCAGGAAATGCAGGAAGGACTCCCGGTCACCTCGCGCTCAGGAACTTTAGAACAAGTCGAGCGAGATCACATCCTTCGCGTTCTACGCGAGAACAAAGGCGTTGTCAGCGTCGCTGCGATGCACCTTGGAATGCCTAGAACTACGCTCAATGCAATGATGAAAAAGCTCGGTATCTCAAGACGGGACTTCTGACCCGGATTCGTCAGCTGACCACATGGCGTCACTATTGCAGCTGATTCAGTGCAAGCTCTTGCCGTCCTGGAATCAACATTCTCTCCCTCAAGCGGCGTCGAATTCTCATCAGCCGCACTCGCACCGAGGTCGGGCAGAGTTTTTCTTTGTCAGCGATTTCGCCAGTCGAATAGCCTTCCAGATAGTACATGGTCAACATTCGCGACTCTAGTTCTGTACAGTTTTCGATCATTACACCGGCTTCCAGTGTGCTCATGAGTTTTGACGGTGCTGCAAGATCTTCCAGCTGCAAAAAGCGCTTCTCCAAACGGATCACACTGCGGTAAAGATTACGTGCAATTGCATTTACCCATGCTCCAACAAGCTCAGGGCAATGTAACTGCTTACGGCATTGCCACCCTCGGGCCCACGCTGCTTGCGCTACCTCCTCAGCCGTTTCGGCGTTTGCGCCAAGGAAGCGCACAGAACGCAGGGTTACATTGAAGCTCTTCTTATACGCACTCGCATAATTCGTTTCATCCAGGCTCGGAGCTGTTGATGTACTTACCAGAGTTTCCATGCAACTGCTATGGCATTTCAAGGGCCAACCCGAAAACCGCCATCAAACGTTTTGTGGCCTCCGGATTGCATAGTCAATCCGGAGGTGTTTGACATGAACAATGTATTGAAAGGTGCTGAGGCACTATTAGACAAAGGCGAATCCAGCTTCGATGCAGCAAAGCATAAGCTTTCGCAAGTTCTGGAATCTGGGTCAGACCAGTTGATCGCCGGATCAGAAGCAATAAAAGAGACAGCCCAAAATTCTGCAGATTCCATCATGCAGGGTGCCAACTACTTGCGCACTCAACCTACCAGTCAAATGTTGACTGACTGTCGGTCACTCTGCAAAAAGTATCCAATCCAGGCAATGACACTTGCCGCAGTAGCGGGCCTATTTCTGGGGAAGTCGATCTGGGGCTCCAGACAGAATCGATAAGGCGATCTCTTGATTACAGCAAGACAAAACTACACAACTCAAGAGAGCCTTGTTATCCGCCGAATATGCCAATTGTTGAATCACATCGACATTTGTATCATTCGCCGCCAGGGCCATGAATCCGATCTACAACGTCGGCCCTTGACCTCTCGGCAGAATGATCTCGACGGCAGCCTCTGGTTCTTCAGCAAAGCAAGCCACCCGTTGACCAGTCTTTACTGTTCTGCCCCGCAAGTCACTGTCGCTCTCTCTTGTCCTCTTTTAAAGGAGTGCGCCGCATTGTCCGGCGAAGCGTCAATCGTAAGTCAGAAATCTAGCTTGGCCCATTCCTTCCTCAATGCAAACACGTCTCTTCTTCCCTCTGGTGTTGATCCCAGCCTCCTTACTCTGCTCCGCGTCGAAGTCAAGCAAGTGGAATTTTGGGAATGGCCTGAAGAGACACTCATCCATTCAACAGTCAACTTGACTTCTCAAGTGGCAACGCCTGACCAAGAACGGACACATGACGGTCAGCGGTCAATTTCATCTCGCTAGCCATCTATCCGCCTATATAGAGCGCGCAGGGCCACCTAAGTGCATTAAGGTTGGCAGCCAGTTCTTGACCCGCATTTTCAAGTTAACAGTTTGCCTTGATCGTCGGGTGCTGAGCATGGCTTTCACAAAACAAGGAAAAATAATGAAAACAATCAACGCAGGTTTCTTCAATCATGTCGCCGCAATCGGCTTGGCCCTCATCACAGTGAGTGCCGGCGCAAGCGCTGCCACCGTCACTTTCAACACCAATGCACCTGGCACAGAATACGCCTCAGGAGGCCTTTCTTTGGCCAGCAGCGGCGGCGCTGCTGCAACCCTCACCTTCGCTCCTCAAATTGACAGCATCACAGGTACGCCCTCCAATGTGAACTACGGCATTTTCACCTTGCTATGCAATACCTGTACAACCCAGGCCAACGCCGGTGGCGCTTTCTTCAGTCCGTTCACCTTCAATCTCATCATCACCGATGTCACTGATAACGCTACGGGCCAATTTGTAGGCACGTCCGCTGGTGGCACTGTCTTTAGTGATGTCAGCCCCCTCAGCATCACTTGGTTTCCGCTAGTGTTGGGTCCAGGAACAACGAATGCTCTTACCGGAAATTTCGGATCTTCCACCTTCCGCATCGCTGGTCCTACCAGCATTGTCGCTCCCAACTCTGGCATCATTCCTGGTCAAACTACCGTTGAAGGATTTGTAGACACTGCTGATGAAAACGTTCCCGAACCCGCAACCCTCGCTCTACTCGGTGCCGGGCTGCTATTTATTGGAGTCTTGTCAAAAAAGAAGTAGTTGATACTCAACCTCGTTCGAGTCAAAACGCCGCGCATCCAATGCGCGGCGTTTTCGTTTTCCAGCGTCATTCTCTTTTCTGACCCCACCACGTCATTTGACCTTCCGTCGTCAATCCACCTTTACATCCACTGACATCACTTCTTCTGTTTTCAACAAACCCGCGAGTGGTTGTCTGCGTGCATTCTATTCTTCGTCACCCGCAACCCAGACAGGGTTTAGAGGACTGACTGAAGAGGTTGAGAATGAGAATATTTCTGCTAACTGCTCTGGCACTTACGCCACTATTGGCCAAAGACAATGAACCCGCAAAAAGATTGAATGAGGCCGCCGCCGTGATGACTGAAATCATGGCCACGCCCGATAAGGGCATCCCCGAAGACATGCTCGGTAATGCCCACTGTATTGTGATTGTCCCCGGCTTGAAGACTGCTGCCTTTGTCGTTGGCGGCAAATATGGCAAAGGCTACATGCTGTGCCGCAATAAAGGCATCATGGGCTGGTCGGCTCCAGCTACCGTCCGCATTGAAGGCGGCAGTGTTGGCTTCCAGATTGGCGGATCTGAAACAGACCTCATCATGCTGGTCATGAATGAACGCGGTGTAGACAAACTGCTCGGCAGCAAGTTCACTCTCGGCGCTGAAGGCTCTGTCGCTGCCGGTCCTGTGGGCCGCACTGCTACCGCTCAGACCGATGCCCAGATGCATGCTGAGATCCTCTCCTGGTCTCGCTCACAAGGCCTGTTTGCTGGCTTGGCTCTCGAAGGCGCAACCCTCCGACAGGACCTTGACGACAATCAAACCCTCTACGGCAAGCGCCTTGAGAACAGGCAGATCGTCACCACCAGAGTAAGGCCTCCCAAAGCAGCCGCACGGCTGATTACTTTACTCAATAAATACTCCCCCAAAGAGGCGGGTACCCCACCAAGCAAGTCGAACCAATAGGCTCGCAGAAAAGAATCAATAGTGAATCATTACATTTGGACTGGTCTCCTTTTATCGGCCTGTGGAGCGCTAACGGCTCAAACCACACAGAGCCAGATTGAAAACGCAAACCGCATGGCCGCCGGTGCCATGCCCATCTACCGCGTCACAACCACCGCCCGCACGGCCAAGGCAATCAATTATCAACACAGAAGCGGTGCCACAAAAATCGATTTCCGTGGCACCAGTCTTCTGCCTGGCTCCAGAGGCGAAGCCAAAGTAGAAGGCAAGCAGGGCTACATCGAAATCGAAGTCGAATTCGACGATCTCAAACCAGCTAACTTACTCGGCTCCGAATACCTCACCTATGTGTTGTGGGCAATCACCCCAGAAGGCCGCACCTCCAATCTCGGCGAAATTCTGCTCAACGGCACCAAGAGCAAATTGAACGTCTCGACTGAACTCCAGTCCTTTGCCTTGGTAGTCACCGCAGAACCCTACTTTGCCGTCACCAGGCCCAGCGATCTCATCGTGATGGAAAACGTAGTTCGTAAAGATACCCTGGGAAAAGTCGAAGAGGTCGATGCCAAATACGAGTTACTCGAGCGTGGTCAGTACTTGAAGCTTTCCAATCCCTTGGCGCTCAAGCTCGATGACAAGCAACCCCTCGAGCTGTATGAGGCTCGCAACGCCGTCCAGATTGCCCGCTCCATGGGGGCCGATCGCTTCGCAAACGACACCTTTCTCAAGGCCGAAAAAAGCCTTGCCCAAGCCGAAGCCTATCAGGCTCGCAAGGCCGGCAAAAAGCCTGTTACGATGATGGCCCGCGAGTCCGTCCAAACGGCTGAAGATGCCCGCATCATTGCCGTCAAGCGTCAGGAAGAAGAAGCCCTGATGGCAGAACGCCAACTCGCCGCAGACCGTCAGAATCAGGCTGAAGCCGGCCGTGCCGCAGCCGAAACCGAAACCAACCGTGTCAGCCGCGAAGCCGAAGCTGCACGGATCGCCGCCAGAGCCGAAACCGATCGGCTGACGAGAGAAAAGGAAGCTCAGGCCTTGGCTGCATCCACCGCTGCCCTCCAGGCAGAACGTGATAACGCCAACCGTGCCGCTGCAGCCACTCTCGAAGCAGACCGTCTAAAGCTTGAGAACGACAAGCGTTTGGCTGCTGCCACCAGCGAAGCCGATCGCATCAAACTCGAAAGCGACGCCCGCCTTGCTGCAGCCAAACTGGAATCAGAACGCCTCACGCTCGACAACCAGGCTCGCCTGGCTGCCGCAAATGCAGAAGCCGATCGGCTCAAGCGCGAAAACGAAGCCCAGCTTGAAAATGCCGCAAAGCAGCGCGCACAGATGGAGCGTGAAAAAGGCGAACTCCGCAATCTCCTGCTCCAGCAGTTCAACGCCATTCTCAAGACAGAAGACACAGCCCGCGGTCTCATCGTCAGCATGCCCGACGTGTTGTTCGATACAGCAAAGTTCACCCTGCGTCCGATTGCCAGAGAAAAGCTCGCCAAGGTCGCTGGTATTGTTTCCGGTCATCCAGGCCTCAAGCTTGAGATCGAAGGTCATACCGACAGCGTCGGCGGCGACGCCTACAACCAGACCCTGTCTGAAAAGCGCGGCGAATCCGTTCGCGATTATCTGACCCGCGAAGGAATGGCCAGCGCCTCAGTAACTTCAACGGGTTTCGGCGAGTCCAGACCCACCGCATCCAATTCAGACGCCAATGGTCGACAACAAAACCGCCGCGTCGAAATTGTCATCTCCGGTGACCTCATCGGCACCCAGATCGGCAAACCCACCTCCGCTCAATGATCAATTGGGCGCAAGCAAAAAGACGAGGGCCTCACCCGGGGCCCTCGTTTTCTTTGCACCTGCTCCAGATACAATGAGGCTCAATGACCGAACAGGCCAGAACCTGCGCCTCCACCATCTTCGACTTCCACCAACTGGGCCACAAACCACTCCCGTCCGATGCCATGCTCGTGCTGGGCACAAATGACACCCGTGTCGCCACCCACGCCGCCCACCTCTTCCACCAGGGCCTCGCCCCACTGCTCGTAATCACGGGCGGCATCGCCCATCAACAAGACCTTCTCTCCACAAACTGGAACCGCCCCGAAGCAGAAGTCTTCGCCGAAATCCTGCTGGCGCTCGGCGTCCCCTCCACCGCCCTCTTACTCGAACCCAAAGCCACCAACACCGCCGAAAACATTCGCTTCTCCCGCCAACTCCTCGCGCCCCTCAATCCTTCGCGAATCCTCATTGTCACCAAGCCCTTCATGCAACGGCGTGCCTATGCCACCCATGCCGTCGAGTGGCCCGAGATGCCAGCCATCATGGCTTCCTGGCCGTCAACCTTCGACCAATACTGCACCCATCCAGACCTCGATCCCGTCAAAGTCACCAACATCATCATGGGCGATCTGCAGCGGCTATGGATTTACTCGCGGCTAGGCTACTCCGCACCACAGCGCATTCCAGATGCAGTCATGGACGCCTTCAACACTCTCGCCGCCCTCGGCTTTGACCGTCACCTCATCCCGGCCTCTTAAACCATTTACTTCTTCAGCCGGAAGAACCCTTCCAGTTGCGGATCCGGGCTTGCCCCCAGCACGCGCTTGGCAATGTAATCTCCCAGCACCGGCCCATGCTTGAAGCCATGTCCCGACCCTCCGCCCGCAATCCAGACATTCCCCCACTCCGGATGCTTATCGATGATGAAGTGCTCATCCGTCGTATTCTCGAGCTGACAAACATGCGTCGCAACCACCGGCTGATCCCGCATCTCAGGAAAACGCAGTGTCAGATAATCCCGCGCTCGCTTCAATTGATGCGGTGCCGCAATCCGTTCATCCGTATCCGGATCAAAGTTGGAATCAGGGTTCGTCGGGCAAATCTTCAGCCCCCGCGAATACAAACTCGGAAACCCATAATAAGTACTCTCTGAAAAGTTCGGCAGCCTCGGATAACTAAACCGCGTCTCCCCGGCCGGCGTGCCAAAGTAAATCACATCCCGTCTCGGCGTAGCAATCTTGTTGCCCAGCAGGGCAGGGAAGAGCTTGCGCAACCACGGCCCGCAAGCAAACACAAACTGCTCCGCCCGCAACACCCCGCCATCCTGCAATCGAAGATTCTCCAGCTTGCCACTACCAGAACCCGGCTCTGCCCGCGCAATCGTAATCGTCCCCCCGCGTTTACGAAACTGCTCCGCTACCGCTTGAATCGATTCCCGCGCCATCAGAATCGCCGCATCCGGTTCATAAACACCAATCCCCACACCCTCCGGCCGCACCACCGGCCAGCGCTTATGAATCTCCTCCGGCGTCAGCGTCTCAAACGGAACCCCAAGCTTCTTCAACACCTCCCCCTGCGCCACCATCTCCTTGCCGGCCGCCGCCGCCATCTGCAATCTCCCAATCGGGTGAAACAGGTTACGGCCAAACTCCTGCTGGCGCTTGCGCCAAATCCCCATCGCTCGCAAAGCCCAAACCGAGTACATCTCCCGGGACCCGTACCCCGCCCGAATCTGCCGCGTCTCATCCCCCGAGGTCGCCCGCGGATTCCCAGGCCCATACGCATCGAGCAGCGTAACCTTCGCCCCGGCCTCAGCCAGGTGCAATGCCGTCCACGCCCCAAACGCCCCAGCCCCAACCACTGCAACCTCCGGCGACGCCGCGCTGCTCTGGGCAAAACCCGGCATGGCTGCCGTTGCGGCCACCCCTCCAAGAATCGTTCTTCGGGAAGTCATATGTCCGTCGATGATAACCCACTTGCGCCTCCCCCCTTCACTATCAACAACCCTTTGGCCTCCCAAATGCACACCTTCCTTCAAGGATTGTCGAGATCCCTTGATTGCTTACCCCAAAGCTACCAACACACTTGGTGATTTCACCCACTTTCCCCATCATTGGGTGAAATTCCACTGCATACAAACCTTCTTTATGATTCTTTACTCCAGCGCTCTCCTCTACGCCTGCTTCCTTTCCCCGGTCTTTGCCCAGATCTCGCCCATCAACTACGCCGCCCTTTTCGAACAACAAGTCGACAAGCGCCTCGAAGTACCCGACTTCGAGCGCGCCCGATACGCGGGCCTTCTCAACCAAAGTCTGGCAGCTGCCTCAATCCATCTCGATTCCCGGCAATTCATTCTTCTCGTCGATGCCTCTGATTCTGTCCAGGCCGCCATGCTCTTTCTGATTGCGCCAGATGGCACCTTCCATTACATCGGCGCATCCCCCGTTTCCACCGGCAAGCCCGGCCGGATAGAGCATTTCAAAACACCACCCGGCGTATACCTCCATTCCACCGCCAACCCGGACTATCGCGCAGAAGGCACTAAAAACGAATTCGGCATTCGGGGTTACGGTGCGAAAGGCATGCGCGTCTATGATTTCGGCTGGCAACCCGCTATCCGCGGCTGGGGTAAGGGCGGTCCGGGCATCATCCGCTTCCAGGTCCATGCCACCGATCCCGATCAATTGGAGCGCCTCCTCGGCGTCGCCCATTCCAAGGGCTGCGTCAGAATCCCCGCCACTCTCAATACCTTCCTCGACCGCTACGGCATCCTCGACGCCGAATACGAATCAGAACAAAAAGCCGGTCGCACATCGAGAGTATTGATCCCCGGCAGGGAACCTACCCCACTGGCAGGCAAGTATCTGATCGTCATCGACTCCGGCCAGCTCGAGCGGCCCGCATGGTCTCCTCTGCCCGCGGCTCTGCGCAAAACCAACTAGCCCCAATGGAGAGCAAATTGCTTACTCATTAGGCATGAACCCAGGAATCATCGTGATGCTCGGCGACCCCGCACTCCAGCCCCCATGGCTTGACTCCCTGGTCCGCGACGCCGGCTATCAATTTAAGCCGGTCTCAAATCTCAACGACTTGCGCGATCTCGCAGACGCCCCCATCGTGGCCGTCTTCTTCAACGCAAAATCTCTCGACCTTCCCTGGAAGGATTCGATTGTCTGGATCCATTCCATCGCGCCAGAGGCGCACTGCGTCGTCTGCCACGGCTTCCATGAAGAGATCGACTGGCAGTCCCTCTCAAGTTGGGGAGCCTTTCATTCACTCCCCTTGCCCTTCGATCCCACTGAGGTCCGCCAGGCCATCGGCTTCATTGCCATGGACAAAAAACACAACACGCCACCGGCTCCAGACATCTCCAACTCCGTGAGCGAACTAGGCTAGCGCTTTAGCCCCGCCACTCCCGGATACGGCGTCGCATAACCTTTCGCCTCGCCCCACAAAATCCGGTTCAACGTATCGGTGGGCACATCGTCCACCTCACTCCAGTTCATCTTGGCCGACTCCTCTGCCGCCCAGCGTTCGCGGCCCTTCAGCGCCTTCAGCGGCGGGTTCAATTCATCCAGCTTCACCTGCGCCTTCAGGTGCGTAAACGGCTTCAGATCCGCCTCCTTCACAAACACGCTGTTCATCGCCCGTGCCGCCTTCAGAAACTGCGTCTTCGGCTCAATCCGAAACACATCCTGAATCGTCCGCACCAGGCTCGTCTGCGTAAAGAAATTCGAGTTCAGCGACTTCCGCTTGATGTGTGGCCCAATCGCCAGCGCCACAGTCCGGTTCCCCGCCACATGATCCACCCCGTCCTGCGCATCGTCCTCAACAACCAGAATCAAAGACTTCCCCCAAATCTTGCTCTTGCTGATTCCTTCCACCATCCGGCCCAGCGCCAGATCGTTATCGGCCACCATCGCCCGAGGCGTCGGCGCTCCCGGGTTCTTACCCACCGTATGATCACTCGTCATCGTGACAATCGTGAGATTCGGCGTAGTCCCGTCCTTTTCCCATTTCCCCAACCGCTCAAGAAAAGCCTCAGCCCGAAGCACATCCGGAATCTTCATCTCGCTCGGCGGAAACCGCTCATCGTAAATACCCTTCAGCGACGGCACGCCGCACTTCGACCCCACCACATCACGCCAGGTGCCCTTCTGGTAATGGTCCCAGTAGTAATTCCACGACGGCAGCTCGCTCTCGTTCACATCCTTCACCAGCCCCGCCTTGGCATCAAAGATTCCCGGCAGCGATAGCGCCCCCAGCAACTGCACCTTCAGCGGCCTCCGCGCACCCTGCCAGAAGAAACCCTGCGGCGACACAGCCAATCCATCCGCCATATTCCACGCATAGCCACGCGGAGCCGCCTGCAGCGCCCGCTCCACGTGATCGCTCACAAAGCCCATCATCAGCCACTGGTGCCCTTCAAAACTAATCGCCCCCGAGGCGTAGAAGTTATCGAGCAACACAAACTCCTCAGCCAGTGCATGATGATTCGGCGTAATCTCCCGTGGGTAAATCGCAAACTCCTTCTTCCCATTCCCCACCGGCATATCGCCAAACACCTGATCATAAGTCCGGTTCTCTTTGATCAGCAGAAACACATGCTCAATCCCTAACCGGTCCAGATCCTTCACTCCGCCCTGCGCCGTAAACCTCGGCTCACTCGCCAACTTCACCTCACGCTGCCCCGCCACGGCCTGCGCCCGGCTCGGAGCCGGAATCGTCAGCAGACTTCCTTCAAACGCCCGGCTGTTAAACTTGCCCGGCTCCTGCTCCGTGTTGCCCACTCCCTTGATATTCGCCACACGCAAATCACCATTGCTATCCAGCGCCAGCGCCGATGGAAACCACCCCGTCGGCAACGCCCCAATCACTTTGCCGCCCTCAACAACGGCCACCGCATTATCACCCGCACAAGCCACATACAATCGGCTCCCGTCACTGCTATAAAGAGTCCCAATCGGTTGCCTGCCAGCCGCAACCGTCTTGGTCTTCCGCGTCCTGGTATCCACCAGCGTCACCGTGTCGGAATGCCCATTGGCCACCGCCACCTCTCCCCCATCCGGCCTCATCGCAAGCCCCGAAGGCGCCCTGTCTACCGCCACATCCTCCCGCTTCCCATCCGCCAGTGAAAGAATCGTCAACGTCCCGGGCAGCACAGATCCGTTCGCGTCCACCGGCACATCCACGCCGCCACTCGGCGCCGTCGCCGCCCCTGCTGGAATCAACGATCCCGCTCTGTTGGTCACATAAGCAAACCCGTCCCGCACCACCACACCAAACGGAGCAATCCCCGTCGCCCAACGCATCGTCTCTTTCCGCGTCGCCCGGTCAAACGCCACCAGCATATTATCCCGGTGCATCGCCACATACACGGTCTTGCCATCAGCCGAGAACGCGATCCCGGTCGGCACCGGATGCCCCGGCAAATTCACCCGCTCCGTCCCGGTCACCTTGCCGTTTGCACCAACACCAATCAACAGCAGGCTATCCGGCCCAGACCGCGTCGCCTCCGAGGCCCAGATCTCTCGCCCGTCGGGAGAGAAAGCAATCCCCGCATAGGACGTAGTCTTCGACTTCGCCCGGTCCACGACACTCCCGCTAGCCCCATCAAGAATCGCCACCTCGGTACCGCTAAGCACAGCCAGCCAGCGCTTGCTCGGATCAAACGCCATATCCACCGGCCGGCCCTTAAAGAACAACTGCGTCCCCCACGGCTTCACCAGTTGGTGGTTCACCAGCAGAAAGCTGCCATCCACCTGCCGCCCCACCAGCGTCGTCGAAATCATCGGCGCCGAAACCGCGCCCAATGCGGCCACCGCCGCCACCAGCAAACCAATCTTGCGAGATGTCATCGCTTCACAGCCTATCAGGCCCAAATGACGCTTCGATGTCAAAGTTGAGGCGCGTTTTGCTTCAACCATCGTCCAGCACGAGAAGCTCGCCGCCCTCAAAAGCCCCCATCAATCTCTCCTCCCGCAACTCTAAACTTCCAAATTCACACAATCCTTCGAATATCACCCCTATGAACTCAAGACGCCAGCAGTCTTCATCATCGTGGCGGCCGAATCATCTTCTGATAGAGTCCCACGACCTTCTCCCAACCTCATGCACAAGCTCGGGGATTCAAACTTTACCCGCTGGGGCAAAACATTTAGCCGTAAAGAAAAGCTCCCTTTTCGACTTAAGGTCCTGTAAGTACTGCTCAGGAAAACTCAGGCCTGTTCCGTTTTCGAAACGCATTAGCTGGGCTGAAATTACACAAAAATAAATTCACCACTACTCAAATATTCGTAACTATTTGAAAATACGTAAAACCAAACCAAACCAAACCAAACCAAACCAGAAGCACCAGCTAAGGCCAAAAAGGCCCCATCCTCAGCACATTCCCGGCCAAATGTGAGTACTAGAGCCCCAAAAATAGGCTCAAAACACGACTCCTGACGCCAAATTATGTTCCATTTACGGAACAACAATTTTTTGACAAACACTTAAATGTCGGCTTTAATTAAGATCCAGCTATGACGAGACACTTGGTTCGCTTCGGACTCTACTTAGTCATCGGATATTCACTTTTCGGTGTGGCTCTAACTGCTCAGACGCCATCCAAGGAATACATCCGCGTCAATGGGCGGGTCGTGGCTATTGAGAGCCCTCTGCCCGCCGTATGCCAGGGCGTCAACAGCACTCTGCCTCTGCGCAACACAGGCATCGACGCGAGCGGAAACGTGATCACTGTGAACGGGATCATTGATCCACATTGGAAGCTGATCTCAAACCCCGCTGACTATGGTGGGCCAAGCCTGGATCAAGCGAGGATGACTACAATGGGTGCATTTACCAGCGTTGCGGCGTTTATTCGTCAAGTAGGAGTCTTTGATGCGCTGCCCGGCTACTACGTTTACCGCCAAAGGCTGGACCTCAGTTGCCACGATCCTGCTTCCGCAATTCTTGCTGGCACGGTCAGCGCTGATGACTTCGTCACAATTTTTGTGAATGGCAAAGCCGTAACGGGAGAATTAAACAGCCTGAATCAGGACGTGCCATTCAATATCCAAAGCTCTCCCCATTTGGTCAAGGGTTGGAACGACATAGACTTCGTGGTGCGCAACGGAGGAACAACGCCCAATCCAACCGGCATTAGAATCACCTTTTCCACGCGAACTGCAACGCCAACCCCCGGCAACCAAGGCCAAAGAATGGAACTAACCAGCACAAGCGGCAATCGCACTGGCGGTGCTTCCATCGGGGTCACCAGCGATCGTGCTGTCAATTGGAGTGTGGACGGCAGTCACAACGGCACATGGACGCCTTCATCCGGCAACTCGACGACATATACGGCCACAAGTCCCCTTGCCAACTTCATGGTCGTTTCATTGAAAGCAACTAGCCAGAGCAACCCCGCAACTATAGCCTTTAAGCCTCTGTATTTCAACCCCGGCGGAAGCGGCGGTAGTGGCACGGTAACAATCACTGGCGGAACCACGAACCTCCCTCCCTTCACATCGAGAGCATTCTCCGCCACCGTAACAGGCGTCCCAAGTGGCCAGCCCACAACAGTGCGCTGGAGTGTCGTCAGCGTGCCCGCTAACAGCAGCACCAACGGCCTCATCGACAGCGGGGCAAACTGCGTCAATTCCATGAACTACCGGGCACCATCAACCATCAGGACTGCTGGAAATATAGTCCTCAGGGCGGAGAGTTGCCACAACACAAGTTGGTCCTCAACCGTTAACGTTCCGGTCGCCATTGCCAGTAGCGTTACCGTAAGCCTAACCCCAACGCCAACAACAATTCTCAACACCGCTACGCAACAATTCACAGCCACAGTTGCGAATGCCGACAATACTGCAGTCACCTGGAGCCCGGCAACTTCGGCCGCCGGCACTCTAACCCAGTCCGGCCTCTTTACTCCCACACCTGGTTACACCGGCAGCGCAAGCGTTAGAGCAACAAGCAATGAAAACACCAACATCTTCTTCAATCACCCATTCAATGTCGGTAGTGCCGTATCGATTTCTTTGAGCTCAAGTGCTCCTTCCCAATCGATCTTGAACAACGGCACAGCGAACTTCCCAATCACCTACAACAGCACCGGAACCACCGGCCAGGTGACCTTTTCAATTCTCAATCTACCGGCCAATGCCAACTTCAACATCAATCCCCCAAGCGTAACCAACCAGGGCACCGCAAGCATTACCGCCAGCGTGAGCCCAGGCAGCGCGGCCCCAGGCACATACAACCTCACATTCCGGGCAACAAACGGTACCCTGACTCAAAACCTCCCGCTAACCCTTTCGATTGTCGATTGCGGGACGATCACAGTGAGTCCATCGAATGTGAATGTGTTCCCATTCCAAATGGCCAACTTTACGGCAACAAGGGGCGGAGCTGCAGCCAACTTCGGCGTAACATGGGTGAAAAATACTCCTGCTGGAAGCTTTAGCAGTCAGTTGGATCCGCCCGTGGTTGCAAATCCGCAGATTTCCTACTATGCTGCCGATCCAAGTACCCAGCCTCAAACTGTCGTAGTGACTGCAAGGACCAACAATCCAAATACGGCCTGCAGCACCTTCGGGGGTAGCGCAACGGTAACCAAGCAAACCTATGTTCCCAACGGTCTGAGCCTGCTCTACACCAATCCGCTCACAACCGTTGTGCCATTGAACTTTAGCCGCTTCTTCGACTATGGAGCAGCAAGCCAGAACGGGGCCGGGACCGTAAGGTTCATCCAGCTTGAGTTGAGGAATAATCTGGGTGAAGTTTATGATCCTGCGTCTGCGTGTGCAGTGAATTTCAACACCACCACCAACAACAACGACCCGGGCGCTCCAACTTTGTATGCCTGGGCAAATGTCTCAAGCAGCGCCGCTGGGGGCAGCAGCACAAATACCAACATCGCTCCCCGCGGTGGTTTTGCATCTTCGTTTGTGACCAGCACCACCAGTTGCGAACTCGATGGCACAGGCAGTGACTACGTCCGGTCTGGCAACATCTTCGCTCTTCACATGAAGGTAAAGATGAAGAGCACCGTCTTCACCCCCGGTACGATTCACGTTTACGTGCGGTCGTACGGAATGGATCTCTATGAGCCGGCAATCCGGCAATACATGGGATCGTTTACGGCAACGAATTAAGGCGATCAGGTGAGTTGATTAAGAGAGTCGATCAGGAGAAATCATGAAGCATAAAGTTTGGCTTGGATGGATCTTGCTAAGTTGCGGATTGCTACAGGGGCAAAGCCTTGTGAAGCTATCCCTGTCGATGGTGGACGCAAAGGGCAAAGGTCTCGACAAAGTACGAGTAGTGATTCTCTACGAGCCGCTGGAACTCGACAAGCAGAAACCGCTGCAGTATCGAGCAACCAGCGACGCTCAAGGGCTGGTTGACTTTCCTGCCGTCGAGGTTGGGCGGTACCGCATCTGTGCGGCCGCTCCCGATTTGCTTGTTCTCAATCCCTGTGAGTGGAAGGCGGATGTGACGCACGTGACAGCAACGGCCACCGCGCAAAGAGCCCCGGAGAATGTGAAGCTCGGCCAAGGCGTTGCATTGCGCGTGACGATTGAGGATGACGACGACGTTCTGGCGAACAATGAGTTCAAAAGTGAAGGCAGAGTCGTTTTCATGGAGTTGTGGAATCCGGCTGTCGGGCGGACGAACGTGTTGCCTGTGGCAACTGCCGTAGCCAAAAGGAAGAACTACATGGCAATCGTACCCAAGAGCACGAAGCTAACCATGAGAGTAAACAGCCCTGGTTTTGTGCTTGAGGAAAAGACAAGCAAAAAACGGGTGGACGAGGCCGGTCAAG
>JBIPMY010000406.1:0-5620 GCA_044376335.1 Bryobacter sp.
GAGGTAGAGATGGGACCAGAGCGAATGAAAGCTCGCGATGGCCGTAGCGGCCAGGCCTACGGCCATGCTACCGCTGAGGCGGTTGGCTAGATGGCCCAGGATGAAGGCGTTGGCCAGGAGGAGTGCGCCAATCGCAAGCCGCCAGGGCAGGGGAGAGAAGCCGAATTGCTCCCAGAACAATTTGTAGAAGATTTCTCCCAAAGGGCGGAAGAGCTCTGAGGGCTTCCAGAACATCACCGTATCGATGAGCATTGAGCGCCATGGGGTTTGCATGGCGCGGTAGCAGTTCATCAGGTCGTCGTGAGTCCAGTCAGCTTGCCAGATGATGGGGGCCTTGTAGCGGAGGTAGAAGACTACCAGGAGCGCCCAGATTCCGAGGATGATGTAGTTGCGCTTATTGACCAAGATGACGCTCGAAGAAGTGCACCATTTCTTCGTTCAGGTGGAAACGGGCCGGGCCGCTGACGCCGTGTGACTTTTGCGGATAGATCTGGAGTTCGAAGTGTTTGCCGGCTCTTTGCAAGGCGTCGGTCATCTGGAGCATGTTCTGGAATAAAACATTATCGTCTCCAATGTTGTGGACGAGCATGAGCCTGCCTTCGAGGTTTTTGGCTTTGTGGACCGGGGATGAATCGCGGTAGCCTTTTTCGTTTTCTTGCGGGGTGCCGAGGTAGCGCTCGGTATAGATGGTGTCGTAGAGGAGCCAGTTGGTGACTGGTGCGCCGCTGATGCCGGCCTTGATGAGCTTAGGTTCAGTGAGCATGGTGTTGAGCGTCATGTAGCCGCCGTAACTCCAGCCGGACATGCCGATGCGGGCCGGGTCTACGAAGCCTAGTGAGACGAGATGTTCGACGCCGGCCTTTTGATCTTGCACTTCGATCTCGCCGAATTTACGGTAGAGCTTCGATTCCCAGAGATGGCCGCGGCCGCCGGAGCCGCGGTTGTCGACCTGCCAGATGACGAAGCCTTTGTGAGCGAGGACTTGATCGAGGTTGGTTCCGCCGTTCCATGCGTTGCGGATGGTTTGAGCGTGTGGGCCTCCGTAGACCATGACGATGGCTGGGTACTTCTTTGTGGGGTCGAAGTTCTTTGGTTTGATGAGACGGGCGTAGAGTGTGGCTCCGTCTTTGACTTTGAAGCTGGTGAACTCGGTGGGGAGGATGTCGTTTTCGTCCAGGGCGCGGCGGTCTGCAGCTTTGAGTTGTTCGATTTGCTGGCCGTCGGCAGTGTGTAGAGTTTGGCGGGTGGGGCTAGCGATGGCGGAGTAGTTGTCGGTGTAGAACTCGGCGGTGGGGCTCATCGAGATGGAATGCGTGCCGGCTTCGGTGGTGAGCTTGCGCTTGTTCTTGCCGTCGAAGCCGATGACATAGAGATGCCGCTCGAGTGGGCTGACTTCGGTGGAAGTGTAGTAGACGAGCTTCTTGTCGAAGTTGACGGCGGCTATATCGTTCACTTCGAAATCACCTTTGGTGATCTGGCCGAGGTCTTTGCCGTCGAAGCCTACGAGGTAAAGGTGGCGGGTGCCGGAGCGCTCGCTGGCCCAGACGATCTGTTTGCGGGCGGAGTCGATTTTGGTTAGGGAGTGGACGTTGATCCAGTAGGGATCGGATTCTCCGAAGACCTTGCGGATCTGGCGGGTTTCCCAGTTGGCGGCGAAGAATTCGAGCTTGTCTTGAACGCGGGACATGCGCTGGACGCTGACTTCGGAGGGGTTCATCCAGGCGATACGGGCGAGGAGATAATCGCGGGTTTCGCCGAGATCCATCCAGCGGGTCTTGGTGGTTTCGAGGTCTACGACGCCGAGGCGGACGTCGGCGTTGGGGGTTCCGGCTTGGGGGTAGCGCTCGGGCTCGGGGACTGCGGGGGTCTTGAGGAGGTCGACCTGCGGGTAGATCATTTCCTTGGAGACGTCGAACTGGAGGTAGGCGATGCGGGCGCTATCGGGGCTCCACCAGTAGGCGGTGGAGAGATCGAGTTCTTCGGGGTAGACCCAATCGAGCTTGGCGTTGAGGAGGGTTTCTGAGCCGTCGCGGGTGAGGCGGGTGACTTTGCTGGAGGCAATGTCCTGGACGTAGAGATCGTTGTGGATGCGGTAGGAGACCTTCTTGCCGTCGGGGCTGAGCTTGGGGTCGGACTCGGTGACTTCGGTTTTGGTGAGCTGTTTGGCTTCGCCCTTTTCGACGGTGACCCAGAAGAGATCGCCACCTTCCGAGAGGAGGAGGGCGCTCGAGTCTGGGGCCCACTGGATGCGTTGTTCGGAGACGCGGCGGTTTTGCCAGGCGAAGGCGGCGTCGGGGTTGGAGTCTTTTACTGCCAGGGCGGATAGATCGGAGATCTTGGGGAAGATGATTTTGCTGGACTTGGCGCGGCAGTCGTAGAGGTGGAGAGCTCCGTTTCTGGTGTAGGCGAAGTGGTAGCCATCGGGAGCCCAGAGAGTGCCTAGCGGGGCGTCTCCCATCGAACGCTGTTTGAGGGTTTCGAGCGTGATGGGTTTCTTTTGAGCGAGGAGGGAAGACGCCAGTGTGAGGCTGAGAAGAAAGCTATGTCGAAGAGTCATCGATACCATATAGTTTGGCATTGAACATGGAAATCAATTTTTGGGGCGCCACACGCACGGTGACAGGATCGATGCATGAGGTGCGTCATGGGAATCGAAGGATCCTTCTGGACTGCGGACTCTTTCAGGGCAGACGGAGTGAAGCGCGGGATCGCAATTGTTGTTTTCCGTTTCCGGCTGGGACAGTGGATCGGGTGGTGATGAGCCATGCGCATATCGATCATTCTGGAAACTTGCCGAATCTGGTGAAGCAGGGCTTTGACGGGCCGATTCATGCGACCGACGCTACGCAGGATTTGTGCCGGGCGATGTTGATGGATAGTGCATTTTTGCAGGAGAAGGATGCTGAGTACCTGATGCGACGCCGGACCCGCCGCAAGCGGGTGATGGATGACTATGAGGAACCGGTGGTGGAGCCGCTCTATACGCAGGAAGATGCAAAGAAGACGTTTCCGTTGTTTGCACCCTTGCCGATGAACGGGACGATCGATCTGGGTGAGGGCTTGAGTGTGTCGACGGTTGAGGCAGGGCACATGTTGGGTAGTGTGTCGATGGTGTTGACCGATGGCAATGTTCGGGTTGGGTTTAGCGGGGATGTGGGGCGGAAGAATTTGCCGATCATCCGGGACCCGCAAGCGATGTTGCCTTGTGACTATCTGATTATGGAATCGACTTATGGGGACCGGTTGCACCAGGACGAAGGGGCGGTGCTGGACAAGCTGGCCGATGTGGTGAACCGGACTGCGGCTCGCGGGGGCAAGATTATCGTGCCTTCGTTTGCGGTGGGTCGGACGCAGCAATTGGTTTTGTTGCTGAACCAGTTGGTGCATTCGAAGAGGATTCCTGGGATTCCTGTTTTTGTGGATTCTCCTCTGGCTGTGAATGTGACTGAGACGTTTCGCAAGTACAGCAATCTGTTTGATGAAGAGACTGCTGCGATGCTGGCGGAGGATGCAGAGGGGGATGTGTTTGGATTTTCGCGGTTGAAATACATCCGCGATGTTGAGGATTCGAAGGCGCTGAACGGGCTGCGCGGGCCGATGGTGATCATCTCGGCCAGCGGGATGTGTGAGGCGGGCCGGGTGGTACATCATTTGAAGAACGCGGTTGGAGATCCTCGGAACACGATTCTGATTACTGGTTTTCAGGCAGAGAATACGTTGGGGCGTAAGATCCTCGACAAGTGGCCTGAGGTGCCGATCTTTGGTGAGCCGTTCCGGTTACGGGCTGAAGTAGCGAAGATCAACGAGTTATCTGGCCATGCGGATCAGCGTGAGTTGTTGACGTGGTTGAAGCCGATTGCGGGTGGGCTCAAGAAGATATTTCTGGTGCATGGGGAGTCTCGGCAACAGGAAGCGCTTAAGACTGTGGTGGAAGCGACTTATGATGTTGAGGTTGTGATTCCGTCGCGGGGAGACAAGTTTGAGGTGATTTAGGGGATCTCGATATTGGTATTCTCAGAGAAGAAGGAGCCCAAATCTATGAATTCGCTTGAAGAAATCGAACGCGCAATTGACAGCCTCAAGCCTCAGGAATTGGTTCAGCTCTACGCGTGGCTTGATGGGCATCGTCCGGCAAGTTTGCCCTCCCCTGACGCGACGGTGTTTGAACAGGGACTGGGATTGTTCGGTAGCCCGGAAGACGCCAAGCTGCTGGATGAAGTAGTTAGTCTTGCTTATGAAGAGCGCCGTCGTCCCGACCAGTCCTCATCCACGCTTTGATGTCCAAAGTTCTGTTGGATACGGATATTCTTTCTGAGTATCTGAAAGGGCATGACAAGGCCGTGACCGGACGTGCCGCCGAATACGCCCGCCAACACGTGGTCTTCACTTTTACCAGTGTCACGGTGCATGAGATTGTCTTCGGCCTTGAAATCAAAAGCGCATCCGCACAATTGCAAAAAGCAATGGCGTGGTTGGATCAGAACGAGCAGATTACACCAACAGCGGAAGATTACCGCGAATCCGCGATCATCAAAGCTTCTGCTCGAAAGCAGGGGGCGATTCTGGAGTTGACGGATTGTCTGATCGCAGCTGTAGCTATTCGGCTCGATGTTCCGCTGGTGACTGGGAACACTCATGATTTCCAAATGATTCAGAAGACTGGTGCCAAGCTAAAAATTCAGAACTGGCGTGATGCATAACTTCGATGCTGGCTCAGGCTCTGGAGATGGATCTGGTTGGGTTTCCCCCGTTGTACTACTTTAGGAGCGTTAGGGGATCTCGATCATCTTGGGGGTTATCTTGTCGCGCTGATAGACGGGGCTGATGACGAGGTCTTTGAGGGGATCTTCTTTGACGGGGGCTGGAGTTTGTACGATGACTTCGTGCGTGTTGCCGCCAAAGAATACACCGCCGCCGCGCAGTCTTCTGTTACGTTGAATGGTTTGCGTTGTACTTCGCGAGGGTGGATTGGGACGGAGGCCTGGGCCGTAGGGGTTGGGCAGGGGCAGGGTCTGGTTAGAACCTTGTGCGCAGAGCAATAGAGACGTGCCGAGGATTAGGGCTGCTGTTCTCATATCCATGATTCTAGCTCTTTACGTCGTGAACTCGATGAGGGCTTCGGTCCAGTGGCGGAGGTCGTGTTTGTCGAAGGCGATGCTGGCGGTGATTGTTTGCAAGCCGCTGGTTGCGGATGGTGGATTGAGTTTGATTTTTGCTGTTGATTCCTGACCGCTTGGGACCCGGAGTTTTGTTGGTGCTGGAATCGGCCAGCCGGCCGGGGGATGGAGCTGGATGTGGAAGTCTTTTGCCTCCGGGGAATGGTTGAGAATTGTTGCTTCGATGGTGAGTGGCTTGTTTGAATTGGTTTTCTGAACGTAGGGCGCGAGGCGGAACCATTGCTCATCGATGCTGTAGTTGGCGTCGTCGAAGGGAGTGAGGTTCTTGAGGATCGGGATGCGGGCTTCGAGGGATTTTCGGAGTTCCGTGAGTTGGTTTGAGGAGAAGCGGAAGAGCGGTTCGACGTGTTGATTTACCAGGTAGGCATCTGGCATTGTTTCAAGGATGCTCAGGCAATAGAGGAGACCCTTTTTCGGGTGGAGGAGATTTCGGTTTAGCAGGC
>JBIPMY010000088.1:0-17330 GCA_044376335.1 Bryobacter sp.
TTTACGCTTGCCTATAACCGGATGAAGTGGCTCGTGATCGATTCACTGGAGAAGCACTGGGAGCGTGCACGGATTGAGGCCAGCATTGAGGGCGACCAGACTGTCAAAATCACCACAACGAATACGGCGGCACTGAGTCTCGATTTTGGGCCAGGTGGAGCTCCTTTGAGCATGACAAACAAGGCGAGAATCGTGATCGACAACCAGACGATCAGTGCGCCAGCGCCGCAATCGGACCGTTCCTGGAAGGTGCACCTGCGCAAGACCGGCACGCGCTGGGCAATCGCAAGCAGTGCGACTCTGCCCGGCCTGCACAAGACGCACACCCTGCAAGGCCCGATCGATCACGCGTTTATGGATAGCTTCCTGATCGTAAAGCCAAGTGGGAGCCCAAGCCATGTTGAGACAGCGAAATGGGTGGAATCCGAGCAGGGGCGAGCGATCCGGGAATGGCGTAAACAGTTTCGGGGTGAGCCGCAGGTGACCGATGACTTCAACGTCACCGAAGCTCAGATTGCGTCGAGCAATCTGATTCTTTGGGGAGACCCGGGCTCGAACAAAATCCTGGGACGCATTGCGGGGCAACTGCCGATCCAGTGGAGTGCTGAAGGAATTCGCGTTGGCAGCAAAACGTATCCGAAGTCTCACGCCGTGGCTCTGATTTTCCCGAACCCGCTGAATCCAACAAAGTACGTTGTGATTAATAGTGGCTTTACCTACCGGGAATACGACTATCTGAACAATGCACGGCAGACGCCAAAATTGCCAGACTGGGCAATTATCGACACAAGCGTTCCGCCCGGCCCGCGCTACCCGGGCAAGATTGCAGCAGCTGGCTTCTTCAACGAAGACTGGCAGCTAGGCGCTGACAAGTAGAGCTTTGCTGGCTTCCGGGCTGCGCAGCCCTAAGGGGAGAGACCGGCCCACAAGCACGATCTCTAGCGCAGCGCCATTGCGCATGCGGCATGCGGCTGTGATGTAGAGCGGCATAGAATCGCCCGCTGAGAGCTTGAAGAGCAGCACGGCGTTCTGGGACATGCCTCGCAAGAGCGCCTCCGGGAGCTTCCGCATTTTTTCGTGGGACTCATCGAGGATCACATCTTCGATGCAGATGACAGACTTGGAGAGATCCGGCAGGCCAAGATAGCGTTTGGCATTCTCATTGGCACTGAGCAGGCGGCCCGCCAGATTCATTGTGAGATAGAACTCAGAGCCCTGAGCCAGCAGCGCCAGCAGAGAACTCTCTGCGCTTTCGAGGTCTGACTGAAGGCGCAGTTGATCATCGAGCTTTTCTTTTGCCTTGGACATGCTGGCAAACAAGAGCGCAGCCATAGCAAAGAGAGTTGCCATCACATGGAGTGCGAGCAATAGATTCGAATTGAGGTGAAACGAGTTTTCCAATTGCAGCCTTGCGTATCCAATCACGATGGGCAGGAGGAGCGCGGCGAGAAGCAACTGCACGCTGGTAGAACGGCCAAGGACGCTTGTAAAGGCTGAGGGGATCAAGCCGGTGCGGGATTCCATCAGGCAGAGCGAGAGGGTGATGGCGAGCATTACGAATGCGGAAGAAGGGTCTGCCGTGAGTTCATAGCTGATGTAACGATGCACGGAATAGAGGTTGGCCAGAACCAGCCATGTGCCAATAATCAGCGAAACAATCAGGAGTACGCGTCGAGCAAAAAGGAAACGGCCGTAGGCCAGCAAGATTAATGTAGCGGCGAGAATGGATTGTCCGGCAGCCAACAGGATGGGGGCGGAATCGAAGACGCTGAGCAGTGCAGCAACACCTGCCAATATGCGTGAGAATTTTGCGCGATGCGCGGTGCGGGCGTCGAACTTTTCCCAACGGGTGAGCCGCATGCTGAGGGAGAGCAGAAGAAAGGTGAGTGCAATTGAGGGCGCGACCCTGAACAAGGCCGGAACGGAAGGACGAAGCGTCTCAGGCAAAGCCCAGTTCAGCAGCAAACTGAAAAACGAAATGATTAAAGTACTCAGACTGAGCAGGCGCGGAACGTTGTAGATCCCGGGCGAGAGGAGCCAAGAGTGGGCTGTGCGCAAAGTTTTCAAAAATAGACCCCTCAGGACGGAAGGAGTTAACGACTCTCCCTCTAACGGCACAAAGGGGTAAGGACCATATAGTACTGAAGTACTCAACTTTACCTAGATAGAATAAGAACTCGTGCCCAACTCCTTTCGGTTCGCTGTTTCGGCCAGCTTTACGGCGGAACCACTTCAAACCACCTTCGATTTTTGGAAGACCCCGTTGCAGTCGGACTTCGAGAGCGTATTTGCCCCTTTCGGGCAGATCATGCAGACGATTCTGGATCCTGGAAGTATCTTTGCCGAAAACAAGCAGGGCCTAAATGTAGTTCTTTTTCGAGTGCAGGACCTCGGTGAGGAGGCACGGCAGATCGAAAATGTGCAGTCGCTGATGACGGCAATCGAGGCACGGATTGCAGCATTTCATGTACCTGTGCTGGTTGTTTCAGACATTGAAGGCACAACCTGGTGGCGGGATATTCCGGGTGTTTATCTGCTGGATCCGTTGCAGATCGACATTTGGTATCCGGTGCAGCAGAAAGCGAGCAGGGATGGAGAACGTCTTGGGGGCATTCCCTATACAGAGGATTACTTCGTCGCACTGGGCTCGTCGATTGTTCGAGCGGCTCACAGCATTCACAAGAAGCCAAGGAAGGTGCTGGCTCTCGATTGCGACAACACGCTGTGGAAGGGGATTTGTGGCGAAGATGGCCCGGCAGGAGTGACTCTCAGCGCGGGACACGAGGCATTGCAACGATTTGCGCTGAAGCAGCGGGAGATGGGTTTGCTGCTGGTGATTAGCAGCAAGAACAACGAGCAGGACGTGAAGGAAACCTTTGAGCAGCACCCGGAGTTTCCTTTGCAGATGAGTCACATCATTAGCAGTCGGATCAACTGGCAACCCAAATACCTGGGGCTCACCTCGATGGCGGGCGAGCTCTCTCTTGGTCTGGACAGTTTTGTCTTTCTCGATGACAATTCGAAGGAAATTTCCGAGATGGATGAGCAGATCCCGGAAGTGCTTGGGCTTGCGCTGCCGCCGGACGCGGAAAGCTTTGCAGGCTTCTTGAACCATATCTGGGCATTTGACCAGCTGAAAGTGACGCAAGCTGACCTGGCACGCGCAGCAACTTACGAGGGCGTTCGGGAATTTGGCAAGGCGCTGCACGAGACAGGCTCACTCGAACACTTCTACGGGACGCTCGAACTTGAAGTTGAAATCAGGGCCATCAGCGAAGAGGAAGTAGCCCGAGCAGCGCAATTGACACAGCGCACCAATCAGTTCAATTTCACAACGATTCGCCGCAGCGAATCCGAGATTCTTAACCTGAAGTCTGTTTACGGTGTTCATGTGCGGGATCGATTTGGGGATTATGGGTTTACGGGGCTCCTGATTGGAAGGCCCTTTGGAACGACGTTTCTGGTGGAGAACTTCCTGCTGAGCTGTCGGGTATTGGGCAGAGGGGTGGAACACCGTGTACTTGCCTGGTTGGGTGAGCATGCGCAGTCGCTGGGTTGCAAAGATGTTGAGATCCCGTTCTTGGCGGGCGCCCGCAACGCTCCAGCGCGGGAATTCTACGAGACGATACCCTCACCCGTAACGGCAGAAGAGCTGGCGCGATTGAAATTTCAACCGAGACGCATTGAGACTGCAGCGGCTCAGCAAACGACGGCCCCGCAGGCGCAATACAGCGTTGACTATGCAGGGATTGCGCAGAGCTTCAGTAGTGTTGCATCGATTCGTCAACACATGATGCGGGGCTCGAGGATCGAACTGGAAACGGGGACTGAGAGTCTGCTGGCCGCGATCTGGCAGGACTTGCTCGATTGCCGGAGTGTAGCGGGAGAAAGCAATTTCTTCGATCTTGGAGGGCATTCGCTGAAGGTTGTTTTGATGCTGATGCGGATTCACGAAGTGTTTGGGGTGTCGCTTGGAATCGAGGATGTTTATGCGGCTGAAGTGACCCTGGAACGCATGGCAAGACGCATCGACGAGCTGATTGCCTTTGGGGGTGTGGGGCACTCAGAGTACACTCGAATTTTGGGTGCAATTGAACAAATGAGTGAAGAAGAGGCCGAAGAGGCTTGGCGCGAGGAATCCAGGACGAATGCGGATCCTTCTAGCCGCTAGCGCGTCATATGATCCGCCGAAGGGTGGGTCGACGCGCAGCAACCTGCTATGGCTACGCGCCATGGCTCGCAATGGTCACGAATGCCTGGTCTTGTGCGGTGGGGAAACCGATCAGGAGGCGGTGCGTGAAGGCGTGCGGATTCGCTCGATTTACCAGTTTCAGCGCAAAGCGAGCCGCATTGGGGAAGCGGTTGTAGAGTTTGACCCGGACTTTGTTCTTGTTTCAAGCGAAGACCTTTCCCACTCGCTTCTGCGTGAAGCTCACAAAGCGGCTAAAGACCGCCTGGTGTATCTGGCCCATACTCCGCAGTGGTTCCCGTTTGGCCCTGAGGCCTGGCACAGGGATGAAGCGGCCACACGGCTACTGGATGACGCGCTCGCGATTGTATCCATCGGCAGCCACATGGCGGCCTATATTGAAGCGCAGCTGGGCCGGAAGGCTGAGATCATTCCTCCGGCACTTTACGGGGATCCGCCCTGGCCTGAGTATTCCAACTTCGACAAACAATCGGTACTGCTGATCAACCCTTGTACCGTTAAGGGACTGCCGATCTATGTGGAGTTGGCGAAGAGGTTGCCTGACAAGAAATTCATGGCGCTCAAAGGGTGGGGGACAACACCGGCAGATCTGAATGCCATGTCGGGAATCGAAGTGCTGGATACGGTGGCATCGATTGATGAGGTGCTGGGACGCACGTCGGTGCTGGTTGCACCATCGCTCTGGTATGAGGGGTTTGGGCTGGTGGTTACGGAAGCGTTGCTGAGAGGCATCCCGGTGCTGGCAAGCAATCATGGTGGCCTTACGGAAGCTGCGGCGAGTTCGCGGTACCGGTTGCCGGTGGTTCCGATTACGGAATGGTTGCCGCAACACGATGAAACAGGGATGCCGGTAGGGGTGGTTCACGAG
This sequence comes from Bryobacter sp., assembly GCA_044376335.1. Classification (GTDB taxonomy): domain Bacteria; phylum Acidobacteriota; class Terriglobia; order Bryobacterales; family Bryobacteraceae; genus Bryobacter. The sequence continues at coordinate 5,079 of JBIPMY010000088.1, forward strand.
CAGCCTGTGGAGGCCTGGCAAGCGGCACTGAGCGAAGTACTGGGCGATAGAGCGATCTATGAGCAGGAGCGGCTTGACGGCATGGTGGCGGCTCGCAGCTTTGCCAGTGGCCTGAGTGCGAATGACCTGGAAAATCTCCTGAGCCGGCTTGAGGCCAAGCGGCTTCGCATTTACCTGATTCACAATTCCACTTACTATCCGGGTGCGGGTGGAGGCGATAAGTCGAACCGCATTCTGGTGGAAGAGCTGGTGCAGGCCGGACATCAGGTGCGGGTGTTTACGCGTCTCGAGCAGTTTGGCGAGGCAGAACATGCAGCGCATCAGGCTGAGCTGAAGAAGCGCGGATTTGAGACGGAAGACTGGCAGGGGCTTGGGCTTAGTTTCAAACTCAGTGGAGCTGAGGTGCATGTGATCACGCGGGATACCAACCTGCGGCGTGCGCTTGCAGAGGACCTGGCAGACCAGAAGCCAGACATCATCCTGTGCTCTACAGACGACCCGGCGCATCTGCTCTTTGAGACTGCTTTACAACAGGAGGGCGCGCGGGTTGTCTATCTGGTAAGAGCAACCATTGCCCTGCCCTTTGGCATCGATGCTTCGTCGATCAGCGAAGAACGCACGGCACGATTGCGTGAGGCGGATGCGATTGTTTGTGTCAGCGAATACGTGGCCCGATATTGCCGGAATGAGGGTGGGCTCGATGCGGTGCATGTGCCGATTTCTCTGGGAGACCACGCGAATCCCCCAGATGTTGGGAGATTCGATAACCCCTACGTTACGCTGGTAAACCCGAGTGCAGTGAAGGGATTGCCGATTCTGCTGGGGCTTGCTGATGCGATGCCCGAGATTCAATTTGCGGCAGTACCGAGTTGGGGCACCACGCAGTCGGATCTGAAGGCGATTCAGGCGAGGACGAACATCACGGTTCTGGATCCGGTGGAGGACATTACCGAGATCCTCGAGCAGACAAGGGTGACGCTGGTGCCCAGCCTGTGGGCTGAAGCTCGCAGCCGCATGGTGGTGGAGAGCCTGTCGCGAGCGGTTCCAGTGATGGCGTCGGACGTCGGGGGCTTGCGGGAAGCGATGTGCGGAGTAGAACATGTACTGCCAGTGAATCCGATTCTGCAGTATCAGAGCAAGGTGAGCGACCAGATGGTGCCCGAAGCTGAGGTGCCCGAGCAGGATCTGGGGATCTGGATCGATACGCTTCGATCGCTGCTTCAATCGGAAGCAGAGTGGACAGAGTTGAGCAGACGGGGCAGGACAAGGGCTGTGGCTTATCTTGAGAGCCTTTCGGTGAGGCCGCTCGAGCGGATCTTCCGTCGCAGCATGGCAAAGACGCCGCAGCGCACAATTGGAGCATCCACGCATCTGAGCCCGGTAAAGAGAAAGCTACTGGCGTTACGGATTGCCCGCTATCGGGAAGCGCAGCAGCGGCGCTTCTTTCCTGTGGTGTGGGGCAGTGGGCCTAAGGTCTTTCTTTTCCCGTGGGCCGAGGCTGGAGTGCAGGCGTGGAAATTTCTAGGTGACCCATCTGACTTGAGCTTGCTCCCTGCCCTGCTTCCCGGGCGTGAAGACCGGCGCTCAGAGCCGAAAGCACGCAGCTTTGCAGAGTTGATCCCGGTGATGACCGATGAGCTGGAAAGGCTTCTGAGTGGCGATGAGCAGTTCCTTCTTGCAGGGCATTCGATGGGTGGCGGCCTTGCCTTTGAGGTGGCCAGAGAGCTGCGCCGTCGCGGCAAGCGTATGCCGGCAGGCCTGCTTGTCAGTAGTTGTACGGGGCCGAAGGCTCGCCAGCAATCCGCAGAGATAGCAACCGAAGCAGACCGCAGGATGTTTCAAGAACATGTTTATGCCGAGGAAGCTCCACTGGAGATCCCGTTTACGGCCGTATGTGGACTTGAGGAAGATCTAAAGGTTGAAGCCTGGGCTAGCGAGACTGTGGCACGATTCAAGTTGCAGAAGGAAGCTGGCGGGCACTTCTGGCTGTGGACGCACCCGGCAGAATTTCTTGCTGCGCTTAAAGGCCTGCTGCCTGGAAGTCTTTGAATTGATCCATAACCAGGCTGGCATGATGACGGGCCAGACTTAGAACTTCCCTTCGCCAAGTATGCTCTTTGCTGAAGGCGATCAGCTCATCAATGATCGCTGAGCCCTGGCGGCCTCCGCAACGAAGTTGAGACCAGGCAATGACGCTGGCTTCGGTGCGCAGGAGTGGCTCGATTGCGGTGACGTCTTCGAGACGGACCCGGTCTTCGCGTGGCACAAGTTCGCGGAGTACATAGGACTTGTCGCCGAGTTGCAAGGGGTGTAGAAATGCAGGTGAGATCGCTTGCATGCGGCGCTGGATTTCAACGATGCGGTGGGCTTCGGAAGGCCATTGCGGTTGCGGATGGTGGCGGGCGAGAATGCTGGGGCGGGCTTCCTTCAGGTCGAGCAGGTAGTCGTCTTCCACCAGCAGGATGAATCTCGAAACGCCAAGGCTGCCGTTGCCGGCGATGCGTCGTCCGGCGCTGACAAGGCGGCTGAAGTGAGACTGCAGCATCTCCAAGTCACCTTCTTCGAGGGGGAGGGCGAAATGGCCGTCGGTGCGGATTTTGCGGATTCCCTTTTTGACAATCGTGCGATGGGCAAGCTGCTCTTTTCTCGAGCGGCCTTTGAGCGAATAGAGGAGTTTGCGAACGCTGCCAGTGGAGGTGGGCCGCTCTACCCAGCGGGACTTGCCAAAGGACAGATCCGCAGCATAGTCATCGAGAAAGAACTCTGGATTTGCTTTGATGCCTGAGACGAGGATGCCGGTAAGAAAGCGCACCAACTCCCAGGTGGCTGGAGCGAGAGCCGATTCGTCAAAGTCGTTGTAGTCGAAGTAGACCAGGCGGTTGTCGCCTCTGTAGACGCCAAAGTTTTCGACGTGTGCATCGCCTGAGACCCAAACCATAGGGGATTTGGGTGCGTCGACGAGGTCTTGGTAGAACAGGTGCGCCGTTCCTCGAAAGAAAGCTGCCGGGGAGGAGGCGAGTAGCTTGAACTTGAGTTTCAAGCGCTCCGGGTCTCGCCCCCGGTTGTAGTCGAGGATGCGCTCGACGGTGTTCATCAGCCGGCCTTGATTGGGTTGCGCAAGAGGCCGATGCCTTCGATTTCGACTTCGACCGTATCGCCAGCAACCATGCGCTTGGTAGACCCAGGGGTTCCGGTATAGATGACGTCACCGGGAGCCAGCGTTACATACTTGCTGATGTAGCTGACGATGGTGGGGCAATCAAAGAGGAGATCGCTGGTGAACTGCTTCTGGACTACTTCTTTGTTGAGGCGAGTCTGGAGGAGGGCCTTGTCGTAGGCGGCTCCTTTAACGAGCATGGGGCCGAGTGGGCCGAAGGTGTCGCTGCCTTTGGCACGCCACCACTGCAGGTCCTTTTGGGGGCCATTCTGCCAGTCGCGCTCGGAGACATCGTTGCCGCAGGTGACGCCGAAGATGGCGGCTTTGGCCTGTTCGATCGAAAGGTTGCGGCCTCCGGTGGCCATCACGACGACGAGTTCGCCTTCGTAGTGGACGTTCTTAGCGCCGGCAGGGATGAGGATTGCTTCGCCGGGCGCGATCAGGCAGGTGGTTGGCTTGTAGAAGATCTCGGGTTCTTTGGGGACAGCACGAGTGCCGATGTGGCTCTTGTAATTCAGGCCGACAGCGAGCACTTTGGGCGGATCTGCCGGAGCAAGTAAGGTGATGTTTTTCAGTTGTTTCTTGCCACCGAGGGGCTTGCCACCGAGATAAGGGGCATTGCTAAGAGGGATCACTTGTTCGCCCTCTACGCGGCCCCAGGAAATGCGGGCGCCATTCTGGAAGCGAACGAATTTTTCGATTGCCGAAGGAGCCGCGGCGGCGGCCATCATGGTGATGCTTTGTCTACGTGTCATTGAATTTTCTCCGCGCTGGCGAGATAAAGTGCGTTGAGCACAAGTTTGAAAGTGCCGTAGGGTTGGCCACGGAATTGAGGACGGAAACCATAAAGCAGTACGCTGCCCTTCCCCATGCGAGCCTCAACCGCAATGGGCTTGCCGAGGACGAGCCGCTCTCCGGAGAGCCAACCGGAGGCGAGAAGGTCTTTGCTCGCGTATCGGGCAATTACCTTTACTTCGCGGTTGCCGGTGTTGGCTTCCTTGAGCAGGGTGGATTCAAAGGCCTGCCCGCCGGTGGTCATGGCGACTGCTTCAGCGGCCATACCGAAGGCAACTGGATGCTTGGTGTCGACGTTGATGCGGATGAGCGAACCCGGGGCATAAAACGCGTTTGGGTTCACGTCTTCATCGCGGCCGGCGGCGGGGCTTAAGAGTGCCCTCACTCCGATGTCGAAGCTCTGGATGGGGAGTTGGGTGGCGGTATCAAAAGCAAGCAGAGTGCCGCCGGCTTTGACAAATTCTTCAAGAGCAACGAGGCCCTTGTTGCCAATGCCGCCGGTGAATTCTGGCCGCTGTTGCCCCTCGGTACGGGTGCCGGCTTCGCCTGCCCGCGTGCCGTGAAGGATGCTCTGGGCAGCTTGCTGTGTAAGCAGGATGGCATCGTAGCGGGACTTCAGATTGCCCTTCTGAATTTCGTCGTTCTTGACTGCGGTGTAGGGGATCTGGAAGTTCTCCATCAGCCACATCGTCCAGCCGGCGTCCATGTTGGCGGTGTGCGGTTCATAGATGGCAACGCGGGGAGTTTTCAGCTTGTAGGTGGCACCGTTCTGATTTGTCGACATGTCACCGGTAGAAGACCAGAAGACAGGGCTGCCCTGCTTGAGAGTCGAGGCGATCTTGAGGAAACTGGCGGAATCGGAATGGCTCCAGGTGGGTTCCGGGAATTGCACCTGATCGACTTTGCTCAATGTGGCTGCTGTAGGGAGAGGGGCTTCGAGCTTGTCGACATGGACGCCCATCTGGTAGCTCAGTGTCCAGCCGGCAAGGTCATAAGGGCGCTTGGTGGGGCCGGTCTGGCCAGAGCGAAGTTCCGGATACTTTTGCGGCTCCATCAGATCGACGAGATAGCCACGAAAGGCCTGCTGGGCTTTGAGGACGTAGCTGCCTTCCGCGTAGGTCTGGAAGTTATGGGTAATCGTTTGATTCAACCGGTGCACCTCGATGCCGGCTTTCTGGAGACGGTCTACGAGCCCGGCGGCGGCGTGAGGGTCACTCTGCGAGGCTGGAACGATATAGCCATAAAACGACTTGTCTTCGATGTTCTTGTTGGCCAGTTCCCAGGCTTTCATGAGGAAGTGGTGACTGCGGAGTGCGGCGAGATCCATGATGCCCCAGTCGGCGGTGAGCATGTAATCCATTGCGTCGCGCAGGGCCCAGCGGCCGCCCTGCCAGGGGAGTGGATAGAAGACGGTGGGGAACTTTGTGGGAATCCCGTTGGGGAAGCGCTCGCCCAACTCTGAGGGCTTGTAATCATGCGGGGTGGCATAGCCGAAGCCTGCGGTTTCGGTGAGGATGCCGTGCATGTTGTGGAAGGCGGGTACGGTGCGGAGGCCCCCATTCCACCAGGCATCGAAGCCCATGTAGGAGACCACACCGGATTTGTTTTCCCGCAGAAAACGCTCGCGCATGGCCGTGCCGATCAGATTGATGCCCTCCATCACTGAGCTGGGGATGTTGGGGTTGAGCGGCTCGGCGTAGGGCGGGATGAAGATACGTGCAGGGTATGGGGCGATCTGGTGCTGGTTGTAAACAATCTGCGGGAAGAATTCATGGAAGAGTTGTTTGGTGAGGTTGCGGGTCTCGGGAAGATTGAGCATGAACCAGTCGCGATTGTTGTCGTGGCCGGCGTGCTTTTGATAGAGAAAGGGAATCGGGGCCATCTCGTAAGGCGTGCCGACGTTTTTGCGGTACCAGTGGCTCACCATCGTCATGCCGTCGGGGTTGGTGCAGGGCACCTGAACCAGGATGACTTTGTCGCGGATGCGGCGGGTTTCTTCCGATTCGTCCGTGATGAATTTGTAGGCGAGATCTGGGGAGTGCTGGGCTGGCGCGACTTCGGTTGCGTGCATGGAGGAGTCGATCCAAACGAAGACTTTTCCCTCTTTTGCGAAGGTTTCAGCTTCTGCTTTGGTGGCCTGGCCGAGAGCGAGCTTGCGGTTCATCTCTTTGTACTTGTCGATGTTGCGGAGGTTCTCTTCGCTCGAGAGGAGCGCCAGATAGTGCGGACGGCCTTCGCTGGTTTTGCCGATCTCAATCAGTTTGATGCGTTCGGAGGATTTGGCGAGGGCCTGGAAGTACTTTGATAGTTCTTCGTAGTCCATGAGTTTGAAGTCGGTTCCGGGTTTATAGCCGAGAATCTCTTCGGGTCTGGGGGGTGCGGCCATAGCAAGGGAAAGCGCACTTGTCACGAAAACGAAAAGCAGTCTGTGCAACATAGAAGCGATAATGATATCAACGATGGCAAGCTTGAAGCCCTTCCGCGTCGGACTGGTTCAGACCTCCTGTACAACCGACCCCCAAGAAAACCTAGACAAAGCGATTGTGAAGATTCGCGAAGCCGCAGCCGCTGGAGGCCAGATTATCTGCCTTCAGGAACTGTTTCGCAGCCAGTATTTCTGTCGCGAAGAGAAAGCAGATCTGTTTGATCTGGCTGAAGAGATTCCGGGCCCTTCGACGCAGGAGATTGGCAAGATCGCCAAAGAACTTGGCGTAGTTGTGGTGGCGAGCCTGTTCGAAAAAAGGGCAACCGGGCTCTATCACAACACGGCAGCCATTATTGGTGCCGATGGATCGCTGCAGGGTATCTTTCGCAAGATGCATATCCCGGATGATCCGCTCTTCTACGAGAAGTTTTACTTCACCCCGGGCGATCTCGGGTTTCTGAACTTTGATACTGCCTTTGGACGGATTGGCGTGCTGGTGTGCTGGGATCAGTGGTATCCGGAAGCGGCACGGCTGACGGCGATGCAGGGAGCAAACGTGCTCTTCTACCCGACGGCGATTGGCTGGCATCCTCACGAGAAGGAGCAATATGGCCCTTCGCAACTGGATGCGTGGCGGACGATCCAGCGGTCTCATGCGATCGCGAACGGCATTTACGTTTGCGCCGTGAACCGAGTTGGGTTTGAGGGCACGCCTGATGCTGGGCTTGAATTCTGGGGCAACTCCTTTGTTGCCGACCCGTTCGGGGTGGTTGTGGCGGAAGCTTCGCACGACAAGGAAGAGAATCTGATCGTCGAATGTGACCCGGCCAGAATGGAAGAAGTGCGGCGCAACTGGCCCTTCTTCCGTGACCGGCGCATCGACCACTACGGCGGATTGACGCAGAGGTGGGCGAAGTAATGGGCTTGAGGATGCCGGCGGAGTGGGCTCCGCACGCTGCGACGTGGCTGGGGTGGCCACATGAGAAGTCTGACTGGCCTGGCAAATTTGCGCCCATCCCGTGGCTCTATGGCGACATCGTGCGGCATCTGTCGCAGGTGGAGCGGGTTCGCATTCTGGTAGAGAGCGAAGATGCCCGGGAGGCGGTAAAGAAGATTCTCAAGAAGTGCCATGCACAAATGGCGGCTGTGGATTTCTTTGTTTGCCCGACAGACCGTAGCTGGGTGCGGGACACGATGGCGATCTTTGTTCACAATGGCCGTGGCAAGGTTGAGGCAACCGACTGGGAGTTTAATGCCTGGGCGAAGTATCCAAATTTCTCTCGTGACAATGCTGTTCCGGCTTTTGCGGCTGCCCAGCTTGGCGTGAAACGGCACGAGCCGGTTTGGAAGAAACGCCGGGTGGTGCTTGAGGGCGGGTCGATTGAGGTAAACGGTAATGGCCTGATGTTGACCACCGAAGAATGCCTGTTGAGCGATGTGCAGGCCAGGAACCCGGGTCTCGATCGAAGTGAGATCGAAGCGATCTTTGCGAAGTATCTTGGGATTGAGCGGACGCTCTGGCTCAAGCACGGCATTGTAGGCGACGATACGCACGGCCACATTGATGATCTCGCCCGATTTACCGATGAGCAAACCATCGTCATCGTGGAAGAGAGAGACAAAAGCGATGCCAACCATGAACCGCTGAAAGAGAACATCGCGTTGCTTAAGCAGATGGCAAAGGGAATGAGAGTGGTGACACTGCCGATGCCCGAACAGGTGTGGTTTGACGGGCAACGTCTGCCCGCAAGCTACGCAAACTTCTACGTGGCCAACGGTATCGTTTTGGCACCTGTCTTTAACGACGTAAATGACCGGGAAGCGCTAAACATTCTGGCGAAGCTTTTTCCAAGCAGAGAAATCGTTCCGATTTATTGCCGCGACCTGGTGCTGGGCCTCGGCACGCTGCACTGCATGACGCAACAAGAACCTCTTATACTGAAGTTTTAAGTCAAGGAAGTAAGAAGTTGCTGCAGAAGAAACTGAGAGAAGAAGAAGTTGCGATGAAGAAGTTGATCCACGAGATTAACGAGATCGACGACGAGAAGAATAAAGTCGGCCGCTATGTTCTCGCAATGTTCGCCTTCGTCTTCATTCTGGCAAGCATTCTGCTGGCGGTAGTCATACTCGGCGGCTCGCAGCGCGACTAGGCTAGCCGCGTCCGAGGTTCCGGGCCTTGTTTATTTCTGCCTTGTCGGTGGAATCGAGGCCGTAAGAACGGTCCAGGAGTTGCCATTGGGCAATCGCCTCGCCTTGCACCTTGATCGCCTCAGGAGCCCGCTTTGCCGATACAAGTGCTGATGCGTTGGTGGCAAGAGCACGGGCCAGTAGCCGCTGCAGAGCCTGCTTGTTGCCCTGCTGCGTGATGCTTTGGCGGGCAAGTTGAATCGCCTGAACGGAATCTTCAACAGCACCTGCAGAGTTGCCCAACCTGGCATTCAGCCTCGCTGCGTGGATCAGGACATCAGCCAATGCGGTTTTCAAATCCTGATTGCTCGCATCTTTGAGGGCTGCCTGCTCGAGAGTGCGGCGAGTTTGGCTATAAATCTCAATCGCTTTCCCCGGCTGCTTTGTCCCCTCAATTGCTTCTCCAAGACCGAGCATCGATTGCGCAAAACGAGCATGGGCATTGTCGATGCGAACACCGGCCGTTTGAAGACTGTCGATATCCCTGCGAAACACCGCTTCTGAGGGGGAAGTGCTGAGTTTCGATTCATATTGAAGATTAGCCAGGGTGGTGTTGGCAAGAGCCGATGCGCGGATGATCTCGATGTTGGAAGAACTCGCCTTGGCCGCACGCGCCTGCCACTGCTGATTCACCTCGATCGCCTGATTGTATTTGCCATTCAGTGCGAGATAGTAGATGTGAGTTCGGGCAGCCAGTGCGTATTCGAGCGCAGTAGCGTCTGAAACAGGCCCACGATCAAGAACTTTCGAGCTGAGCTCAAATGCGCGCTTGCTTGCTTCCAGTGCTTGTTGAGGGGATTCCACCGCCGACAGGCCCAGATAAGCCTGCGCCAAATTTCGCTGCAGCTCCGGCTGGTTCTTTGTTTCTTCGAAAGTTGAATTCAGCAAGCCGGCAGCAACCTGAAGGGGCGTTTTCTGAACCACTACCGGGGCCTGCGTCAGGACTTGAGCAGAAACCGGTTGGGATTCCGCCGCTGTGTAGCTCTTGATTCCAACTCCTGCGCTGGCAACGAGTACAAAGCCGAGTGCAGCCGCCACCCAGCGGTGATGCCCCTGCTGCAGAATCGAATGAGCAAACGATGCTTTGGAGGAGCTTGCCTTAACTTCAGTCTTGAGGTGGCGCCCCTGCAGATAGTCGTCAATCTCGCTGGCGATACTGGCCAGATCTGCGAAGCGCTCGCCCGGATTCTTGGCCAACATTTTCAGCAGAATCTGGTTCAAGACATCGTCGAGGCCGGCAATCCTGGAGGGCTGTTTGTCCGAGATGACATTCGCTAACTCAACCAGCGATTCTTCACGAGTTCCATAGGGCGGAACACCAGACAGCATCTGATAAAAAATTACCCCAAGCGAGTAAATGTCTCCCGATAGCTGGTCTGCCTGGCCCTTTAACTTTTCAGGGGCGAAGTAGAGGATTTCGTGTGCAGCCGTCTCCGGCTTCAGCTTAAAGCCGGGCTGCTTCGAAGCCAGAGCCAGGATGCGAGGCACGGCAAAGCCAGCCATACGGATGGAACCCGCCGAACCACACAAGATGTGCGCGGGGTGAAAGTTGCCGTGAGCAACCTTTTGAGAATGTGCGCTGTCAACGTTGATCAGAAGTTTCCGGAACAGCTCCACGATAGAACGCGTGCTCAGGTCGCGGGCGGCGTCGAGAATCGGGGTTCCCGTGACAAACTCTTTGACGATGTAAGGGTGGTTGTAGTAATCGAGACCTGCGTCATAGATACGGCATACAGTTTCTGAAGACAGGGAATCGACACGCTTGAGTGCTTCGCGGAAGTCCTGTATGGCGGGGCCTTCCTCAAAGGCGGTTCCGCCCAGATGGAGGATGGCTAACGGATGGTTTGCATCGTCGCCACTCCGCACCAGATAGTCGGTATTGCCAGAATGAGCGCCAAGGCAGCGCAGGGGTACCCAGCCGCCAATTTCGGCGGGAAGATCGACAGTTCCTACACCCTGATCTGCAAGCTGAACCAGACGGCTTGCCAGCGCATGCATCTGATCATCGTCGCCAAACCACTTGGCCAATTGGAGTTTTCGCTTTGCGGAGGGAAATGCGAGGATGTCATCCAAAAGCGTTTCGATGTATTGCCATTGCTTGTTAGTCATTGCGTGAGTATCTTCCCTTGTCTTAGGTTTGAGTGTAAGGTCAATGACATTTCAACGTGAGAGGTGGTTTGCTTAGGTGATACCGCAAAACACCTTAGCCCGGTTCGTGTAGTACTGGGACTTTCGATTGATTTCTGAAGTTTTTATATCGGTTTTCAGTAAGACATAAGCGGAGATCAGCGAGATATCTCTATTGTCTGCTATGCTTTACGTTTGTACTACATCTGACTGTATGATTCAATCAAACTAAGCGTAGAACTATACCAGACAAAGTACCAGGGAAGGAATTGAGTCTGCGGAGTCACACCTAGAACACTTAGAGCCTTAGAGGCGACTCTAAGGAGGTTTCGCACACCTCCGGATATAATCAGGGAATGAACTTCCGAAGCATGTTGCTCTTGTTGGCGAGCATCTCCTGCATTGCAGCCGATCTCAATGGCGTCTGGACGCTGAACTCCAAAGATGGGGACGGAAACCCGGTCAAAAGTGAACTCACGATTCGAGACCAGTCTGGGACGCTCAAGTCAAAAGATGGCAATCGTGAGATCAAATCGATGAAGCTGCAAGGGAATTCAGTATCTTTTGAAGTGCCGTGGGGGGATGGAATCATTCTGGTTGAGCTTGAGGCCACGGGAGACACGATCAAGGGCGTCTGGAAGGCGGGTGACGATCAGGGCCCGATCAACGGCACCAGAGCTACAGCAGCTACGCTGACGGGTTTATGGAAGCTAAGCGCCGAGCGTCCCAACGGCTCCAAAACGAACCTCGACCTCGAGATCAAATCGGAGACTGTGGCCGTGCTGCGTACGACCGAAGGTCAGGCCATACCACTCGAGCAAGTTGCCGTCAGCGCAGACCAGATCAGCTTCATTGTGGCCTTACCGCAGGGCAACATCAAACTGCAATTGAAATTGGATGGCGGTGCGCTCAAAGGCACCTGGGCCACTCCTGATTCTGTTACTGGCCCTGTCGAAGGCCGGCGCTAAGGCTGGCACCACGTTCGAAATACTCGCCGGCAGTGCCGCTCTTGAGTGCGCTGCGAAGCCCTTCCAGTTCTGAGATCAAACCTGCGATAGCGCTATCGACATTGGGTGAATTGGTTTCGAGAATATCCTGCCAGAGATCGAAACTGGAGAGGGCAAGGCGGGTCATGTCTCTCAAGCCTGGGCCGGATACCGACGTTACCTGCTTATCCGAGAGGTAGCTACCCAAAGCGGTTGAAAGCAATTGAGGGAGATGAGAACTGAAGGCGACCATACGGTCGTGCTCTTCTGGGCCAAGCAGCACTGGTTTGCCGCCAAGCGCCTCGACGATAGAAATGAGCGCTTCATTTGCTTCGGTAAGCACCCAGGGGCGGCCGACAAAAAGCTCAGCCGAGGCGCCTTCCGGGCCACGAATTTCTTTACCGGCCATCGGATGGCCACCCACAAAGGTGGATCGAGTTAGAAACTTTGCGGCGGCAGCACAGATCTCTGCCTTGGTACTGCCAACATCGGTTACCAGAGTGCCGGGGCGCAAGTGAGGATCGAGCCGTTCTAGCACAGACAGAATCCGCTTCACCGGCTGGGCAAGCAGCACC
>JBIPMY010000407.1:0-5603 GCA_044376335.1 Bryobacter sp.
ACTATCCGCTGAATGGAAAGCCGGCGTTGGGACTGAATCCGCTGCCGTGGGTGGCGATACTTGGGCTGGCGTCGGCTGCTGCGCGGTGGAGGAGATTGATGCCGCTGGTGCTTGTGGGGATTTCGTCGATCCTCCTTGCGAGTTCCGCCGGGACGCTGCCTGGAGTGCGGAGGGCGCTTCCGTTTGTGCTTGTGGCAACTGTTCTTGGAGTTTGCCTGCTGGATCACTATTTGCAGCGCATTCCGCGAGTGAAGATGGTGATTGGGGTGGCGATGATTGCGGGGCTATTGTTCGACTTGCATCTGGTGACGCAGGAATGGCGGGCTGGGCGCTTGTTTGTTGTACAGGACTTCGAATTTGGGCAGAAGGGATCGAGTTTCGAAGATTATCGGAGTGGGAAGGTGGGGTTGCCTGAGGCGAAGTCGATGGGATATCCGAGGTCGAGCTTCGCGATACTGCACCTGCTGACTTTGCCTGAACCGGTGGTGAGCTTTGAGAGTTTTGCCGATGTTGAAGATGCAGATGACCCGCCGTTTCCTAAGGGGGCAACTCGTTTTTCGTTGTTGCCTGAGCTCTGGAAGCGGCGGAGCCAGCCTGGTAGTTCTACTTCTTCTTCTGGGCGATGAACTCTGAGTAAGGGCCTTTGAAGTCGTCGATTTGACCGTTGTGGACGTGCCAGATGCGGGTTGCAGATTCGTCGAGGAGGTCTTCGTCGTGGGTGACGAAGATGACGGTGCCGTCGAACTTCTGCAAGGCCTGGTTGAGGGCGTTGATCGATTCGAGATCCAGGTGGTTGGTGGGTTCGTCGAAGACCAGGACGTTGGGCTTGAGGAGCATGAGGCGGCAGAAGATCAGACGGGCCGCTTCGCCACCGGATAGAGCTTTGGTGGGTTTGAGAGCGTCTTCGCCGGAGAAGAGCATCTGACCGAGGAGGCCGCGGAGTTCTTCGTTGGAAGCTTCCATGTCGTACTGGCGGAGCCAGTCGATGCAGTTCATGCCGTGTTCGATGGTTTCGGAGTGGTCTTGGGCGAAGTAGCCGACGCTGGTTTCGTGGCCCCAGATGACGTTGCCACTGTTGATGGTGAATTCGTCTTCGTGATGGCCGGCGAGCATGGGGGCGTTGGCCAGGAGCGAACGCAGGAGGGTGGTTTTACCCGCGCCGTTTCTGCCCATGACGGCTACCTTGTCGCCACGGCTGATGAGGGATTCGAAGTTTTCGAAGACCTTGAGATTGTCGTAGCTCTTGGAGAGGCCCTTGAATTCGAGGGGAGTGCGGCCGGAGGGGCGCTTGATCTGGAAGCGGATGAAGGGGCGTTGGATGTTGGAGCGGGCGAGTTCTGAGCTTTGGAGGCGCTCGACTTCCTTCTTACGCGAGGTGGTTTGAGCGGAGCGAGTACCGGCGGAGAAGCGGGCGATGAACTCGTTGAGCTGGGCGATTTTCTTTTGGCGTTCGGCCGTGTCGGCTTCGATGCGGGAGCGGATCTGGGTTTTGGCCAGCACCATGTCGTCGTAACCACCGGTGTAGGTGATGATCGTGTTGTAGTCGATGTCGGCGGTGTGGGTGCAGATGTTGTTGAGGAAGTGGCGATCGTGGGAGATCGTGATGAGGGTGCCTTCGAATTTGTTGAGGTAATCCTCAAGCCAGTGGACGCTGTCGAGATCGAGGTGGTTTGTCGGTTCGTCGAGGAGCATGGCGGCGGGGTTGCCGAAGAGGGCTTGTGCGAGGAGGACGCGGACTTTCTGGCCGCCCTGGAGTTCGCCCATTTTGCGCTCGTGGACTTCGGATTCGACACCGAGACCGTCGAGGAGGATGGCGGCGTCGGATTCGGCAGTGTAGCCGCCTTCTTCGCCGACAACGCCTTCGAGTTCGCCGAGGCGCATGCCGTCGTCGTCGGTGAGGGTTGAGGGGTCTTTGTCGTAGAGGGCGTCGCGTTCGGTGAGGGCAGCCCAGAGGGGGGCGTTGCCCATGATTACTGTGTCGAGGACGCGGTAATTATCGAAGGCGAATTGATCCTGTCTGAGGATTCCGACTTTACGCGGGCGGCTTACGGAACCTTTGGTGGGTTCGATTTCGCCGGTGAGAATCTTCAAGAATGTCGACTTGCCGGCGCCGTTCGGGCCAGTAAGACCATACCGCCTTCCGGGCTGGAAAGCAGTGGTGACGTCTTCAAATAGAATTTTGGCGCCGAAGCGCATGGATACGGAACTTACGTTGATCAAGCGGGAGTTTCTTATTATAACGTGGTTGCATGCAAAACCGACGCATGTTCCTTGCTACAGCCTCTGCTGCTATCGTTTCCGGGGCGACCGGGTGGATGGATTTGTTTGATGGATCGACGCTTGAGGGGTGGAAGGCGGGTGGGAATCCGGGGTCTTGGACGGTGAAGGATGGGCATCTGGTGGGGTCTGGACCGGCTTCGCATCTCTTTTACACTTCTCGGAGTTTCAAGAATTTTGAGTTTGAGGGGGAGGTGCTGACGCGGCCGGGGTGCAATTCCGGGATTTATTTTCATAGCGCCTTTCAGGAGGGTGGATTCCCGAAGAAGGGCTTTGAGGTTCAGGTGAACAATACGGCTCTGGGGGAGGGGACGTACCGAGAGCGGAAGCGGACGGGGTCGCTTTATTCGATGCGGAATGTGCCGCAGCAGTTGGTAAGGGACAACGAGTGGTTTCGGATTGCGATTGCGGTGAGGGGGAAGAATGTTCAGGTGCGGGTGAACGGGATGCTGACGGTGGACTACACGGAGCCGGCTGAGCCGGTGCTGCCGCCGACGCAGGAGACGGGGCGGTTTCTTGGGGAGGGGTTGTTTGCGTTGCAGTGTCATGATGCGGGATCGCTGGTGCAGTTTCGCGGGTTGCGGGTGAGGGCGCTTGGGGATAACGAGGCGACGCCGGGGCCGCTGCCTGTTGTGGATGAGACTTATCGCAAGATCATCGCGCTTGGGGCCAAGAATTATCCGCTGGTGGATTGGCATGTGCATTTGAAGCCGGGGCTTGGGGTGAAGGAGGCTCTGGAGCGGAGCAAGCGGGATGGGATCTATTACGGGATTGCGGCCAATTGCGGGCGGCAAAGCCAGTACCGGACAGAGGCGGAGGCGCTGGGGTTTATCGATAGTGTGAAGGGCCATGCGGCTTATGTGGGGATGCAGGCTGAGGGTGCGGACTGGATGAAGATCTTTAGCGCCAAGGTTACTGATCGGGTGGACTTTATCTTTAACGACGGGATGATCTGGACGGACGACAAGGGGCGGTGGACACGGCTGTACCGGCCGCAGGATATCGGGCCGATTGCGAATGCGGATGTGTTTGTGGATGAGTTGGTGGAGCGGACGGTGTATCTGTTGACGAATACGCCAATGGATATTCTGGCGATTCCTACTTTCTTGCCTGATGTTATTGCCAAGGATCATGCTCGGTTGTGGACGCAGGCACGGATGCGACGGATTGTGGATGCGGCGGCTTCGCGTAAGGTGGCGATTGAGATGAATGATCGGTATCGATTGCCTAGCGTGGCGTTCTTGAGGATGGCGAAGGAGGCTGGTTGCAAGTTTGCGCTTGGGACGGGGAATAGCGCGGCGAATGATTTGAAGCGGAGTGAGTTTGGGTTGGAGATGATTGATGCATTGAAGCTGGCGTGGACGGATTTGTGGGTGCCTACGAGAAGCGGCATAATCTAGGGATGTGCAGAGCGCTGGTTCTTTTCGTCTTGATGGGTCTTGGAGCTTTTGGCCAGGAGATCACAGGGGCTATTGTTGGGAATGTTGTTGACTCGACGGGTGTGGCCGTGGCTGGGGCGACGGTGCGGGTACGGTCTACCGAGCGCGGGGCTGTGGTGCGTACGATTCGATCGGATGAGACTGGTGCTTATGTTGCGACACTGCTGCCTATTGGGTTCTATGCGGTTGAGGTGGAGGCGCCTGGGTTCAAGCGATATGCGCAATCGGGGATTGAGTTGCATGTTGCTGAGAAACTGACGGTGAGTGTGCGGCTTGAGGTGGGTGAGCTTGCGCAGCAGATCACGGTTGAGGCCGATGCGGCGCAGGTGCAGTTGCAGAATGCGGCTTCGGAAGGGTTGGTGTCGGGGAAGGAGGTAAGGGAGTTATCGCTGAATAATCGCAATTACATGCAGTTACTATCTCTGATGCCTGGGGTGACGTCGACGGCTACTACGGATGAGCTCTACATTGGATTGCAGAACCCGAGTGGGGGGACGAATGTGATTCCGTTTTCTCTGAATGGGGGTAGGACTTCGGGGACATCGTACATGGTGGATGGGGCGGATAATCTGGACCGCGGCTCGAATTTGACGCTGCTGACGTTTCCGAGTGTGGATGCGATTGCTGAGTTTAAGGCGTTTCGGGGGGCCTATTCTGCGGAGTTTGGGCGTGGGGCTTCCGGGCAGGTGAATGTGATTACGCGGTCTGGGACGAACAAGCTGCACGGGAATGTTTATTGGTTTAACCGGAATGATGCTTATGCGGCGAATAACTTCTTTAACAATTTGAGGAACATTGATCGGCCTCCGTTGCGGTACAACAATGCCGGGTATACGCTGCATGGGCCGATTGTTAAGAACAAGACTTTCTTCTTCTGGTCTCATGAGTTTCGGCGGGTGATTACTTACAACACGTTTAACTCTTTGTTGCCTTCGGCAGAGCTGAAGCGGGGTGAGTTTTCGCAGCCGGTTTGTGTTGAGATTCAGGGTGCGAATTGTCTTCGGACCGATACGCGGATCAGCAATATCAATCCGGTGGCGGGGGCTTATATTCGGGATATTTTTTCGAAGCTGCCGGATGGGGATCGGGCGAACTTTAACGTGTTTACTCCGATTCGATCCATCTTCAATGCGCGGCAAGAGTTGCTGAAGATCGATCATCGGTTTAGTGAGCGCTTCAATGTGAATGTGCGGTGGATCAACGATACGATTCCGACGGAGGAGCCGGGCGGGTTGTTTACGGGGAGCCCGGTGCCGCTGGTTCCGCAGACGAAAACGAATGCGCCGGGGCGGAGTGTGACTGCGCGTTTTACTCATTCGATCTCGCCGCGCTTTTATAACGAGGGTGGCTATGCGTGGAGCTATGGGGCGATTTCGAGCAAGCCGATTGGTTTGATTGGGAGTGAGAATTCGCCGAATATCAAAGTGGCGAATATGCCGTTTGCTGTGACGCTGGATCGGGTGCCGACGCTGGCGGTTTCTGGGTTTAGTTCGCTGACCGGGTATGGGCCGTATGAGAACTTCAACATCAATCAGAATTACTTTGATAACTTTACGGCGATTCTTGGCCGGCATACGGTGAAGACGGGGCTTACGCTGAATATTTACCGGAAGCAGGAGAATCATCTTACGGGGCTGAATGCTGGAAGCTTTAGCTTTTTGACTACACCGCGACCTACGGGGACGAGTATTGCGAATCAGGCGTGGGCGAATTTTCTGCTTGGGAATGTTGCTACGTTTCAACAGGCATCGAATGATCTGACGCCTGATTTGCGGCAGAACCAGTGGGAAGGTTATGTGCAGGATGACTGGCGGGTGCGCCCCAATTTGACGTTGAATCTTGGGGTGAGGTTTTCGTACTTTCCCAGTGTCACGGACAAGAACAGTT
>JBIPMY010000408.1:0-5597 GCA_044376335.1 Bryobacter sp.
GCGTACGATCTGTCGGGCAACAAGGTGTCGCAGACGGATGCCAATAACCGCGTGACCACTTATGTTTACGACAAGCTGAACCGGCGGACCTCGCGGACCTTGCCTCTCTCGCAGGTGGAGACCATGAATTACGATTTCGTGGGCAACCTGACGAGCAAGGTGGACTTTAACGGGAAGACGACGACCTATGCTTATGACTCGCTGAACCGGTTGTTGTCGAAGACGCCGGATGCGAGCTTTAGTGGGGCGGCGGCGATTGTGATGACGTATACCTCGACGGGGCAGCGGGCTTCGATGACTGATGCGTCGGGGGCTTCGAGCTTTACCTACGATAGCCGGGATCGCTTAAAGACGAAGGTGACGCCGCAGGGCACTCTGACCTATACGTACGATGGGGCTAGCAATGTTACGCGGGTGGTTTCGTCGAACGCGAATGGCACGGATGTGAACTATACATTCGATGCCAACAATCGGCTGGCTACGGTGGTGGATAACCGTACGGCAGGGACCACGACCTACACTTATGACGCGACCAATCAGGTGAGTGGGTTTGCTTATCCGAATGGCGTTGGGCATGTTCACACTTACGACAACCGGGACCGGCTGACCAATGTGGCGGTGAATGGGCCGTCGGGTGTGTTGGCGACTTATGGGCAGACGTTTAGCCCGAGCTCGCACAAGACGGCGGTGAATGAGAGTGGCGGGCGGGCGGTGAATTATAGCTATGACTCGATTTACCGGTTGCTGAATGAGTCGATCACTGGGAATGCCAATTCTGCGCTCAATGGGGCCTTGGCCTATGGGCTCGATCCGGTGGGCAATCGGCTTTCGCTGACTTCGACGCTGGCGGGGATCGCGGCACAGACGAACACGTTTGATGGGAATGATCGTTTGGTTGCCGATACTTATGATGCGAACGGGAATACGCTGGCCTCTGGCGGGAATACCTTTGCTTATGAGTTTGAAGACCGGCTGACGAATTACAATGCCGGGGCGATCACCTACCTCTATGACGGAGATGGGAATCGAGTGGCGCGGACGGAGGCTGGGTCTACGACGCGGTTCCTGATTGATACTTTGACGCCAACTGGGTATGCGCAGGTCGCTGAGGAGGTTGTGGCTGGGTTCGTGGTGCGGCAGTATACTCACGGGCTGATGCGGGTGAGCCAGCGGCAGAATATCTCTGGCACCTGGACAACTAGCTACTACGGGTATGACGGGTTCGGGAGTACGCGGCAGTTGCTGGATGGGGCTGGCGCGGTTACCGATACTTTCGCTTTTGATGGTTTTGGAAATTTGGTTTCACGGACAGGGACTACTCCGAATCAGTATCTGTATCGGGGAGAGGCGCTGGACTCTGGGACGGGGATGTATTATTTGCGGGCTCGGTGGTATCGGCCAGGGGTGGGGAGGTTCTTAACTGAAGATCGCTACGAGGGTGAGATCTGGCAGCCTTCCAGTTTGCATCTTTATGGCTATGCTGAGGCTGACCCTATCAATGGCAGCGATCCTTCTGGGTACGCCAGGAACACGATCGGCATCGGCAACATCGTCCGCCAAGTGTTTTCGGTTTTCAACACAAACATGCGCGGTGTCACTCTGGGCCGAGTGAAAGCTGGAGCGAAGACTGCTTATGACACGATTTGCTGTTTGGATAAAGCGTGGTCTGTATTGGGATTGGCAGTGGCAACAATTGCCGCGATAGATCCCACTGAAGAAAATCTTGAGGCCGCCGCTGCAACATTTGCTGCACTCGCTTTGATTGACCAAGCATGCAAGACTAGCGGACCTTGTGGGGTGGGAGGTGGGGGATCTGCCCAAATCTCAGGTTCGGGTGGCGGGAGCGGCCCGGGCCGCTTGCCCCATGGTCCTGGAGGTGGTGGAATTCCACCTACATCAATGGATGGCATCTTTAGCGATCCGCTTTCTTTGGTAGGAGTTGGCGTAGAAGTGGTACAACAGTTGGCGAGCGGAAACTCCGCCTGGGAAGGTGTACCTTCATCCCAAGGATCTCATAAGGGTCAGGGCTACAAGTTTCAAGAGCGACATCCGAACGGAGGCCTTACTGGCCGTCAGGTGCGGTGGCATCCAGGGAGTAGAAGGCCAGGCCATCCTAGAACTCCCTATTGGCGTGTGTGCGCGCCGAATATTCCCGATCCTGGGCCAATATTTGGTAGATAACGTTGTTGAAATAAGGTTTAATTCAAAAGGTGAACGATGCAAGAGAATCAGATTGATCCCGACCTTGGAGCACTTTATCAACTTCAAGATGCGATTTGCGTTCTTGCTTCTTCCTCCGAGCTACAGGCAGACTACTTAAAACGTCACGGATATGGCGAATGTTTAGATGAATTGGCGTTGAACTTCGGAGCTTGGTATCAAACTGGCGAAACGTGGGAATTCCATCGGATTCTCACTAATAGACAATTGGCTGCACTTGAGCCGCTCGATAAACAATTGGATCGGATGAGCGGGGAAGAGAATGAGGCGCTTTGGTCCACTGACGCCTTGGAGGGATCTGAATGGATGATGGTCCGACAACTGGCAAGGGGGGCTCTGCGAGCATTCGGATATGAATTTCATCCAGAACTCCGTCGCGAACTCAGTCGCCGATGGCCGGATTCTTGGATATCTGCCTGGTAAGGTTTGTAAACGGCTTGGTCAGAATTGTTTCCGACTTTGAACACTGTTTTCATCGACCGATTGGTTTCGCATCTTGGTGACGCAGACGAATCTGGCGCTGGTGAATGTGGTGGGTGAGTATAAGCCAGGTCGCGTGACGGCTACGGTGACGGACTTTACGGTGCCGTCGGCGGGGCTCGCGATCCAGGTGCAGCGGACCTACGACAGTTTGTGGAAGGCCGAGCGCGGGGATTTTGGATTTGGCTGGAGGCTGGGCCTCAATGCGGTGAACCTGAAGGTGAGCGCGAATGGCGATGTGACACTGAGTGTGAATGGGAGCCGGAAGACGTTTTCTTTCACGCCGCAGCCGAATGCGATCTTCCAGAGTTACTGGCAGCCTCAGTATACGGCCGAGCCCGGGTTCTATGGGTCTCTGGTTACAACGGGAGATAACTGCACGGGAGTGTTGCTGCGGATTGGCAATATCTATCAGTGCGCGCTGGCCAATGCCGAGGCTGTTTATGCGGCGGCTGGTTACAAGTACACAGATCCTTATGGGCGGGAGTATACGCTGACGCCGGGTGGATTCTTGCAGAGCGTGACGGATCTGAACTGGAATACGCTGACGCTGACAGCGTCGGGGATTACGAGTTCTACGGGTCTCAATGTACCTTTTGTGAGAGACGGCCAGGGCAGGATCACGCAGATTACGGATACGGCGGGGAATGTGTACCGCTATACGTACAATGCGGCTGGGGATTTGGTGACGGTGCAGACTCCGGTGAGTGCGCCGGCGGTGACTCCGGTGGTGACGCTGACGAGTACTTATGGATATGATGCGCGGCACTTGTTGACGAGTGAGCTCGATCCGCGCGGGAATACGGGTCGACGACTTACTATCCGGACGGCAAGGTGCAGAGTGTGACCGATGCGGCCGGGCAGGTGACGTCTTATACCTATGACCTCGCGACGCGGACCAATACGGTGACGCAGCCCGATGGCGGGACCGTGGTGACGGTGAACGGTAAGCGACAGAGCAACCCCATCTTGAAGACGCTTGGGATAGATGTTTCAGTGGAAGGGTGAGCAAACAGGGAGCGCAATGGGATCGTGGCACGGAGCTGGTAGAGGCCTACCGGCCAGGGGATTTGGGGCGGCGGGCATTCTGTGAGCGAGCGGGTATCGCGGTCACGACGCTCGATTACTATTTGAGGCGAGACAATGAGCGGTTGCGAAAGAAGCAGCGATTGTTGCCCGTAGTGGTAACGGTTGAGCCGGAAGAAAGCAAGGTGCCGGAGATCACCGTGATGGCAAGCAATGGACGGCGGGTTGAAGTTCGGCGGGGCTTCGATCCCGAACTTCTGCTGCGGGTGATCGGCGTGCTGGAGCGGGCGTAGAGATGTTTGGGTTGGGGCCGGCGACAAAGGTCTTTGTGGGAGTCGAGCCAACCGATATGCGCAAGAGTTTCGAAGGACTCTACGGGCTTGTTCGAGACACGATGGGGAAGGATCCGCTGAGCGGCCATCTCTTTCTGTTCGCCAACAAGACGAGAACAAGATTGAAGATTATGTTTTGGGATGGGAGCGGACTCTGGGTCTGCGCAAAGAGGCTGGTGGGTAATTTCACCACTCCGATCACCGTTTTCATTTGAAAGCGAACAGGCATTTCATGATTCCGATCAGGCTTTCGGAGCGAAGCGACGCTGGTGTTTTGATTTTGCTGGGAATGATCGGATTCGTCAAGGATTTCTTGCGGGTTAGGTTTCCAGAGCGAAGCGCAGGCAGACTTCTCTAGGCGGGGGATAGGTTTTGGTAAAAGGGAGCGCAGTCCTGTTCCCTTCGCAGCAATGTAGAGTCGGCCGGGTGCGTCAGCGCACGGCTTTGTCCTACTTCTTGGTGTTTGCCCGCCGCAAGGATTCCCCTTTTAGCTCGAAGCGATGGGCAATGTGGACGCGCCTGTCGAGGGTATCCGTACGAGCAAACCATTTTCCTGGGTAGTCAACTAAATGAATATCTGAAGAGATGAAGATCGGGCAGACGGCGTACTTTGGGTTGGGTGTTGTTGGGGAGTATCGGGCGAGCGGGCAGACGCGAGCGGAGTTTTGCCGGAAGAGCGGAATGCCGGTGACGACGCTGGCTTATTAGTTGAGGCGGGATGGAGCCAAGGGGCGTCAGAAGCTGGTTCCGGTGCAAGTTGTTGAGGGAGTGAAGCCTCGGCAAGAGCCAGGCAGTGGGTTCACGCTGGCAACGCCGGGAAACATGCGGATCGAGACCGGCGTTGGATTCGATGACGAAGCATTGGGGTGATTGCTCGCTCAGCTTGAGAGAAGCGAAGGCAATGTTTGGGATCGGATCGGTAACCCGGATCTATGGCCTGGTGCGCGATGGAGTGGGCCAGGAAGCCGCTGAGCGGTGCGTCTTTACCGGATTTCTTTGTCGCCCTAGTCGCCGGGCTGTGTCATTTGTTCGGCCGGCGACCTTGGTATCATTTGGATTCTCAGGCTTACGCATGGGGTCGACGGTGCAAAGCGGAGACGGCAAGCGGATCGCGTCTACCGCTCCCGTAGCAGTGCGTGGACTCTGCAGTGCTTAGCGGGGCAAGAGGACTCAATAGCAGGCGCATTGCTCCAAACCTAGCTATGGCTGGAGGAGTCATTGTTGGCAGAGTGCTTGAACGACTATTCATGGACGCTGGCCGAGATATAAAGAGACGGGCTGCGATTGTGGCGACGCAGGAAAAGGCAAGTGCAGAAATGAGCAAAAGCGTTAAATCCAAGAATGAGTTGGATATCGAGTATTGGTTTTTGGCTGAATTAATAGTGGCACACAAGAGTACAGAGTGGGAATCTCAACTTGTCCACATTAACTATGTTCTCTTACAAGCCAGCGACAACGATTCAGCCTACACAAAAGCCAAGGTGTACGGAGAAGCTTATGCAGTAAAGCTGCGCAATTCTGAAGGCGAAGAAGTGGATA
>JBIPMY010000089.1:0-17293 GCA_044376335.1 Bryobacter sp.
TTCGGAAATGAAACAGTTGTTGTTGATCGGTTTGGCGGGGATGATAGCTCTTGGACAGGAGATCGTGGATGTGCCGAAGTTGCAGACGGATCTGGCGCGGGCGCAGAAGACTCTGCTGGACTGGGCGAATCTGGGACGTTATGCAGCGGACAATGCCAAGCTTGCGCCTGTAGCTGGCAACGAGAAGCGGGTTGTGTTTATGGGCGACTCGATTACCGATGCGTGGGGACGCAGGGGTGGCAAATTCTGGCCAGACCGGCCTTATGTAAATCGCGGGATCAGCGGGCAGACGACACCACAGATGTTGATTCGATTTCGGCCCGATGTGATTGCGCTGGGTGCGAAGGTGGTTGTGATTCTGGCTGGCACGAACGACATCGCGGGCAATACAGGGCCGATGACACTGGAGCAGATCGAGGGCAATTTGCAATCAATGGCAGAGCTGGCCAAGGCCAACGGGATGAAGGTGGTGATGTCGAGTGTGATGCCGGTTTGTGATTACCACCGGCCACAGATCGCACGCCGGCCACCGGAGAAGATCATTGCGCTGAATGAGTGGATCCAGGCTTATTGCAAGAAGAACAAGCTGGTGTATCTGGACTATTATTCGGCGATGCTCGATGATGCCAAGCTGCTGAAGAAGGAGCTAACCAATGATGGCTTGCACCCGAACGATGCCGGCTATGCAGTGATGGAGCCGCTGGCCGAGAAGGCGATTGCCGAGGCGCTCAAGCGCTAGCGGCGGTGTCGCAGGAGGCCGTGCAGGTATTGGCCGTAGCTTGAGTTTTTGTAGCGCTGAGACTGTTCTTCGAGTTGCTCCGGATTGAGCCAGCCCATGTGGAAGGCGACCTCTTCGGGGCAACCGACCTTGAGGCCCTGACGCTGCTCGATGGTTTCTACGAAGTTGCCTGCCTGAAGCAGGGATTCGTGTGTGCCGGTATCGAGCCATGCCATTCCTCGGCCTAGAGCTTCTACACGGAGCTTGCCAGCTTCGAGATATCGATTGTTGACGTCGGTGATTTCGAGCTCGCCGCGGGGGGAGGGTTGAATCGATTCGGCAACCTGGGTGATCGTGTTGTCGTAGAAGTAGAGGCCGACAACGGCGTAGTTGGACTTGGGCTCTTTGGGCTTCTCAACGATGGAGATAGCCTTGCCCTGATCGTTAAGCTCGACAACACCGTAGCGCTCTGGATCTCGCACCCAATAGCCGAAGATGGTGGCACCTTCAGGTTGGGCAGCAGCGCGCTGGAGCTGCACTGAGATGCCATGGCCGTAGAAGAGGTTGTCGCCAAGGATGAGTGCAGCCGGGCCTCCATCAATGAAAGACTTGCCGATGAGGAAGGCTTGTGCGAGACCCTCGGGGCGAGGCTGTTCTGCATATTCCAGATGGATGCCGAAGCGGCTGCCATCGCCCAGAAGCCTGCGATAGACAGGTAGGTCGATCGGAGTGGAGATGATCAGAATTTCACGGATGCCTGACAACATTAGTGTTGTCAGGGGGTAGTAAATCATCGGCTTGTCGTAGACCGGGAGCAATTGCTTGCTTACCGCTTCTGTAATGGGGTGAAGCCGTGTGCCGCTGCCGCCAGCAAGAATGATGCCTTTCAATAGAGCCCCTATATTTCGCCTGAGAAAAGGTTGCGTTTGTGACGCTGACAACCGTGTCGGTGACACAGTCGCCAGTTTCATCATAGCGATAAGTCCCGAAACTTGATTGAGATTCAATCATTTTTATGAAACGAAGCTAAACTAAAGATGAAATGATCTTCATGCGCACTTTACTGACCTTCGCGTGTGTCGGCTTGGCTTGGGGGTGGCAGCCAACAAAGCAACCGCTTGAGCGAGCGGCCGAAGAATTCAAGGTAGTGACGCAAGAGTTGGGCTTACGTAGCGATAGCCCAGCGCCGAAGGCCGCCAGGGGATCCTTTATCAGCGGCTGGCATGGGCGCGTTTATGAGAATTTTCGCAATGACAAGCTGGATGCGACACCGCATGAAGTAGTGCAGCGAGGGGGCTCGCGAAACCTCTTGCGACGGAACCAGTTTGGATTTAACGTAGGCGGTCCGCTGGTGATTCCGCGCATTTACGAGGGGGCGCGCAAGACGTTTTTTAACGTGTCTTATGAGGGAGTGCGAGAACGCATTGGGCGATCCACATTGAGTACGGTTGCGATTGACGCGGAACGCAGTGGAGATTTCTCACGCACAGTAGATCCGGCGGGCAATCCGCTGCCGATCTACGACCCGCAGTCTACAAGGCTCAATGCGAGTTATAACCCGACTCAGCCAGTGAGTATGGGCAACCCGCAATATGCTCGCGACCCGTTTGCAGGAAATTTGATTCCAGCTACGCGACTGGATCCGGTT
This sequence comes from Bryobacter sp., assembly GCA_044376335.1. Lineage (GTDB taxonomy): Bacteria > Acidobacteriota > Terriglobia > Bryobacterales > Bryobacteraceae > Bryobacter. The sequence goes on from JBIPMY010000089.1 coordinate 2,367, forward strand.
GCGATGAAGACTCTGGATTTCTATCCGCGGGCCAACTCTAATGCCGGGCCGTTTTTCAGGAACAACTACTTCGTGTTTTCACCCGAGACCAACCAGGCCAATGGAATGATTTTCAAAGTGGACCACACAGTGGGGGAGAGACACCGGTTGACCTTCAATGGTTCATTTACCAGCGGGCTGGCAAGAGCACCAAGACTCTTTGACACTATCGCGGACTCGGGGCTGAATGATCGCGACTTCAGCGCGCGTCGAGGGGTGCTGGACTGGACCTTTACCCGGAATGCTTCAACCGTGCATGCTCTCACGTTTGATGTGCAATCGGATAAGACGCGGAGCAACAGGCCGGGGCAGCAAGGGGCACTGGCAACAATCGGGTTGCAGGGTCCATTGCGGGATGCTTTTCCGGCATTTCGATTTGCACCTTATTTGCCAACAGGCCGCATGAATCCGAGCATTGTGAGCGGGCACAATTACTTCTATCTCACCGATGCGATCTCGACAAGACTCGGCAAACATCGTTTGAGAGGCTCAGGGCAAGTTCGCCGGTATCAAGTAAATGCATATGCGCCGCGCTGGCCAGCAGGATCGTTTGACTTTGGGCCATCGCTGACTTCACTGCCCGGAGTAAACAACACGGGGCATGGCTTTGCCAGCTTTCTTCTGGGCCTGGCAGAGGGTGGAGCAGCGACCATTGCCGAGCACCCTTCCTATTGGCGTGGAAACTATTTTCGACTGAGCGGAGCCGATACGTATGAATATGCCAAGAACCTTGTGATCACGGCGTCTTTCGCGCTGGAGATGACTGGTGCCCGAACAGAAAAGTTTGATCGTTTTGGCAGCGTCGATCTGAGTGTAATCAATCCTGCCAACGGCAGGCCGGGAGCGTTGATCTTCGCCAACCGCAACGGGGTGGGCCGTTCACTTCAAAGGGCCATCTGGAGGCCAGAAGTCAGCATCGGCATCGCATGGAACCCTGCTGGAAACTCAAAGAGTGTGGTGCGTTTGAGTTATGGACTGAGTCATGGCGGGATTCCCATTTACACCACGCAGTGGGCTTCACAAGGATTTATTGCGCAGCCCACGTATGTGTCGTCGAACATTCAGCTGAGCCCTGCATTGAGACTGAGGGATGGTGTGCCGGGCCTCGATCGTCCCTTGCCCGATCTTCGACTGGATGGGGCAAACTTCACCATCGCGGATCTGGTGCAGCGGCAGGGTGATGTGCCACGCTACCAATCGGCGGGCTTGTCCTATGAACGAACATTGCCAGGCCAGACAGTGCTGGGGGTGAGTCTGGGACATGCGCGAGGGCAGAGGCTATTTGCGCCAAGCAACACGGCCAACCCGAATGCGATTCCGCTGTCGTATCTCTCCGAACGAGATGCTTTGAATAGCGAAGAGTTTCGTCGCACGATTCGTCCCTACCCGCAGTATCAGAGGTTCAGCCTCTTCAACTCCTGGCCGTCGGGGAACTATAAGCGGAATGCAGCGGTGGTGCGGGCTGAAAAGAGATCAGCGAATGGGTTGGTTTTGAATTCGACCTATGAGTTCTCAAAGCAGATGGACGACTATTCGGGCCCGGTCGGCGTTCAGGATTTTTACAACATCAAGAACGAGTGGAGCAAGACACTGGGCAACAACCCGCACCGGCTTTCGTTGAGCTTCAGCTATGAACTGCCTGTCGGAGCAAAGAAGGCCTTTCTTGAATTTCAAGACTGGCGCCGTTACTTCGTAGACGGCTGGACTGTGTCAGGAATCACGTCTATGCAAAGTGGTGAGCCGCTGGGATTGAGGCCGCAGTTCAACAACACCGGAGGAGTGATCGAAGCGCTGCGTGTGAATCTTGTCGATGGGGTGAACCCGCGAGTGGAGAAGCCTGGCCCGAACCGGTGGTTCAACCCGGAAGCCTTCGCGCAGCCGCCTGATTTCACCTTCGGCAACGGCCCAAGAACGCATCCGCAACTGGTGGGGCCAGGATCGCAAAACCACGATCTGTCAGTGAGCAAGCGGTTCGCCTTGTCGGCCGAGCGCGTTGTCGAACTTACGGCAACCGGATTCAATTGGACCAACGTCGGCAACTGGGCTGACCCCGATGTTGTGATCGGGCCCGTGTCGGCACCCAATGTGAATGCCGGGCGAAGCATTGAATCGAGAGGGGGACGAGTGGTTCAATTAGGGTTGAGGTTAAGCTTCTGAGACGGCTGAGCTTATTAACGCTGATTTTGGCCTGCGTGCTTGGTGCAGAGGAAGGCCGTACGCCCTCGCCCAAAGCAGCGCGTACGCTGTTGCGCGTTGCGGCCGGAGAACAGGAGCCGTCGCTTGAGAAGAAGGCTTTTGCAGCAAGGCTCGATGGCAACCCGGCGAAGGTGTTGCGCGTGCTTGGGCCTGATGATGATCTCGTACTGCTGCTGGTGCTGGACTTGAGCGGCGATCAGGCTCTGGTAGATGCGGCGCGAGAGGCACTGATCAGCCAGATTCAGAACCTTCGCCCGAATCACTGGGTGGGAGTGATGAGGGCGCAGGATCGCTTTGAGGCGATTCTTGACCCCACGGCAGATCGCGAGAAATTGAGTGCAGCGGTGAAAGACTACGCAGCCGTGGGGAAAGCTGGCTTGCTCAATACGGTAGAGGTTGCGGCGGCATTGGGGCAGCGGCTCTTGCAGAAGAGTGGCGTGCGGGTAGCCGTGATGTACGTGACCGATAGCAACATCGCAAACTACCGCGAAGACTACACCAACCCGGTGATCAATTCGAGTGACTCGCGGGACTTGAGTCGAAAGTTTCCGGATGAACTCGTGAAAGAGAAGATCCAGAAGATCTCGGATCAGTTGGCCAAGTTTGAGACGCCAGTGTATGTGGTGCAGTTGAGCTTTTTTGGTGATGCCATCAATCAGGCTTACCAGCGTGGACTTTTGCAGTTGGCTGAAGAATCTGGTGGGGCGGGAGTGTTTTGCCGAAGCCAGGGGGAGATTCCGGCAGCAATAGAACAAGTGTTGTCGGCAGCTTCGAAGCACTGGAGCATTGCCGTAGAATTGAAGAACCCTAAAGTGAGATCGGTGAGCGTGGATCTTCGCAACGGGGAGAGGGAAGTTCCCAGCCGGGCGCGTTTTGCGCTTGGGAAATAGGCATCCATGCAGAGACTGGCAATAGTTTCGATCCTCGCAGTGCTTGGCGTAGCCGGATGGCTGGGCTGGCGTTCTGAACAGGAACGCAAAGCCGCCGTGAGTCGAGTAGCACAGCTTGAGGGAGAACTGGCCAAGCGTGGCGTAGCGATTCCGGCCGTTGCGGAAGCAGTTCCCCAGCCTACAGCGCCTCAACTCGTAAAGCCCTCTGCAACACCCAGAGAGAGTGTCGACGTCAGCAAATATTTACGGATGATCGATGAGTTGCGCAACCGGGCGAATGAGCTGGAAAAAGATCTGCAGGCATCAAGACATACCGAAGACCAAATGCAAGAACGCGTCGCGGCGCAAACAGACGAAGCGAAGAAGCTCGCCGAGCAAATTGCCAGCGTCAAGGAAGATGCCCTGCGGCAACAACGGGTAAGTGAGGCGCTTGAGACAGAGTTGAAGTTTAAGGCTCAGCGCCTCGTACAAGTGGAGACCAGCGAGAAGCTATTGCAGGAAAAACTCAGCAAGGCGGAACTGGCAGCCAAGCGGGTGGTGGTGGTGTCAAAGGACGTGGAAGACCTCAATCGCAGGCGCGAGGCGTCATTGCTGACGCTGGAGCGTCGATATCGCGAAGTGACCGATCTCTATCGCAACTTCAGCCTGAACATGCAAACCCGAGAGAACCCGGGACAGGGTTTGCAGGCTGGTGATTTGTCCCGGATTCAGACTGCGTTGCAACAGGCAGAAGAAGAGTTGAGACAATTACGGAGTCTGAATACGCGGGTTGCAGAACTGGCCCGCAGCAAGTGATTCAAGACTGAACTGAAACGTAAGCCAGGCTTATGTCTGTGAGGTTGAGCGATGGTGGTTCGACGTGGCGTCCTGATTGGGGCCGGGTACTTTAGCGATTTTCACCTTGAGGCGTGGCAGCGACTGCCTGGTGTCGAGATTGTTTGTGTCTGTGATCTGGATGAAGCGAAGGCGCGGAAGGCTGCAGACAAGTACGGCATCCAGAAGATTTCGATTCATCCCGAGAAAGCGATCGCAGAAGACGGGATTGATTTCGTAGACATCGCAACACCGCCTCCAGGACGGCTCGAACTTGTGGAAGCAGCCGTAAGGAGGGGGCTGGCGGTGATCTGTCAAAAGCCGCTCGCTGCCGATTTTACTCAAGCCAAACGAATCCTCGATATTGGGGCAGCATCACCTGCGCCCTTTATGGTGCATGAGAATTTTCGCTTCCAGCCCTGGTATCGAGAAATTAAGAAGTTGGTCGACGCCGGCGTTATTGGCAAGAGCTTGCATTCGATCACGATGCACTCGCGCATGGGCGACGGCTGGGGCGAAGATGCGTACCTTGGGCGCCAACCCTATTTCAGATCAATGCCGCGCCTGCTGGTGCATGAGACGGGCATTCACTTTGTCGATACCTTTCGCTATCTGGCGGGAGAAATTGTAGAGTGCTCGGCGACTTTGCGGCGGCTCAATCCAGTGATCGCAGGCGAGGACACGGGGAGGTTGAGTTTCCGTTTCAGCAGTGGGGCAGAAGGAGTGTGGGACGCCAACCGTTACAACGAATCGCTGAGCGATGACTTCCGGTATACCTTTGGCGAGATGCTCGTTGAGGCGAGTGGCGGCAGCATCTGGCTTGGCTCTGATGGATCGATTCGTGTCAAGAAACTCGGCCAGCCAGCTTATCAACACGACTATGTGCACACGCGCCGGGGCTTTGGGGGCGATTGTGTGTTTGCCTGCCAGCAGCACTTTCTGGATGTTCTCAACGGCACGGCAGTATGCGAAACCTCTCCACGCGAGTATGAAAAATCGCTGCGTGTGGTTGAGGCGTTGTACGATTCTGCAAACAAACCGTCGCGCAAGCGTGTCATCGACTTGAGCCTGCCAGTTTCGAATTCGCTTCGCGGGGTGAATATCAGTAGTGCGAAGACGATTGCGGCAGATGGATGGAATGCAACAACGCTCACGCTTTACTCACATTCAGGCACGCATATGGATGCGCCCAAACACTTTCTGCCCGAAGGTGCGAGCCTCGATCAACAGGATCTGGCTGCCTGTTGCGGCCCGGCACGGATCGTGAATCTTGCTCCAGTTCAGCCTCGTCAACTGCTGACTATTTCGGATATCGAATCCCGCATTGGCAGCGTCAATCCCGGCGACAGGCTGCTGTTTCGAACCGATTGGCACAGACGTGTTGGCAGCCCTGAGTATCGTGACGGACTACCCCGGATTTCGATCGAACTTGCGCAGTGGCTGGTTGAGAAGCGGGTCGCACTGATCGGAGTAGAGCCTCCTTCGGTGGCCGACGTCAACAACATGGTTGAACTCACGGAGGTGCATCAGACGCTGTTTCGGGGTGGGGTTGTGATCGTGGAGGGCCTGGCTCACCTCGACCAGATCACGCAGGCAGAGGTGGAGTTCATTGCTTTGCCGCTCAAGATAGTGGACGGCGATGGGTGTCCGGTTCGGGCCATTGCGATTGAAACGGCCTAGTACAAGGCTGCCGGATATACTGGAGATAATGTCTACTGACGGTCTGAACGAGACCACTGCCACGTCTGAAACCGCCCCATCGAACTTTATCCGGGACATCATTATCCGGGATATTCAGAACGGAAAGAACGACGGTCGAGTCCATACTCGCTTTCCTCCAGAGCCCAACGGTTACCTGCACATTGGTCACGCCAAGTCGATTTGTTTGAACTTTGGCCTTGCTAAAGATTTTGGCGGCAAGTGCAATCTTCGGTTTGACGACACCAATCCTTCGAAGGAAGAAACCGAATACGTCGACAGCATCATCAAGGACGTTCGCTGGCTTGGTTTTGACTGGGAAGACCGGATCTTCTACGCGTCGGATTACTTTGAGCAGCTCTTCCAGTGGGCCGTGCAGTTGATCCAGCAAGGCCAGGCTTATGTGTGCGATCTCACTGCCGATCAGGTTCGCGAAACCCGTGGCACGACTACAGAGCCTGGAATCGAGAGCCCTTACCGCAACCGTTCGGTAGAAGAAAACCTCGACCTTTTCCATCGCATGAGAGCAGGTGAATTTCCGGATGGGTCCCGTACGCTTCGATCGAAGATCGACATGGCGTCGCCGAACTTCAACATGCGCGACCCGGTGATGTACCGCATCCTGCGCGCCGAGCACCACCGCACCGGCAACGACTGGCTGATCTATCCGATGTATGACTACGCTCACGGCGAGTGCGATTCGATTGAAGGCATCACGCATTCCATCTGCACGCTGGAGTTTGAAGACCATCGGCCGCTTTATGACTGGTATGTCAAAAGCCTCGGCATTCACCAGCCGCAGCAGATCGAATTCGACCGTCTGAACATCACCAACACGATGCTCAGCAAGCGCAAGCTTTTGCAGTTGGTGCAAAAGGGCTACGTGTCCGGCTGGGATGACCCGCGCATGCCTACCCTTTCGGGTATCCGCCGCCGCGGTTATACGCCAGAAGCGATCCGCAATTTCTGCGGCTCGATTGGTGTGTCCAAGAGCAATGGCGTGATTGAACTGGCCTTGCTTGAGCACCACATTCGCGAAGATCTCAACAAGCGCGCCCGTCGCGTCATGGCGGTGATCGACCCGATTAAGGTTGTAATCGACAATTACCCCGAAGGCCAGACCGAAGAGCATATCGCACCGAACCACCCGGATGCGCCCGAGATGGGCAGCCGCGCTGTACCCTTCTCAAAGGTTCTTTACATTGAACGCGATGATTTCCGGGAGGTGCCGCCGCCCAAGTATCATCGTCTCTTCCCGGGGCAGGAGGTTCGCCTCCGCTATGCCTACTTCGTCAAGTGCGTGGGCGTGGAGAAGGATGAAAACGGCGAAGTCACCGTTGTTCACTGCACCTACGATCCAGCCAGCCGGGGCGGAGACTCTCCCGACGGACGCAAGGTGAAGTCGACGATTCACTGGGTGTCAGCCGAGCACGCGCTGGACTTTGAAGCCCGTCTCTACGAGAGCCTGCTGCTTGAAGATGCACCCCAATCGGAAGATCTGGCAACGCAGCTCAATCCCAATTCATTGGTCGTCAAGAGTAATGCCAAGATCGAGCCTTGCGTGAAAGGCGTTGAAGCCAACACCCACTTCCAATTCGAAAGAGTTGGCTACTTCAATGTGGATTCAGATTCGACAGCCGAAAAGCTGGTTTGCAATCGCACCGTACAGCTTCGCGACGCCTGGGCCAAGATCGAAAAAAAGGCTAAGTAAGTTAGGCGAAACGAAGCGGCAGTGAGCGATGACGCTTGCCGGTTGCGGCGAAGATCGCATTGGCAATGGCCGGGGCGATCGTGGGTGTACTGGCCTCACCGGTTCCTGAAGGTAGGGCTTTACTTTCAACTATGTGGACTTCAACGATTGGCATCTCGTCAATGCGCAGCATGTCGTAGTCGTTGAAGTTGCGTTGCTTCACGCGGCCACGGTCGATGGTGATTGGGTCTTTAAGCGCCGCAGTGAGGCCGTAGACAATCCCGCTCATGATCTGCTGCTCGACACCTCGTGGATTGATGACAGTGCCGCAATCGACAGCACAGACAACACGATCCACCCGAAGCTTGCCCTGGTTCAGCGTCACTTCCGCGATCTGCGCTGTGAAGCTACCGATGTTGTTGGAGACGGCGATGCCGCGCCCACGGCCGGGGGCGAGAGGCGTAGACCAGGAGGCCTTTGCGGCGGCAAGATCCAGCGCAGCCAGTAGACGCGGAGTCTTGGCCAGCAATCGGCGGCGCACTTCGAGCGGATCCTTCTTGCCGGCGGCGGCGAGTTCGTCGATCATGCATTCGAGGAAAAACGTATTTTGCGAATAGCCGACGCTACGCCAGTAGCTAACCGGGATGCCGTGCTCCATGGCGTGGTATTCAACGCGAAGGTTGGGGATGCTGTAGGGAGTGTCATGGATGCCTTCGACACCGGTGCGAGACACGCCATCACGTAGGCCGCCAAAGGGTGCGGAGGCTATGCGTGCGCGAAGCGCTTGAGGCCAACCATCGCCATCGAGTGAGCCGGCGAAATGGACCATCGCCGCTGGCCGGTAGAAGTCCTGCTGCATGTCGTCTTCACGAGACCAGGTCACCTTAACGGGAGAGCCGGCGGCCTTGGATACTTCGACGGCTTCGGCGATGTAGTCTGCGTTGGCACGGCGGCCAAAGCCACCACCCATGAATTCTGTGTGGATAGTAACTTGTTCGGCTTTAAGGCCAGTGATGCGCATGGCTGCCTGTTCGGCAGCGCTTTGGCCCTGCGTTGACGCCCAGACTTCACACGAATCCTTGCGCACGTCGGCAATCGCGTTGAGAGGCTCCATGGGAGCGTGGGCAAGGAAGGGCGCTGCGTAAGTTGCTTCCAGCGTGAATGAAGCTTGAGCGGCGTCTCCGGTGTTGCGGGCAACCGCGCCGGGTTGCGCTATCTTTGCCGCATATTCTTGTGCCATCGAAGCTGTGGAATGCGCGGCGGTTGGGCCTTCATTCCATTCGACAGTAAGCAGACGCTTGCCTTGCATAGCTGCCCAAGTGGAGTTGGCAAGGACAGCGACGCCGCTGGGAACAGCGATCACATCTTTGACGCCAGGATAGGCTTTGGCTTTTGCCGCATCGAAGGATTTGAGTTTGCCGCCGAAGACGGGAGAGCGGGCAATCGCTGCGTGTAACATGCCGGGGCGGTAGATGTCGATGCCGAACTTTGCTGTGCCGTTGGTCTTGGCAGGAGCATCGAGGCGTTTGGTGCTCTTGCCGATGAGCTTGAATTGCTGCGGAGATTTGAGGGTGACGTTTGCCGGTGCCGGGAGTTTTGAGGCGGCAAGTGCCAGTTCGCCAAAGCTCAGAGTACGGCTGCCGCTGCTTACCTTGCTGTTGCTGGTGGTGCAGGAATCGGCAGGGACGCCCCATTGTTGCGCAGCCGCCTGCACCAGCATGGCGCGGGCGGTGGCTCCTGCGCGACGGACCGGCTCCCACGAAGTGCGCATACTATGACTGCCGAAGACGCCTTGAAATGGCCCGTATTCTTTGCTGATGCCTGGGAATTGCGTGTTGATTTTCGACCAGTCGCAATCCAGCTCTTCGGCAAGCAGCATTGCAATGGAGGTAACTGTGCCCTGGCCCATTTCGGCCTTGTGAATGAAGAGGGTGACCTGATCGTCAGGGGCGATGTGAACGAAGCCATTCAGCTTAGCGGCCGCAGTGGGCGCTGCAACAAGGGGGAAATGGATCGTGAGCCCGGCTGCAGCCGTGGCGAGGAAATTACGTCGCTTCACTTTGCGGCTCCTGTGCTCTTGATGTCAGCGGCACGATGGATGGCCTTGCGGATCTCACAGTAAGCACCACAGCGGCAGATGTTTCCGCGCATGGCTTCATTGATATCAGCGTCGGTAGGATGGGCGGTTTTGGCTAGCAGGGCAGCGGCAGTCATGATCTGGCCGGATTGGCAATATCCGCACTGCGGTACATCTTCTTCAATCCAGGCTTGCTGCACTGGGTGATTGTTGAGACCTTCGATTGTCGTGACGGACTTGCCGGACAAGGAAGAAACTGGGGTGACGCAGGAGCGAACCGGTTGCCCATTCACATGCACGGTGCAAGCGCCGCAGAGAGACATACCGCAACCGAACTTAGTGCCGGTCATCTCAAAGTGATCGCGGAGCACCCAGAGCAGGGGCATAGAGGGTGGAAGGTCGACGGATTGAGGTTTGCTGTTGAGCGTAAAGCGGATTGCGGGCATGGAGCCTCCTTTGGTGATCTTAGCAAGGCAAAAGGAGGCGAATAAGAATGGAGCGGGAGACCGGGTTCGAACCGGCGACGTTCAGCTTGGGAAGCTGACATTCTACCACTGAATTACTCCCGCTCAGCTTCCTTCAATCTATCACAAAGCTACCCTACCAGCATCAGGTAAAGATCCATCACGTTGGTACCGGTCGGGCCGGTGACCAGCAGATCATCGAGTGGTTTGAAGAAATGATACGAGTCATTGCGGGCCAGAAATTCATGCGCATCAAACTCGATCGACGCCGCGCGGCTCATCGTCGAACCTGTCGCAAAGGCTCCGGCAGCTTCCGTCGGCCCATCGGTGCCATCCGTCCCTGCCGCAAGAAACACAACCCGCTCCAGCTTCTCGATCCCGATTGCAGCCGCCAGGGCCATCTCCTGATTCCTCCCACCCAGCCCATGGTGATTCGATAGCGCCACGGTGGTCTCTCCGCCCGCCAGAAGCGCCACAGGGGCCTTGGCAGGGTTCCCTGACGCCCTCACCTCGCGAGCAATCGCAGCGAAGGTCTTGGCGGCCTCAGAAGCCTCACCATCGAGCGATGTCGACAGCAGCAGCGGCTTATAGCCTAACTCTTTCGCCTTAGCCTGCGCAGCAACCAGACTCAGCCGGTTCGACCCCACCAGTTGATTTCTCAACTTGCGGAAAACCTTGTCGCCCGGCTTGGGCGTCTCAGGAATTCTAAAGTTTACGCCCTGCTCCAAATGATGGCGCACACTGCCCGGAATCTTTCCCGTCAACCGGTGCTTGTAGAGAATCTCCCAGGCATCGGCAAAGGTACTCGAATCCGGCACCGTCGGGCCAGACCCGATCACGTCCAGCGGGTCCCCGATCACATCAGACAAAATCAGCGTCTCAAGCGTCGCAGGATAGGCCAGATGCGCCAGTTGCCCGCCCTTGAGAGCGCTCAGATGCTTCCGCACGCAGTTCAGCTCATGAATGGTTGCACCACAGGCAAGCAGCAGTTGCGTCGTAGCCTGCTTCTCCTCTAGCGTAATCCCCGCTACCGGACTCGGCAGTAACGCCGACGCCCCACCCGAGATCAGACAGATCACCAGATCGTCTTTGGTTGCGTTGTGGCAAAGCTCGGCAATCTCTTGCGCTGCGTGGATGCCAGCCTGATCCGGAACCGGATGCGCTGCCTCGAGGCAACGAATCTTCTTCAGCGGTTGCGCGTGCCCGTACTTGGTGACAATCACGCCACCTCGCAACCTCTTGCCGTAATACTTCTCAACAGCCCGCGCCATCGCTGCAGCAGCCTTGCCAGCTCCAACGACATAGAGATTCTTTACAGACTCGGGGCACGGCCTCAGGTGAGCAAGTGTAGCCTCATAGGGATCGGCTGCAGCCAGCGCTGCATGGAAGATCGCGAGGGCGTGCTTGCGCAGCTGGGCTTCAGTCAAGGAGCCCGAGGGCTTGGATTGCTTTGACGGCATCTTGGGCATTGTCGGAATCAAATGAAATGGTGTAATCGGCTTTGGCGTAAAGCGGCCGGCGCTCTTCAAACAGGGCCTTGAACTTCTCAGGGTCGCGAGCCAAAGGGCGCATGGAATCCTGTCCCACACGCGCCTGAATCCGCTCAAACGGGACATCCAGCCAGATCGTCACCCCTGAATCTTCCAGCCGTTCGCGATTGCCAGGCCAGGCAAAGGCTCCACCACCAAGTGAGGCAATCGTAGCCCGTCCGCGATACGTCTCACGGATTACCTCTTGTAATGCGTCGGCTTCAATCTTGCGAAACGCGGCCTCTCCCTGAGTCTCAAAGATATTGGCGATGGTAGTTTGTTGCTGAGCTTCGATGCGTGCATCCAGGTCAATAAAACGCCACCCCACTTCATCCGCCAGCAGTTCGCCAACAGTGGACTTGCCGCAACCCATGAACCCGACCAGATAAATGCCGGGGGAACGCTTTAGCTTGAGAATCAATTCGCCGCTTTCTCCAAGTTGCGATTGTATCGAGCAAATTGCCAGTCGATCAGCTTTGGGAAGAAGAAATATAAAGCATTTAATAAATGTCCACTGGCTGGAGACACCACCGTCCGCTTGCCAGACTCAATGCCGGCAGCGATGTCGAGGGCGCAGTCCTCGGGCGTAATCGCAAACCGTTTCGTCTTCTGCAGCATCAGCGGTGGCTTCCCACTAAGCACATTTGCCTGGAAAGGCGTCTTTACGTAGCCCGGACAAACGGCTGTCGTCGTCACTCCGGTCTGGTCAAGTTCCATACGCAGCCCATGCGTAAAGCTAAGCAATGCCGCCTTCGTCGTGGAATAGAGAGTAAACCACGGCAGAGGCACCTGCGAGGCAATCGAGCAGATATTGACGATCGATCCACGCCGCTGCGCGAGCATCCCAGGCAGCGCCAGCCTTGTAAGGTGCACCGGTGCATTCAGGTTCAGCTCATACAGGTGATCCCAGGTGGAATCTTCGATCTTCACGGTAGGAGCATAAGCACCAACTCCGGCATTGTTCACCAGAATGTCGATTCCCCCCAGCACCTGCATCGCCTCGGCAAAGGCACTCGCACGCTGCTTTGCGTCGGTAAGGTCTGCAGAGATCCAGTGCACGCCCGGCAACTCATAGGTATGAGTCTGCCGCGATACCAACACAAGCTTCGCTCCGCGAGCGTGCATCAGCTTCGCCAGACTCGCCCCAATGCCGGTCGAGGCACCGGTCAGAAGTGTTTTAGAACCATCGATACGCACAAGAGTCAATAATAGTACTTATGCAGCAAGACACTCTGCCCCTATTTCCGCTGGGGGTGGTCTTATTTCCGGAAGCCGAGTTACCGCTTCATATTTTTGAAGACCGTTACAAAGAAATGATCGAAGACGTGCTCCGTGAGGAATCCGAATTCGGCGTCGTTCTCGCCAGCGAAAAAGGTATGGCCAGCATCGGCTGCACCGCTATCATTGAAAAGGTACTCAAGAAATATCCGGATGGCCGCATGGACATTCTGGCCCGCGGCCGACGGCGCTTTGAGATCATCCTTCTCGATGAAGAGCGCAACTATCTGCGAGCATCCGTCGCCATGCTTGCCGATGAAGACAATGCCGAAGCAACCGATAGCGTGAAACAACGTGTACTCAGCGCCTGGGTCAAGCTGATGATGATGGAACATGGCGGCATGGTTGAGGCCATGCCCGCAGACAATCGCTCCGACCTGAGCTTCCTGATCGCTCAGGCCATCCCTGACGTGCAGTTCCGACAGCAGATCCTCTCGATGCGCAGCGAAAAAGAGCGCATGGATTCCCTTTCCAGCTTCTTGCCTTCGTATCTCGAACGCGAAAAACTCACCCGCCACGTTCGCCGTGTCGCCCCCTTAAACGGCCACGCCAAGCATGCCCCCGAGGTGGCCGAAACCTGATGCGACGCGACGACCCACAAGCCCTCATCATCGATGCCGACGATACCCTTTGGGAAAACAACATCTATTTTGAACAGGCCTGGGACGACTTTGTAGACTTCCTCAATCACTCCACCCTAAGCCCCAAAGAAACTCGCGACATCTTCGACGAAATCGAAATCGCCAATATCAAGATCAACGGCTATGGCGCGCAGAACTTCGCAAAGAACATGGTGCAGTGCTACCAGCATCTGGTGGAGCGCGATATCGCCCCGGGGGACGCTGAGAAGATTATCGGCTTTGCAGACCGCATCCTCCACCAGCCCATCGAAATGCTCGATGGCGTAGAGGAAACCCTGGCCTATCTGCTCGAGCGAAACCACGACCTCATCCTCTTCACCAAAGGCCATCCCGAAGAACAACGCCTCAAGATCGATCGTAGCCCCGTCGGCCGCTACTTCCGTGAATTCGAAATCGTGAGAGAAAAAGACGTCGCTGCCTATCTTGACCTGGTGGCCCGCTTCAAGCTCAACCCTTCAATCACCTGGATGATTGGCAACTCCCCGAAAAGCGACATCAATCCCGCCCTCGACGCCGGCCTCAACGCCGTTTTCGTTCCCCACGCCCGCACCTGGTCGCTCGAGCAGACTGAGTTGCGTAAGGGCAGCAGCGGAATTCTTCACATCGTCGAAAATTTTTCGAATTTGAGCAAATTTTTCTAAAGACACTCGCTCGTGCGACGATACGAAGACTATGGAAGTGCAATCAATTGGTTTAGCTGGATTAGAAAAAGCGCAGGAGAAACTGGCGGCAGTTGCCAAGCGCCTCTCTGCTGGCCTTGCAGCACCTTCTAACGATTCCGCAGCAGCAGCAGACTCCGTCGACCTCAGCGCTGAAATGGTGGCCCTTCTAGAGGCCAAAGTCGCTACTCAGGCAAACCTCAAGCTCGTCGAATCCGCCAACGAGCTCGCTTCCCAAACCATCGACATCCTCGGTTAACACCTAAACAAAAAGCGGCCCTGGCGAATCGCTCGCCGGGGCCGCTTTTCATTTGTATTTCCAGAACTACTTCAGGGGCTTCACACGAATGTTCGTGTACATGATGACCGATTTCGGATCATGAGCCTGCAGAGCAAAAGTTCCGGCATCGATCTTGCGGCCAGGGTTGCCCTTGGGGCCGGCCCAATCGGCTGGCTGTTCCCAATCGGTTACCTTCTTGCCATCCACAAACACAGTCACGTGGTTGTCCTTTACGACGATGTGCTCAGTAAACCAGACATCGTCCTTAAACGGCTCTTTGTTGTCCTGTACGTTGTACAGACCACCGGTCTTCTTCCAGTCGCCGTGGGTGTTGTTTACCTGAACCTCAAAGCCCTTATCCGGCCAGTTGGTCTCCTGATAGGCGGTGTGGAAATAGATGCCACCGTTGGAAACAGGCTTGGTCATCACATCCACTTTGAGTTCAAAATTCTTGAAGTTGGCAGGCTTGCCCTTGAATGGCCCCGTGAAGTACAGGTGGCAACGCTTGCCATTGGCTACGATAGAACCGTCTTTCACCTGGAAAGCATCTTCGTTTTCTTTCGCCTTGGTCCAACCGGTAAGATCCTTACCGTTGAAGATGGCAGTGAAACCCTTCTCGGGCTTCGAATCGGGGCCAGCAGCAAACATGAGGCTGCCGGCGAGACTGATCAAA
>JBIPMY010000409.1:0-5571 GCA_044376335.1 Bryobacter sp.
CTACAGTGATCACACTCGGGCCGCCGAAAGAAACCTGATTGAGCACGTTGAAAGCTCGAAGCTGCAGCGACATACGGATTTTGTCCGTGAGGAATACTGACTTCTGAAGATTCACATCGGTAGCCCTCAACCAGCCTTCACGAATGTTGGGGAGAAAGCGAGGCCCATCGGGGATCTGAAACTCAGGCGTGGTGCGGAAGGCTGCCGGGTTGAACCAGGGTTTGGTGCATCCGCAGGCATTGGACCAATCGCGACTGTTGGCAATGGATTGCGACAGCGGATAGGCAGCTTCAACGCCCGGCACAACAGAGGCACGGGATGGGTTGGCACCGGCAAGGCGCGACAGATCGGGACCACCAACGTTGATGGGTAAGCCGGCCTGCAGTGTTGTGTTGGAGAAGAACTGCCAGTTGCCGACAAAGCGGTTTACCAGCTTGTTCTTGTTCAGATACTTCTTGCCTCTACCGAAAGGCAACTGTGTAGAGAAGGTGATGACGGCCCGCTGAGGCACGTCGAAGGAGCCGACAGAGCGTTCGAGCCTGACGTTGTAGGTATCACGAATCCCGGCTGGATCGAGGAAGGCGATGCCGTTGCCGCCACCGCCGGTTTCGAGAACCTTCGAAATCGTGTAGTGTGCGCCGAGGGAGAAGCCACGAGAGAATTTACGATCTATACGCATCGTGACGGCGTGATAGATGCTGTCACCGACTGGGGGCCGGAAGTAGATCAGGCTGCCGCCGAAGGCGTTGGCTGTAGTTGGCGAGGCGAACTGGGGATAGGGCTTCAGCAGTTGCATGCGCGGGATGCGCTGCAAAGAAAGCAATCCAGGAAGCCCTTTACCGAAGAAGGGATTGGGCACCTGTTCTGTCAGGAAGGCCCCGCCATTGGCCAGATTCTTCGGGTCGATCTGATTCAGTTCGAGGCTGTTGGTGGGCAGACGAACGCCTCGGCTGCCGAAGTAGGTGACGTCGATTGCAGTGGTCTTGCCAAGCTGCTGAGCCACTGCGAAGTTCCATTGCTGGACGTAGCTATTGGGCTGATCGCGCAGGACGAGGTTGGCATTATTGCCGAGGCGGAAGGTACCGTCATCTAAACGGTTGGTGGAATTGGGGCGCACGATGCCGCCGGGAAAAGGGTTGCTGAGTGTTGTCCTGGGCGAGTAGTCAGGATTGAAGACATCGGCGATTACGTTGAAGTTGAAGGGTGTTGTGACGATGGCAGTTTCAAGACCGATTGGGAGATAGAAGATGCCGAAGCCGCCGCGTACGGCAGTCTTGTTTGTAACGCGGTAGGCGAAGCCGAGTCGAGGACCGAAGTTCTTCCAGTTGGTTTTGCGGATGGTACGCGGGTTTTTGCCTCCGGTGAATTCCAGGGCTCCTTTGAAGCCGGTGCCATTGTCGGCCTGGGGGTTGAAATAGGTGAGGCGGTCGTGCGCTTCGCCAGTGCCGGTTTCGGCTTCCCAACGGACACCAAGATTCAGGGTGAGGCGAGAGTTGACCTTCCAGTCGTCCTGGAAGTAGCTGCCCATGTAGTGTTGGAATGCGCTCAGAGGTTCTACTTTTTCATAGGTGTAAGCACCGAAGCCGAGCAGGAAGCTGGCCAGACCCAGGCCTTGTTCTGGACGGGCAATGCCGAGTTGATCGCTTGAGGTGTAGAACTGATTGAAGTTATAAGCCCCCGTTGGATTGGAAACCTGGAAGGGATAGAAGCGGTAGAGCCGGTACTCGCCTCCCATCTTGAGCGTGTGTTTGCCGCGCACCCAGACGAGGTTGTTCTGAAGGCCCTGTGTATCGCGGGGTTGATTGTTGAAGGCGGTGCCGCCGAGGTCCGGGATGCCACTGCCTACGGAGACGTTTGGATAGATGAGGACGTTGGCGGAGTCTCGAATGTAATTGGGCAGGCCGAGAGTGGTGGGGTCAAAGCCGAGAGTGTTGGAGACAAGGTTTGCGCGGTAGCGCACGTACATGTAGCGGAAGACGTTGAAGAGATAAGGCGTGATCTGGTAGGTGTCGTCGAAGCCCGAGTTGTAGAAGCTGTCTTTGGTGTTGTTGGAGTTGGTGAAACGTACTTTGACGCTGGGTTGGGTGTCGAGGGACTTCTGTTGGGAGAAGCGGCCGAAGAGGCGGTGGCGGTCGTTGAAGATGTGGTCGAGGCGGGTGGTGAAGAGATCACGAGAATAACTACGATTGCCTGCAAAGAGATAGTTCTGACGGCCAGTGATGGATGAGCCGATTCGGTTGGCGTCTGGATACTCGGCAAGCATCTTCAAGGCTACGGGATTGAAGCGGTCTCTTGGAATCACATTGCCGGGGAAGAGCGTGCGGGAGCGGACGCCGCCAACGATGCGGCTGGTGTTGGGGTCATAGATTTGGATCAACTGCCCGCCGGTTGGACCGAGGAAACGGGTTTCGGAGAAGTCGCCGTTGCGCTCAAGCTCGGTGGGGACGCTGGAGACGCTGCGGACGGGGTCTTTCTCTCTGCGGCCTTCAAAGGCAGTAAAGAAGAAGGTTTTGTTCTTGCCGCGGTAGAAGCCAGGGATGGAGACGGGGCCACCGACGGTTCCCCCGTATTGATGGCGACGGAGGACGGGGCGGATGACGCCGAAGCGGTTGTTGACGAAGCTGTTCGCGTTGAGGAAATCGTTCTGGTGGTAGTAGTAAGCAGTGCCGTGATACTTGTTGCCTCCGCTTTTGGTAACGATGTTGACGGCACCGCCGCCGGTGCGGCCGAACTCGGCCGAGAAGCTGTTGGTCTCGACGCGGAATTCCTGAACGGCGTCTGGAGGGGGGCTGAAGGCGACTCCGTTGAAGTCGCCAATCGTGTTGACTGCACCGTCGAGAAGGACTTCGTTGGTTGAGGTTCTGCCGCCGCCGACTGAGAAGTTGGAATTGAAGACTCCCCTGCCCCCGCGGGCATCGCCTACCTGGCCTTTGGCAATAACGCCTGGGGCCAGACGCACAACAGCCATGACGTCGCGTTGGATCAAAGGAAGCTCGTCGATAGTTTGAGAACTGATGGTGGTACCTACGTTACCAGCCTCAGTTTGCAAGACGGGGGCTTCTTCGGTGACCTGGATCTCTGTTGCCACACTCAGGAGGGACATTTTGAAATCGAGAACAGCGGATTGATTGATTTCGAGGCTAACCTGCTTTTGGATCTTCTTTTGGAAGCCTGCGGCTGTGACGGAGACTTCGTAGAGGCCGGGTGGGAGAATTGGGATCGCGTAGACTCCGGTGGCATCGGTGGTGGCCGACTTTGCTGCGTTGGTTTCGACCTGAGTTGCGACAACGACAGCTCCAGCAACTGGGGCACTGGCAGGATCAAGGACGGTACCGGCAAGTCGGGCAGTGAACGTCTGGGCGGAGAGTATAGGTAGCAGGAAAAGAACCAGGACAAAAATTCGAATCACGTTCTCCAGCGTAGCCCTGCAAACGAAGAAATCCAAGTCAAAAAAATGTTGTGATGATTTGGCGCAAATGGTCACTCATGGCAGATGAAAACAATCCTACTCACCCTGGTTCTATTCGCATTTCACGGAAACGTATTGTTGCGATGCCAGGAGCAATCAGCATCAGTGTCAGCATCTGGCCAAATTATGGTCAAAGGCAAACCGGTCCGATGTGATCGAGTCACTTTTAAGCCATATCCGGGTGCCCTCGGTGGAGTATTGAGTTGCTATAGCGGATCGCAGCCTTCTGAAAAGCTGACTGGCACGTATGAAATGTTTCTGGATGATTTCTTGAAACTTAAAGAAACGGCCGGGAATCCTCAAGCGCTGCCGGCAAAGAATGAAGAAGGACGACGAATCCTTAGGGATGGCCTTTTTGCAGCAGCTATGAATCTGTATAGCGCTACCGGAGATTTCAATGGCGACGGGATCCTGGATTCAGTTTCGCCTCCTCGATCTGGCACATCCATTCTCCTCAGTATTGGCCGGCCGAATAATACTTTTGAACCGGATCGAATGCTTGCCGCCGGAGGCGACCCACGTACAGTAGTTGCAAGCGATCTGAACGCTGATGGCTTCCCTGATTTCATCGTTGGGCACTTTCGGGGAATCTCACTCATAGCAGCCACCGGGAGGTCTACCTATGCACCGGCGCGCGAGCTTCCGACAGGTGGCCGGGTGGATTCGATCTTCGTCGCCGATTTCAACAACGACAATTTGCCGGATATTGCCGGGATCTTGAACGGCAGCAACGCCGCGCTGATTTTCCTAAACACCGGCAATGGCAACTTTGCCGCCCCGACTCGGTTGGCCCTTCCCGAAGATGCCGCATACCTTGTGGCCGGGGATTTGAATGGCGATGGGCGCAGCGATCTGATTTTTGCCACCACTTCACCAAATTCACGCAATCTGCTCATGACCTCGTTGAACAATGGAAGCGGCGGATTCAGCACTGTGCAAACGTCGCCGTTACCCGATGGCCCACGTTATATCGCCGTAACCGACACGGATGGGGACAACCGGCTGGATGCCATTGTGAAATTGGATAGTGGCCTGGTTTCGATTCACGCTGGCAACGGTGCGGGGCTCTTCACCAGGCGCTCTGTGCATGGTGGAGGCTTTGGGTTTAAGACCGGATTCGACTTGATCGATGATGGAGCATCCAAACGCTTTCTGATCTATCCCGGGAGTGGAGAATACACGCTAGTTGCTGATCAGTTCAAAGCGGACGGATCACTCGATAGTGTTTCTGCGGTTGGGTTTCCAGGCTTCGCACGGACTTTTCGCGTGGCAGACCTCAATGGCGATTCGCAGCCTGACATCGTTGCAGCAGGAGATGGCACCTTTGGCCGAACCGGCGGGCTTTGGACGCGCATCGGTGGGAGTGCTGCCACGATTGGGACGCTGAAGCCGAGCGGCATTGAGTTGATCGACATCAATGGCGATGGCAGGCTGGATATCGTCGCCCTGGAGAGCACCGGGGTTGGGGCCACGTGTTCGATTCTGATTAACAACGGCAACGGGACCTTTGCAGCGCCGGTTCGCATCTGGGATCAGCCAACGAATGACTTTGTGAGATACCGGCTGCTTGCAGGCGACTTTAACAATGACAAACGAGGGGACATCGCGATCGTGGGCAGCAATTCAATGCACACGCTTGTAGGTACTGCCACAGGCAGCTTCAGACCAGTGGCAAATTTTGCGGTTTCCACCGGAGTGTTGAATGCCATTCTGGGTGATGTCAACGGTGATGGCTTACAGGATCTGCTGGTGATGACCGGGACAGCACTGAGTGTCCAGAATGGCAGGCGGCCTGTGCTGGTTCAGTACCTGGCGCAAGCAGATGGTACGTTTCGTGCGCCGGCTGATCTTTTGACCATCGGTGTCAGTAACGCCAGCAGCAACATTCTCGCCGTTGCCGATTTGAACAACGACAAGATCCCCGACATCGTCTACAGTGCAGTGCCACAGCTTTCCTTTGACACCGTGCGAGTTCAGTTGGGTCAAGTAGGCGGTGGGTATCGGGAAGCAGCCGTGTTTGCAGGTATCAACAATCTCATCTTCGCGGATGTCGATGGAGATGGCACTGTCGATGCCATCAATTCCAGTAACGCAGGCGACGT
>JBIPMY010000090.1:0-17173 GCA_044376335.1 Bryobacter sp.
TGAGGACGCTGCTGCTCGCGTGGCTGAAGGCTGGGGTAGCGTGCCGCTGCCTGAGAATCATGCCGAGGCTAGCGATGCGCGCATGAATCGAATCCTGGTTGCCGCAGGGCTTGCGCAGAGTGTGGGCGATGCTGATCGTCTGATCAAGAGCGGGGCGGTGAAGGCTGGCAACTCAGTCACTTTAGAATCTGTTACAAACCCGGCCCAGCGTATGGAGCCCGGTGAATTTGTCGTCCGTGTCGGGAAGCGTTATCGCTGGATCCGTCTGACGGTAGCGAGTTAAGGAACATCTTATGGCCATCATCCGGCGCAATATCGATTGGAAATTGAAAGGCCGCACGCTGCGGCTGGGACAACGCACGTTTATCATTGCACCGATTGCTTTGTCGGTGGCGAGTGGTGGGCCCAAGGCCAATGACCCGGATCGCGCCTTTGCCAAGGCGATCGAACTGGATGAGCTTGGGGCCGATGTGATTGATCTTGGGGCAGAGCCCACGCGTCCTGGCGATAAGCCGCTGAGCGCTGAAGAAGAGTTGAGCCGGCTGGTGCCGGTGCTCAAGAGGATCAAGAACAAGCTGAGTGTGCCAATTTGTGTCAGCACCTATAAGGCGGCGGTCGCGGAAGAAGTTTTGAAGATGGGCGTTGAGATTATCAATGATCCCAGCGGGTTGACGTGGGAACCAATTCTCGCCAAGACAATCATGAATCACGATGCAGGATTGATCTTGAATCATATGCGTGGCAGGCCTGATGCCTGGGGTAGACTGCCCCCAGCCAAGGACGTGGTTGGTGTGATTGCGAAGGACCTGGATGCGGCGGTGCATCGCGCGTTGCGTGCAGGCATTGAGAAGTTTCGACTGGTGATTGATCCGGGCCTTGGGTTCGGTAAACGTAAAGAACAGAATTACGAGATTCTGGGGCGGCTTGGGATTCTGGGTGGCATTGGGGTTCCGGTGATGGTGGGGCCCACCAAGAAGTTGCTGGTGCCTACGGCGAATGATCGTGAGCTTGAGTTTGCCGGTGCGGCAGGCGTGACGGCGGCGATTTTGAATGGCGCCTATCTTGTGCGCGTTCACGACCTTGAAGCGATCAAGCCTGTGATCGCGGTTGCTGACGCGATATTAAATCAGTGGCGTAACGACAACTAGCCTGATAAACTTCCAAGACTTGTTGCAGCTGCAACCTTGGAGAGTATACATGTTTGTCCGCTTTGTCGCGTTCTTGCTGCTTTGTTCAGCGTCTGTTTTCGCCCAGGAAGTGAGAGCCAGCCTCTCGGGCCTGATCACAGACAAATCTTCGGCGCCAATCGCTGCTGCAGAAGTGCTGATTACCAATACGGCGACGAACGCTACGTTGCGGGCACAATCGAGTTCTTCAGGGAACTATGTGCTGCCATTTCTGGCTCCGGGACGCTACACGCTGAATGTGCAGTTGAAAGGCTTTAAGAAATTTGTTCGCGAGAACATTGTTCTGCAGGCGCAGGATAAGGCGCGAGTCGACATTGAGCTTGAGGTGGGCGATCTCACACAAAGCATCACGGTCTCAGATGCGGTTTCTTTGCTTGAGACAGAGTCTGCTTCGCGATCTCAGGTGATCGCGAATGAGTTGCTTCAGAATGTTCCAACGCAGGGGCGCAATCCGTTTCAGATTGCTTGGTCTGCGGCTGGGGTGATCAAGACGGGTGACTGGCGTTACTTGCGCTCTTTCGACATCGGGGGCACCACAGGCATCTCGATCAACGGTGGCAAGAATCGCGAGAACGAAGTGTTGCTGGACGGCATCTCGAATGTACGTGGCGACCGCACCGTGATTCACGTGCCGACCATGGAGACGGTGCAGGAATTCAAGGTGTTGACCAACACTTATGACTCGCAGTATGGACGCACCGGTGGCGGCATCGTATCGATTGTTACCAAGTCTGGAGGCAATCAGTTTCACGGGAATGCGTTTGAGTATTTTCAGGCCGAAGAGTTGAATGCCAATCAGAGCGAGCTCAATCGTACGGGCGTTAAGAAGCCGCCGATGAACATCAACACTTATGGATTGCAGGCCAGTGGGCCGGTGTGGATTCCGAAGATTTATGACGGGCGCAACAAGCTGTTCTGGCTGGTCTCGTATGAGGCGATGCGGCAGCGCTCGGCTGATCCGGGGTCGCTTACGGTTCCGCTTGCGGCCTGGCGTGGTGGGGATTTCTCGACTTTGCAGAATGCGCAGGGTGCGCAGGTTGCGATTTATGATCCGCTGACGACGCAGGCTGACGGGAGCCGACAGGCTTTTGCAGGGAATCGGATTCCGGCTAACCGCATTCACCCTGTTGCGGCTGCGGCGCTTCGCTACTACATCAATCCGACTTCTCCTGGCGATGGCCCGGCTCGGGTGAATAACTACATTTACCCCTCGCGCTGGGTTGCGAATCTGGATCAGTGGACCGGGCGCATGGACTATGTGATCAATTCGCGCAACAACCTTTTCTTCCGTTATGGGCAGAATCCGTTTCAGGAGTTTCGCGGGCTGGTGTGGCCTGAGCGTAGCGTTGCCGAGTCTTCTGGCAACACGCCGCTGAACCGCAATGGCCGCAACTGGACGGCGGATTGGACTTCGACACTTTCACCGACTACGACCTTCAATCTGCGGGCTGGGCTGGCGCGTTGGGAAGAGGCTGGCGGCAATGGTTATGGGACAGGCTTTGACCCGCGGCAGTTGGGTTTTGCCGATGCGCTGGTGGGCCAGTTTTCTGTGTTGCAGTTTCCGGGCTTTGGGCTTGGAACTTATGCGCAGATCGGCAATGGACGCCCGATCTCGCCCGGCACCAATGATGCCTACACGCTGCAGCCGAACTTGAATCATGTTGCTGGCAAGCACTTTCTGAAGTTTGGGGCGGAGATTCGTGAGTTTCGCGATAACCGCGCGAACCCTGGCAATGCCAGTGGTTTTTATAACTTTGGCAAGAACTGGACCCAGGCACGGGCCAATACGCCTGACGCCGTTTCAGGTAATGAGCTTGCTACGTTCCTGCTTGGCGCGCCTACGAACGCCAGTGTCGATCGGGGGATTGATACTGCTTTCACCAATCGCTATTACGCAGTCTTTGTGCAGGATGACTGGAAGCTGAGCCAGCGGCTTACGCTGAATCTTGGCTTGCGCTGGGATTATGAGTCACCGTTGATGGAACGTTATGACCGCATGCTTCGTGGCTTCAACTTTGATGCGCCTAGTGCGATTACGGCGCCGGGCTTGAACCTGAAGGGTGGGGTACAGTTTGCCGCTCAGAATGGTAATCCTCGCAACTCCTTCAATCGGGATCGCAACAACATTCAGCCCCGCGTGGGCCTAGCCTTCAAGCTGGCTCCGAAGTGGATTCTGCGTGGTGGTTATGGGCTCTACTATCTGGGACAAAACGAGTCTGGAGCAACGCAAGGCTTTAGCCGTGCAACTAGCGCCATCACCTCTACCGATGGTAATTTGACCCCGGCGGTCAACCTTACGAATGCCTTCTCTAATTTGCCTGGCGGGCGTTTGCTTGCGCCGATCGGGAATTCCCTGGGTGCTGCAAGCTTCCTCGGCGAAGGCATCAACATCAACTACCTGGACCGGACCTTGCCTGCTTCGCACCAGTATTCGGTGGACGTGCAGCATGAGTTGCCGGGCAACCTGCTGGCAGAGATTGGCTATGTCGGAAACCTGTCACGTGGTCTTCCTGTGAATACGAATATCAACGTGATTCCGGGTGCGGAGATGGGTCGCCGGTTACCGAATGGAGCACTGGATACGGGCTATTACACGGCTCAGGTACCCAACCCGCTGCGTGGGCTGATTCCGAATAATGCATCGAAGAACGGTGCGACGATTGCCCGTCAGGAATTGCTGCTGCCTTATCCGCAGTATGGGGCATTCAACTACAACAACCTGTCGATTGGAAGCCAGCGTTACGACGGCCTGCAGGCAAAGCTAACCAAGCGCTATTCGCGAGGCGTTGTGTTCAATGCAAGCTATTCATGGATCAAAGTGCGAGAGCAGGTGTCGCTGCTGCGGCCTCAGGATTACAGCTATTCGAGCCCTACGTCTACTCCGCTTGAGAATCGGTCTGGCGGGCAGATCGACATTCCGCACAAGTTTGCCATTGCTGGTGTTTGGGATCTGCCGGTGGGCCGTGGGCAACACTTCGGCGGTAATGTCAACCGGCTGGCTGACCTCGTAATTGGCGGCTGGCAGTTGAACTTCAATATCGCCTATCAAAGCGGCTGGACGGCAGACTTCCCCAATGCCAAGCCAGCCAAGGACGGTTCGGCAAAACTCGATTCGCCGAATTTGTTCACGCAGTATTTTGACACCACGCTCTGGAATGATTCGACCGGGCGACGGGTGCCGGCACTTACCAACTTTGAATTGCGGGACTTCCCGACGAGGTTCAACGATGTTCGCGTTCCTGGCTATCGCAATGTGGACGCCTCGCTAGCCAAGTTTTTCCCGATCACCGAAAAGGTGCGGATGCAGTTCCGCTTTGAGATGGTGAATGCGTTTAACCGGCCGTGGTTCTCGAATTTCGCCTCTGGCGCGCTTGATGTAACCAGTGCACGCTTTGGGCAACTCGACCCGACTCAACGCAACCTGCCAAGATTCATCAAACTGGCACTCAATATGTCGTGGTAGCTGTGATAATCTCAAGCCGCATGACACGTCGAGGACTTCTCCCCACTCTGGCCGCCCCTTTGGTTGCGGCTGCACAAACTGTGAATCGCGATTACTCGGGCAAGACACCCATCCGTTATCCGGAGCCGGATGTCGTATCGCTCGATCCACGCTTTGACAAAGTGAAGATCGGGAACACAACCATACAGAGGTTGGCTACCGGATTCTTGTGGGCTGAAGGGCCTGCCTGGCACGGTGGCGGCAAGTATCTGGTGTGGAGCGATATCCCGAACGACAAGCAGTATCGCTGGATCGAAGACGATGGGCATGTGAGTGTGATCCATCAGCCGGCTGGGTACTCGAACGGAAATACCTTCGATTACCAGGGACGGCAGATCTCTTGTGAGCATGGCAATCGTAGAGTGACGCGCTATGAACTGGACGGCACAATCAGCGTGCTGGCCGACAAGTTTGAGGGCAAGCCGTTTAATGCGCCCAACGACGCGGTGGTGCACCCGGATGGTGGGATCTGGTTTACTGACCCCGGCTATGGAAGCCTGGGAAATTATGAAGGCCACCAGGGCGAGTTGCTGCTCAAAGAAGCGGTGTACCGGATCGACCCCACGACGAAGAAGATCGAGAAAGTAACCGATGAGATCTTTAAGCCCAATGGCTTGTGTTTCTCGCCGGATTACAAGAAGCTGTATATCGCCGATACCGGCGCTACTCACTATCCAAAGGCACCGCGCAACATCAAGGTTTGGGATGTGGCGGACGCGAAGTCACTCAAAGGCGGCAAGGAATTCTGTTCGATGGGCAAGGGCCTTGCCGACGGGATTCGCGCCGATGCCAACGGTAACATCTATGCGGCTGCGGGCTGGGTTGGTGCCGGTTACGATGGCGTTCAGATCTTTGCTCCAGATGGCAAGATGATCGGCCAGATCCACTTACCTGAAATCTGCGCCAACGTCTGTTTTGGCGGGACGCGGCGGAATCGGTTGTTTATGTGCGGAAGCCAATCCATGTACGCGGTTTACCTCGAAACGCGCGGCGCACATATTTGCTGATCTTTACATAATCTTTACCCCATTGACACCCACCTTTTACAGTTATATGCTATCGGCAATTTGTCTCTGGTAACGGGGACAAGGCTCATCGTATAGAGCAATTAAAAAGGGGGTTATCCAAATGCAGCATCGTTCGCTGTGCAACTTAGTGTTGCGCTCTGTTCTGGCAGCATCGCTATTCAGCTTTGCTGCCTTTGGCCAGCAGTCATCCGGTTCCATCCGTGGCGTCGTCAAAGACGCACAAGGTGCAATCGTACCCGGGGCCAAAGTCATCCTCATCGACGTCGCGCAAGGCGACAATCGAGACCTAACCACTAACAACGAAGGCGTCTTCTTCTTTAATCCGTTGAAGCCTTCGCTGTACAAAATCCAAGTCGAAGCAAGTGGGTTCAAGAAGTATGAACGAAGCGAGATTCGCGTTTCGGCCAATGATCGTCTGGATCTGCCAGACATCCTGTTGTCACTGGGTGCGATTACCGATTCGATCACGGTAGAAGCTTCCGGTGTCATCCTGCAGACTCGTGGCGCTGAAAAGGGCGGTGTGTTGACGGGGAATCAGGTGATTAACCTGGCACTCAATGGCCGTTCGTTTTTGGACCTTACTCGCACGGTGCCGGGCGTTGTGCCCACTGGTGGCATCGGCGGATCGGTAAACGGAAACCGCAACAATCAGAACAATCTGATGGTGGACGGTATTACCAATATCGACACGGGGTCCAATGGCGGACAGTTGGCGACGATGAATATCGATCAGATTGCTGAATTCAAGATGTTGACGAATTCTCAGCCTGCTGAATATGGTCGCTCTTCTGGTGCGGCGATTTCGGTAGTTACCAAGTCAGGTACGCGCGATCTGCATGGCACTGGATACATCTTCCATCGCCATGAAGGTCTGAATGCTAATAACTGGCGCAACAATCTGGAAGGCCGGCAGCGGCAGCTCTTTCGCGACAAGACAGGCGGCTTTAATCTGGGTGGGCCTGCTTATATTCCGAAGCTGAATCCGAATCGCGACAAACTCTTTTTCTTTGTCGGAATCGAATGGCAGAGCCGGTTGCAACCGAATGATCTGCGCAGTGTGACTGTTCCGACCGCAGCCCAACGAAATGGCAACTTTGCTGGAACGACTTTGGGCGACGGTCGCCCTGTTTTTATCCGTGATCCGCTCAGCGGTGCACCTTGCGATCAGACTGCCGGCGGTGGCGGCTGCTTTGCCAACAACATCATTCCCGCCAGCCGTATCAATCCGGACGGGCAGAAGATCTTAAATTTCTACCCAACTCCGAACGTACCCATTGACCCGCAGTTCAACTATCAGACTCAGCTTTCGGGCCAGTTGCCGCGTCGCGAGAACATCTACCGCGGCGACTACAACATTAACGATAAGTGGCGTTTTTACTCACGCTTCATCAAGACCAAGTCTGAAGAAGACCGGCCTTACGGCCAGTGGAATGCCGATTACAACATCCCGTTTGGCCCGATGAACTTTGGAAACCCCGGCTGGAGTTGGGTGAACAATCTTACAACCACCATCAACCCAACGCTGACTAATGAATTCATTTTCGGTTCGTCGAAGAACGTTTTGAATATTGACCCTGTGGATCAGGCATTTGACCGCGGCAAGCTCGGCTTGTCCTACAAGATGCCCTTCAGCGGCGATACTTTGAATCTTGTACAGAACTGGCGCTTTGGCGGTGTGCCCAATGCCCCATTTTCGAACTTCCTGGGCACGCCCTTCCGCAACTTCAATCACACCTACGACATCACCGACAACGTAACAAAGGTGTTGGGATCTCACACGATGAAGTTCGGCATCTATTTGCACAAGAGCCTTAAAGATCAGACCGCCTTCACGTCGGTCAACGGTGACATCTGGTTTGACAACAACACGCAGAATCCCGGTAACACGAACTGGGCTTTTTCCAATGCACTGCTTGGTAATTTTGACCGCCTTGCGCAGTCGGACAAGGTGCTCAACGGACAGTATCGGTCCTGGAACATCGAATGGTTTGCTCAGGACAACTGGCGTGTGAACAAGAAGCTGACGCTGGACTACGGCATTCGCTTTTACATCATCCAGCCACAGTATGATGCGGGAGGGAACACCTCCTCATTTAATCCCGCGCTTTATGACAATGCCAGCCGGGCGCAACTGGTACAACCGGTTCGTATAGATGGTGTCAACCTGGGCCTGAACCCCATCACCGGGCAGACTGTCCCCAATGCTCTCGTTGGATCGATTCTCAACACAGGGAGAGGATTCGTCAATGGCCTTTATGCCAACGGCATGGGACTGTCGAATTCGAGTTCCTACCCGCGAGGCCTGATCGATAGCCGTGGCGTGCACTATGCTCCTCGTCTTGGTGTTGCCTATCAGCTCAATGAAAAGACAGTAGTGCGTGCCGGATTCGGCATCTTCTATGATCGCTTCCAGGGAAATCCTGTATTCGACATGCTGCCCAATCCCCCGTCAACCACCCGTCCTACTTACTTCTTTGGCAACTTGAACACACTGGGAAGCCTTGCCGGCTCGTTCTTCCCGAACAATGTTCGTGGATTCGACAAGCTTGGCGATGTACCAACAACGTATCAGTGGAACGTCACGGTACAGCGTCAGTTGCTGAAGTCTACTTCGCTTGAGGTGAGCTATGTAGCCAACAAAGCAACGCACCTGTTGTCGACCTACGACCACAATGCGATGCCGTTTGGATCTGCATGGCAGCGGCAAAATCAGAACCCGCAAACTGCGAATCTGAACGCAACCAGCTTTGATGGACGCACCGCGCTGCCGGTGAATCTCTACAGACCAAACCTTGGTTTCGGCGAAGCAGTGCTCACTACCTTCGGTGGCTGGTCTAACTACAACTCGCTGCAGGTCAGCCTCAACAAGAACAGTGGCAAGGGCTTGCAGTACGGCATCGCCTACACCTATGCCAAGGCCCTGGGCCTGTCTTCTGGTGACGGCGACCGCCTGCACCCCACCAATTACCGGATGGCCAACTACAGCTACCTCGACTTCGACGTAGCGCAGATGATGGTTGCCAACTTTGTCTATGACGTTCCTTCGCTAGCCAAGACCATGAGCGGTCTGAACAATGCGGCAGGAAAGATGATCTTTGGCGGATGGCAGGTGTCGGGACTGGTATCGATGATTGGCGGCCAACCGGCTAACATCGGCGTCGGTATCCAGGGTATTGGCGGCGAACTGAATCGCGTCTATACCGGCTCAGAATCCGTTGGGCCCCGTGTTGTGGTGAGAGGCAATCCGATCATTCCGACCGGACAACGCACCGACCTTCGCTATATCGATACCTCAGTGCTTGCTCCTCCTTCGATTGGGAGCCAGGGGCTGGAATCGGCTCAACGCATCGTGCGACGTCCCGGGGTAAACAACTGGGACATGTCGCTGTTCAAGAACATCAGACTGAGCGAGGATAGCCCACGCTTCCTGCAGTTGCGTCTGGAAATGTTCAACGCACCCAACCATACGCAGTTTTCAGACTTCAACCGTAGCGCCACCTTCAACGCTACGACTGGAGCGATCACAAACCTGCCTACGGGTCTCGGTGGAGGCGGAGGCCGCTTCGGCTTCGGAGCAGTCACTGGCGCTCGCGCACCACGTCAATTGCAGCTTGCCGCGAAATTCTATTTCTAAGCAAGTCAGGATGGAGGGCCGGCCGCAAGGCTGGCCCTTTTTCTATTTGCGGATGCGGTGATCGGTAAAGGTTAGATAGGGAGCGGGCGTGGACTTGGGCATGTGACAGTTTGCGCAATCAGGGGTGCGCGGGCAAGGAGTTTTCGCCTTGAGAGCGTGGCATCCAGTGCAGGTTTTGTCGTAGGTGTTGCTGGCGGCAACACTCTGGTGCGGATTGTGGCAGCTTACACAGGTGAATTTGCCGGCGCTCTTCTGATAGCACTTGCTGACCAGGAAACCAACGGGGGCAAAACGAACGCTTAGGGGATCTTCGACCTCGGGCATGGGAGATGCATATTCGCGCGCGGGCGATCGATGGCAGGTGGCGCAGGCAGCGACGCTGGTGTCACGACGGATTGTGTTAGCCGCAGGATGATTGCCTTGCGCACCGTGGCAGCTCTCGCAGTGCACCCCAGGGCGATCTCCTGTCTTATGACAGGCGAAACAACGAGTGGCATTGTTGGTGGTTTGCACGATACCGGCTGCCTTGTCGAGATCTTCAGCAGGTTGAAGCGAGTGGCCTGGGGTGAGGCTGAGCTTGCCGGTTGCAGAGTACCAGCTTAGGCGGTGTTCGACCCATTGATCTCCGTCTTGAAAAACGGGAGTGCGTGCGTAGTGGCCGGCACCGAAGAGCCAGGTCAGAGCAATGACTCTTTCAGTACCGCCCTTTCGAATCGTGACGCCCTGAGCGTCGTAGGTGTAGGTGGTGCCGCCGCGCTCGCGTAGCGTCTTGCCCGCAAAGCCTTCGCCATCGTAGGCCTTGAGCGTAAGGGCGTGCCGGGACTTGCTTTGGATATCGACTTTGTCCTGGTGGCAGGGAGTGCAGGCGAGGGCTAGGGCTGATCCGAAAACAAATCCTGCTGCCTGGACAATTCTTTGGCGGAAATGCGTTTGACGGCGGCGAATTCTCGCGCAGCCTCGGTCTTTCGGCCCAGACTCTGGTAGACGTTGGCCAGCAGGTAATGCGCTTCGCGATAATCGGGATCTGACGCGATTGACTTCTCGAGACAAGTCACAGCCTCCACACTTCTGTTCTTTTGCCAGACCAGCTTGGCCAACTGGTAGTTGGCGCGAGCGTGCTTTGGCTTCCTGGCAAGACTGGCTCGCAGGAGACGTTCCGCCTCAATCTTATCGCCGCCGGTCATCGCGAGGGCGGCACCAAGGGTAAATTGCGCTTCGGGGTTTTCGGGATGGGCCTTGAGCTCGTTGCGCCACTCGGCGACAGCTTCCGCATTTTGCTTCTTGCGCCAGTGGATTGCGCCGATGTGAAGCCCCAGCGTTGGCAGCGTGGGCGAGAGTTCGCGGGCCTTAAGAAGCGTTGTCATTGCCTCGTCAAAGCGTTCTTCGGCGAAGAGGGCCTGGCCGACGGTGAGTAGTACTTCCGGCGAGTTGCCCTGTTCGAGCAGCGGCCCAAGAATCTTTTGGGCCTGGGCGACACGATCGCTCCGCAGATAGGCAGTGGCAAGGCCAAGTTGAATGCTGGCGTCGCCCGGCAGGAGGGCTTCAAACGCGTCTGAAGCTTCGCTGTAGCGCTCAAGCTCAAACAAAGACAGTGCTCGCAACTGCATGGACTGCCGATGGCCGGGCTGGGCTTTGAGGAATTGTTCGAACTCGGAGGCGGCACGTGCCCAGTCTCGAGTTTTGAAATAGGCGAGGCCAAGATTGAGGTGCAAGGGGGCCAGTGTTGGCCGCAGGGCAAGGGCTTCTTGAAACTGGACAATGGCCTGGGGGAAGTCTTCTTTTCGTGAGAGAACGGAGCCCAGGTTGGCGAGCGCCTCAACATGCTTCGGATGCGTTTTCAGATGTTCTCGATAGGCCTTTTCAGCCTCGGCCAGCCTGCCTGCACGCAGGAATTCCCCGCCCCGCTCGTAGAGGTCGGCTTGTGCGAAAAGCAGGAAGAGAAGCGGCAGCATCCAAACGTATTCTAAACCCTGATAAACAAACGCCAAAATGCTAAAATAGCGGGTTGGCAAACGATACGGAAAACCCACAGGGCCCGGGCGGTAAAGATCCGGGCGGCAATGACCCTAAATCTACGCTTCCACAGGGCGAGAATCCAAAGAATCACATCCCGATAAATATCGAAGATGAGATGAGGCGTTCTTATCTTGATTACGCGATGAGCGTAATCATCGGGCGTGCTTTGCCCGACGTGCGCGACGGCTTGAAGCCCGTGCACCGCCGCATTCTCTATTCGATGAACGAGATGGGCCTCAGCTGGAACCGGCCGCCACGCAAGTGCGCCCGTGTCTGCGGCGACGTTCTCGGCAAGTACCACCCGCACGGCGAAGGCGCTGTCTATGACGCGCTGGTGCGTATGGCTCAGCCCTTCTCGCTACGCTATCCGCTGATCAATGGCCAGGGGAACTTCGGCTCTGTCGACGGCGACCCGCCAGCGGCCATGCGTTATACCGAAGCGCGTCTGTCCAAGATCGCCAGCATGATGATGGAAGACATCGACAAGGAAACGGTAGATTTCAAGCCGAATTTTGACGATTCTGAAGTTGAGCCCGAGTTTCTCCCGACCGTCATCCCGAACTTGTTGATCAATGGTTCTGGCGGCATCGCCGTCGGCATGGCTACCAACATTCCGCCTCACAACCTGACGGAAGTGATGAACGGGTTGATCGCGATGCTTGAGAATCCGAAGATCACGATGGCCGAGATGCTGAACATCATCACCGGGCCGGACTTCCCCACCGGTGGTTTGATTCTGGGCCGCGCTGGTATTTTTGATTGCTACTCGCGTGGACGCGGGTCGATCAAGATGCGTGCCAAGGCCTTTACCGAGAAGCTCGGCAAAGACCGCGAGAGCATCATCATCACCGAGATTCCGTATCAGGTGAACAAGGCGAAGCTGATTACCGATATCGCTGCGCTGGTAAACGAAAAGAAAATCGACGGCATCTCCGATGTACGCGACGAGAGCGACCGCGAAGGCATGCGTATCGTGCTTGAACTCAAGCGCGGTGAACATCACGAAGTCATCCTGAACCAGCTTTACAAGATGACGCAGATGCAGACCAACTTTGGCGCGATCATGCTGGCTATCGTCAACGGCCAGCCGCGTGAACTGCAGTTGCTTGAAATCCTGAAGCTCTTCATCGAGCACCGCAAAGAAGTAGTGCGCCGCCGCACTGACTTCCTGTTGCGCAAGGCTCGCGACCGCGAACACATCTTGATTGGCTTCAAGAAGGCACTCGACAATCTCGACCGCCTGATTGAATTGATCCGCGCAGCAAAGAGCCCGCGTGAAGCTCGCGACACGATCATTGCCGAATTTGAATTCTCCGAACGCCAGGCTCAAGCCATCATCGAATTGCAACTCCAGCGCCTCACCGGCATGGAGCAGCAGAAGATCCTCGATGAACTGGAAGAGATCCAGCGCAGGATCGCCGAGTACCTCGAGATCCTGGGCAGCGAATCTGTACTGAAGGCTTTGATCACCAAGGAATTCCGCGAAGTGATCGAAGAGTTCGGCGATGAGCGCCGTACCCAGATCGTGGAAGACTCTGGCGATATCGATATCGAAGACCTGGTGCAGGTAGAAGACATGGCCGTCACCGTTTCTCGCGGCGGCTACCTCAAGCGCACCAGCGTCGATACCTATCGCAGACAGACCCGTGGCGGCAAGGGCCGTATCGGGATGGGCACGAGAGCCGAAGATGTAGTGGAACACCTCATCATCGCCTCTACCCACGACTACCTGCTGATCTTTACCTCAAAGGGACGTGTTTACTGGCTCAAGGTCTACAACATCCCTGATGCCGGTACGATCTCAAAGGGTAAAAACATCAACGGGCTGATCAACCTGCAGCCGGATGAAGAAGTAAAGGCCTTCCTGCCGGTGCGTTATTTCACTGCCGACAAGTTCATCGTTATGGTGACCAAGCACGGCGTGATCAAGCGTACCGAGTTGACCGACTTTGACAACCCGATGGCTCGCGGCATCATTGCCTGCACGCTTGATGACAACGATGAACTGATTTCAGCCAAGATCTCTAACGGCAAGAATCAGATCTTCCTGGCATCGCTCGAGGGCATGGCCGTTCGCTTCGACGAAGAAGAAGTCCGCTCGATGGGCCGTCAGGCTCGCGGCGTCATCGCGATGAAGCTGGAGAAGGACGATTACCTGATCTCTGCTGAAGTCGTAGATGAGAGCGCATTGATGCTCGCCATTTCCGAAAACGGCATGGGTAAGCGCACGAAGCTCACTGACTATCGTCACTCCGGCCGCGCCGTCAAGGGCGTGATCAACATGAAGGTGACCAAGAAGACGGGCAAGGTTGTGGCAACGATGCCGGTAACTGAAGATTCCGACGTGATGATTATCACGAAGGACGGACAGATTATCCGCATCGATTCGGCCGACATTCGCCAGTCTGGACGCAGCGCTCAGGGCGTCAAGCTGGTGAACATTGCCGAAGGCGACAAGGTGGCTAGCGCTGGTGTGATTCCTGAATCTGACGAAGTAGCCGCAGACTCAACCGAAGCAACTGCACCGAAAGAGTAGTCCATGCGATTGACAATCCTGATGGTCGGGGTGTTTGCGCTATACGCGCAGATGCCCCCGGTCATCAACCCAAAGAATATTTATTCCGAGACAACGCCCGGCAAATTCAAGCCGGGCGTTCAGCGTTACCCATCTCGAATCTACATCCCACATACCCGTGACAACACAGTGTGGGTTTATGACCCTGCCACCAAGCAGATTGTCGAGAAATACAAAGTGGGCAAAGGCAAGAACGTTGAGCCACAGCATGTGGTGCCCTCGTGGGACATGACGCGGATCTTTGCCACCAACGACCTGAACAACACCCTGGCCGAGATCGACCCCATGACCGGCAAACTGATGACCATCCACAACGTCGCCGACCCTTACAACATGTACTACACGCCCGATGGCAAGTACATGGTGGTGATGGCCGAGCGGTTGCGGCGCATTGACTTGCGCGACCCGCAAACGCTGAAGCTGGTGAAATCGATCAAGGTGCCTTGCAAGGGCGTAAATCATGCAGATTATTCCGGTGACGGCAAATACCTGATCGCCTCCTGTGAGTTTTCAGCAGAGATCCTCAAGATCGATATGGTGAATTTCGTTGTGCTCGGCAGCATTGCTTTGCCCACGGGCGCGATGCCACAGGATACGCGTGTAGGCCCGGATGGCAAGACCTTTTATGTAGCCGATATGATGAGCCACGGGATGCATGTGATCGACGGAGACAGCTTCCAGAAGACGGAATTTATTGCCACGGGCAAAGGTTGCCACGGGCTCTATCCCAGCCGCGATACCAAGCAGCTCTACATCACCAATCGCGGCGAAGGTACGATCTCGATCATGGACTTTGCCACTCGCAAGCTCGTTGGACTATGGAAGATTCCTGGAGGTGGTTCACCCGACATGGGTGGTGTATCGGCTGACGGAAAGATGTTCTGGGTCTCCGGCCGTTACCACCATGAGATCTATGGGTTTGACACAGCGACGGGACAGTTGACGGAACGGGTAAAGGTAGGACGCGGCCCCCACGGGCTTTGTATCTTCCCTCAACCCGGCCGCTATTCGCTGGGCCATACCGGGAACTACCGGTAACACAATCAATCCCAGTCGTCGGTGTCGCGCATGGCTTTGTGGATCACCTTCAAACGCTTCTTCTCTTTGAGCGCGGCCACCTGATCTACCTGGCGTTCTGCGTGGGCGGCTTCTTTCTTTAGCTTGTGAAAAGCCTCGATGCGGGCTGGGTCGATGTTTCCAACTACAGCGCAGCCTTTTTCGTGCTCGTGGTTGCAGTTGCGAAAACGGCAGCGCCTGGCAGCCTCTTCCACATCGTCGAAAACATCCGGGACACTTTCGACGCCGCTCACCAGTTGCAGTTCTCTTATGCCTGGCAGATCCATCAGCAGCCAGCCCTGTGGCAGGAGGAAGAGTTCGCGCGATGAGGTGGTATGCATGCCACGGCTGTCGTGCTCGCGCACTTCCTGAGTGGCCTGCCGGTCCACTCCCATCAAGCGGTTGAGCATCGTAGATTTGCCGACTCCCGAGGAACCAGCTAGAGCCGCAGTTTCGCCCACGCTGACAAAGTCTTCCAGCTCGCTCACTCCCCATCCGGATTGTGCGCTCATGACAACCACGGGGCAGCCACCAGAGAGTTCTTTGGCCTGACGCAAGAGATCGGAGGGGTCGTCTACGAGGTCAGCCTTGTTGAGGATCAGCACTGGTCTAACTCCGCCTTCCTGTGCAAGCAGGAGATACCTTTCGATACGACGTGGGTTGAAGTCATGGTCGAGTCCAGCTACTACAAAAAGGACATCGAGGTTTGCTGCGAGGACTTGTTCTGTCCTTGCTTTGCCGGGTTGCTTGCGGATGATTGCCGTTTGTCGTTCGAGTACAGCTTCGATAGAGCCTCCCGGGCGGAGCGCAACCCAGTCGCCGGTTGTCGGCCAAAGGCCTACGGTTTGACGGATGCGGCCGCTGGGTGCGGCCTCGATTTCGCCGTCTTCAGTCCAGACAACAAAACGTTCGCGATGAGTGAGGGCCACACGGCCGGCTATGCAATCGGGAAAGGAAGGCAGTTGTTGCGCGAAGGATTCACGCCAGCCTATAGAAATAAGGTTCATTTGAGTTTGCCTATTCGCGTGATGATCCTCACGCGCGGGGTCTACCTGCGTCGGGGTGCCAAGCTAGCGGTTGAAAATAGGCAATATCAGGCAGAGGCGAAACTTACCCCAAAATTAGCACAAGTCAGGCCCATATAATAGGGGAATGGCATCGCTGGTCGCCATCCAAGGCACAACTCCAAAGCTCGACCCTATTCTGCTGGCTTCCAAAGAAGAACGGCTGATCGGGTTACTTCGCGACATGAAGAGAGTATTGATTGCTTATTCGGGCGGCACCGATTCGGCTTATCTGGCCTGGGCGGCCAAACAGGCTCTCGGTGATGAGGCAATCGCCATTACAGCCGATTCTCCGTCGATCCCGGAATCCCATAAAAAGGATGCCGTGGATTTTGCGAAAGGTCATGGAATCCTCCACGAGATGATCCCGACCAATGAGTTTGAGAACCCTGCTTACGTTGCCAACAATCCGGATCGCTGCTTTCATTGCAAGGATGAACTGTTCCGAGTGATGGACCAGATTGCTTCTGATCGTGGATTTGAACACATCGTCTATGGCGTGAATGTGGATGACCTTGGGGACTATCGCCCCGGGCAGAGTGCGGCAAAAATCCATCAGGTGAAGGCACCACTCGTAGATGCCGGATTATCGAAGGCAGAGATTCGGGATTTGTCCCTGAGGGCGGGCCTTGAGACTTGGGATCGTCCGGCGGCGGCTTGCCTTTCTTCGCGGATTCCCTATGGCACAGAGGTGACACCTGAGAGGATTCGCGTAGTAGAAGAGGGTGAAGAAGCACTGAAGTCGATGGGCTTCCGGCAGTTCCGCGTCCGGTACCATGACAATCTGGTTCGAATCGAGATTTCGCCGGAGGAATTGGCAAAAGCACTCGATCTAAGGTTTGCAGCGCAGGTGACTTCGATCTTTAAAGGTCTTGGTTTTCATTACGTTACCCTCGACCTTGAAGGCTACCGGCAGGGGTCGTTGAACTCGGTGCTGATGGACAAAGCTAAGGCTGGTTCTGATCTGCACTAGGGATTTCACCTAATTCCATCCGAACTTGAGTACCGTTACTCTCGACATTGTGATGCCTAGGTATCGCAAATTGGAGAGGAGAATAAAACAATGAACAAACTCAAGAACCTGGTGTGGAATCTGCGGATTATCAAGGAC
>JBIPMY010000410.1:0-5535 GCA_044376335.1 Bryobacter sp.
CCGGAAGGTATGCGACTTGAACCTCAGCCCAGGGGGCAATGCCGGCAACAGAAGAGGTAAGCAGTTGCTGCACTTCCTGGGCTGATTTCATCTCGCCTTGCAGTTCTGCCCGGTCCAGGGCGACTTGCCGGTTCTGGCGCGCGATCACGACGAAAAGCCCCAGGAGGACAAACAACGCCACTATGGATTGGAAGTTCGCGACATCGCCTTGAACACTGAACCCTTCGAGCCCCCTCACTTGGGGCAACAAGCGCACGATCAATCCCAGCATGAAAAGAAGACTCAAATTCCGGGCTAAGCGCAGCGAGGGAGACACTTGCGAGAAAGGCCAGAATGCCGCGGCCGGAGCGGTGACCAGAAGCAATAACAATGGGATGCCAAAGCCTCCCCAGCCTGCCGCCTGTTGCGCAAACTGTATCGGAGCAAACAGCGCCGCAAAGGCCCGAAGCATTATGAATAGCACCGATGCTGCGGCCAGCAGGGAATAAAAAGTTGGAACCCGTCGGCCGGTCATGCAGAAGAAAGTATTGGGGAATGTTCCAAACGCAATGGCGGTCAGAGGGCCCCATAGGGCGACATAGAGCCAGTTCGGAAATCCGGATGCGGTTTGCACCAAATAGTATTCCTGAAAGCGTAGGAATCCATAGCAGACGCTGTAGAGCCCGAACCAGAGCAGGCTCCGCTGGCTTCGGTCTCCAGAAAAGAAGAACAGCAGGAGAAGTACCATTCCGATCACCACCGTGAACGCACCGCCGGCCCAACTGGGCCAGGTTCGCCATAGAGCCGCGGAGAGTCCTTCGGAGTGCCACACCCTCAAGGAATCCGGGTGCCCAGCGGCGATGGATGGCCGCAAGGCGGGAATGATGAAGCGGCCCGGGACTTGCCGTAGCGCCACCACCGTGGCGCGCTGTCTACCGGCCCCGGCAGGAAGGGGGCGCAATTCGAAAGAGAAGCTGGAGAAACCCGTCTGCAAATCGCCGAAGGACCCGGCCGCCTGGCCATCAACAAACAACTCCCATGCCGTAGCCGGCGGTGCGCTGCGGCCCCGTGTGAAGAGGCCGCCCTCGACCCCTACAGAGACAGGAGAGGGCAGGGAAGATAGATCCAGATGGCAGCGCGTCCAGATGAAGGGATTGCCGACCTTGGGAAACTCGGCAGACCATTGGCTGTCGTCGAAGTCCGGGCGAGCCCAGTCTGGATTGTCGCCTGACTGATGGACGCAGCTGGTGGCGGTGACGATTTGCGCTGAGAGTCCCTGCAGTGTCAGCAGCGCCAGAAGGAGAAGACTATACATTCTTCCTCCGAACGGTTAGAACTGTGATGTCATCCGTCTGACCCACTGCCACAACGGCCAAGGCCAACACAACTAGAATCTGCATCGAATCTCCCCCTGTTCGTAACCCTGAGTTAGCATAAAGGAGGAGCGACAGGCATGAGCAGCAAAACCCTGATGACCGTTGAAGATTTCGCGCTGATGACTAATTCGGACATCGAAGACTTCGAGTTGGTGGAAGGAGAACTGATCCCCTTGTCTAGCGGCAATCCTTTGCATGCAAAGATTCGACAGAACGTAGAGTTTGACATCCGAAGTTATTTCCGGCAACAGCCAATCGGTGTGATCCTCGGCGAAATCGATTGCCAGCTTACTCAAGACACGGTCCGCCGCCCCGATGCCGCGATCTTCCTCAATGAGAGGCTTCAGGCAATTGACCGCAAGAAGATACCGGTCCCATTCGCACCGGACATCGCTATCGAAGTTCTGTCTCCCTCGGAGAGCGCTGTCGACGTCCATCGCAAGGCCCTCGAATACCTCGCCGCTGGCAGCACGGAAGTCTGGCAGCTCGACTACGACAATGGCGAAATCTTCGTCCAAACCAATACCGGTATCAGCCTCCTGCGGGGCGAGCAGGCACTGGAATCTCCGCTGCTCCCCGGTTTCTCGGTCACGGTAAATGTTTTGCTCCAGGGCTTTTAGTTTTCTCAACTCACCCTCCTCACCGTCACCACAGTGATGTCATCCGTCTGGCCCCAGGCACGTGCGGCTTCGGCGATCTCCTGCGCAGACTTCCCGCTGATCTCCCGCGTCCGCTCAAAGCCAAACAACTCTCGCCGAGAGTTCTCTGCTTCCACCACACCGTCAGAGACGAAGGTAAACCGGTCCCCTCGAACAACAGCCTCCGCGTACTCCAGTCCCGGCATAATCCCCAAGGGCAGACCGGCCTCAATTGCAAGTTC
This sequence comes from Bryobacter sp., assembly GCA_044376335.1. Lineage (GTDB taxonomy): Bacteria > Acidobacteriota > Terriglobia > Bryobacterales > Bryobacteraceae > Bryobacter. The sequence goes on from JBIPMY010000410.1 coordinate 2,236, forward strand.
CTGGCCGTCGCAATAGGGCGAAGGGTGCCCCGCATTCGCTATCGTGACCATCCCATCTTTATCGAATCTGGCACAAGAACAAGTCACGAAACCGCCACCAGCGTGGCCCACCAGCCCCTCGTTCAGCGCAGCTAGAATCAAGCCCGGCGACGTTGACTTCTCATTGCGCAGAATTCCAACGCAAACCGACACCAGCATGGCGGCGCGGAGCCCCTTTCCGCTCACATCGCCTATGACAACGAGCTTTGATCCTTCCGGCAACTCGACAGCGTGATAGAAATCTCCACCGACTTCTGCCGCCGGTTGGTAGAAAGCGTCAACACCCTCGATCGCCGACGTAGGCAGAAGGAGTTGTTGGATCGTGCGCGCAGCTTCCAGCTCGCCCGCCAGTCTCTCGCGCTCGCTTCGGTCACGGGCCGATTGCCGGACAACCATCAGAATGAAAATCAAGCCGATCACAATGCGATAACCAGGGACAACATTCATCGCCAGCGGACCCACCATGATCAAACCAGGCAATTGAATGGGCGGCAGTAGCGCGGCTTGCACCAGATCATAGCCGAGCAATAGCGTTAGATACTGCCGGGCGAGCGGTTGGCCAAGCTGCATTGCCTTCCAGATCAGAACTGCATCTACAAGCACGGCAACCCACATCTTCGGCCCTGAGTAAAAGCCGCCCATTACTGCAAACAGAGAAAGTAAAAAGTAGTAAACAAGCCGAAGCGTCAGCGGCAGTGAAATCCCTGCCAGCGCCACCCCTGTTTCTGTCAGGAGCGCCGTGGCCAGGAAGGTGTATAGCGGCAGTGACAACGCGAGTAAAGTAGGACTGCCGCCAGCGAAATAAAAGCCCGCCAGGATGGCGTCGAAGAGCACCACTTGCATCAGGAAGAAGAGCGCCATGAGACGAAGTGGGAAGCGATAGCGGCTACCCTGGCTCATAGCCCAAAGGATTCCGGCAAAAAGAAGTTGAAGTCCGCAATTCACCACAAGATAGACACGCCGCAATTGGCGCGTCGAAATTTGCCCTTCAGCCAGCATCTTCAGTTGAGCCGTAGGCCCCAGCAATGGAAGGTCGCGAGGATAGCTCAACTGTCCGATAGGAACTAAGCGCGCTGTCGACACTTCCATAACCATTTGGTTCTGCCCCGGTCGCAATGCACCATCTGGCAAGGCAAACACGATTGGGTTGGCATCCGGACTCAACAGCGATTCGGGAGATCCATGCTCACCGATTCGCATTCCGTTGATCTTGAGGGTATAGGCCCGCTCGAAGGGCATGATCAAAACCGCCAGTCCATTCAGTCCCGTATCGGGCAGCGTGATCGTCTTTTCCAGAACAAAAGCTTGGTCGCCGGGCAGCTTCGCATCGTCAGCCAATGGCAAAACAAGCACGCCGGAAGCGATTTGTGAGCCGGAGACTTTCCATTCCCCCGACAGGTCCATGTAGACGTTTGTGGACGGCGCTGCAGTTGCACCCATCGCCGCCAACAAGAGCCAAATCACTAAGCTCATGCTTTACTCCGCACCGTCACCACGCTGATGTCATCAGTCTGGCCCCAGGCCTTGGCGACTTCGGCGATTTCCTGCGCGGACTTGCCGCTAATCTCGCGCGTGCGGTCGAAGCCGAAGAGCTCGCGGTGGGCGTTCTCTGCTTCAACGACTCCATCGGAGACGAAGCTAAACCGCCCCCCAGCCAAAACAGATTCGCCATAGGGCATTCCATCCATGATCCCGAGTGGCAGCCCGGCCTCCACTTCCACTTCACGGCCATCGCAATAAGGTGCGGGATGCCCGGCGTTGGCAATCGTGACTGAGCCGTCGGCAGCAAACAGAGCGCAGCAACAGGTGACGAAGCCGCCCTGGGACCGGCGATGCAGCGTCTGATTCAATCGCGAGAGCACTTCCCCCGGAGCGAGATCGGTGAGGGTTTCGAGCGCACCCAGCAGGCGCGCGCCCATCATCGCCGCCTCTAATCCCTTGCCGCTCACGTCGCCGACAACCACCATCAAACTGCCATCGCTTCGCGGCATGAGCTGGTAGAAGTCTCCACCCACTTCAAGGGCGGGCAAATAGGCCTTCTCCACCTCGAACAGGGACGTTCCTGTGGATTCGCTTTGCAGCAGAAACTCCTGCACGCGCTGCCCCGCAGCCAGTTCCTGCGCCTGCCGCCTCTGCTCTTTTTGTTCGTCGCGGAATCGAAGATACAGCACGGCCAGACAGCACAAAGCAGCCGCTGTCAGGGCCATATCTCTACGATCAAATGTGTAGCCCTGCCAATCGAAATTGCTCGCGCCAAATCGTCCGGAAAACCGAACCAGGGTAAAAAGAACCAGGAAGACTGCCACAAGGCCATCCCGCTTTTGACCCTTAGTCAGGAGCAGCGAGATAGCGACTACTGCTTGCGCACACAGAATGATTACAGGTTCAAAGCTAATGTATTCGGTGCGTTCTAAATCGAAATAGTAGTAAGTGAAGAACCAAATTGCTTGAAGTATATTGATCCCCCATGTAACCAACATCAACCAGCGCGCTCGGGGAGCGAGTTCCTTGAGGAACAAGCTAGTCCAGGAAGCTGCTGCGATATATCCCAACACGATCAGCGACGCGATGAGGGATCGCCTTGGCAGATCGAGAATCACTGCAACGATGCCCAGATGAGAGAAGAGTCCGAAAGACCCCATCGCCAAACCGAGCCAGAGATACTCGCGGCGAGCCCGTTGCTCAAAGTAGAGCACCATGGCGATCAAGCCCAAGAGCAATAGAATCCAGGATGCAGCGCGCCTGGGGCTTCTGGACCGTTCTCCCTCCAAACGGTGGAGTTCCTCCTGGGCCTGCAGAAGGGCCGCCAGGCCGACGCGAGGCGGATGCTTCGTTCCCCCGATCTGGCCAGCCGCTGTAAGTGGAACCAGGTTGCTATTGCTTTTGCCTGCCCAGCGCCGGATGGCGATGGTGATCGTATCCGATCTTTGAGCTGGCAATGGATAAGCGGCATGACGATCAAAACGGCCTACGGGTGTGGGGTCAATCGATCCGATTCCTCCGATGCGCACTCCATCGACAAAGATCTCATAGGCTTCGTCCAGCGGGGGAAGGGCGATGGCGAGCGATTGAGTGGCTAAAACTGCAGGCAGGCGTAGCCGGGTTCGGTACCAACGGATGCCACTGGTCTGGATGCCTGCACGGGTCACGTACAACTGCGGCGCTTCGGTTGCCTGCCAGCTCTGGTCGTCGAAGTCTGGTGCAGCCCAGGCCGGATTGTCACCGGCCTTGACCTTCCAGCGATTCAGATCGATCGCTCCG
>JBIPMY010000411.1:0-5534 GCA_044376335.1 Bryobacter sp.
TTTGGTCATGCGTCCGCTGAGGAGGCCGTTTTTCATGGGAGAGTAAACGAGCGTGCCGACATTTGTGGATGCTGCGTGTGGAAGAATGGTGTCCTCAATCTCACGCTGCACTAGAGAATACGGTGGTTGCAGAGAGGTGATGGGGGCAATTGCCTGAGCCCGCTTCATTTGGGACTCGCTAAAGTTGGATACACCGATCCAGCGGACTTTGCCTTCTTCCTTGAGTTTGGCCATTGTGGTCCAGCCCTCTTCTACATCTTCATCGGGTTCGGGCCAGTGCATCTGGTAAAGATCGATCACGTCGACGTTCAGCCGTCGCAGGCTGGCTTCAACTTCGCGGCGGATGGAATCCGCCTTGAGGCTCTTGCCAATTTCACCCTTCTCATTCCAGATTCGGGCGCACTTCGTGAAAATATAAGGCTTTTTGGATAAGCCGGCCACGGCCTTGGCTACTACCTCTTCCGAGTGCCCCAATCCGTAAACGGCTGCCGTGTCGATCCAGTTCATGCCGGCGTCGATGGCCGCACGAATTGCATCCACGGATTCGTTATCGTCCTGATGGCCCCATCCGAAGGCCCATCCACCGCCACCGATGGCCCAGGCACCAACTCCCAGCCGGGTGATCTCCAAGTCGCTATTTCCGAGGCGTTTGGTTTGCATAAGTATTTAGTTCATTCACCAGTGTATCCGAGGCTCCAAAGGCGAAGTGTAGGAAAATACAGGACTTCCACGACGGCAAACATTAAGCTTCGTTAAGTACTGGGCCACTTGTTCTAGTAGTAAATCGAAATTTGGGGGTACGAGTACCGGATTGACTTCACACTTATTGGCCTCAAACTAGTAACAGATGATTTTGATGGAGGAGAAAGCCCTCAGAATCATGAAGTTGGAGGGAAATTAGCTTGACGACATTATCAATCGAAGCATCAAGATCGCTGGCTCACACAGAGGCAACTGACAATACTGCATGGCTGGACGGCCGACAAGGGATTGTCGATCTGACCTGGCGTGCTGGGTTGCTTGAGCAAATCCGTTCCTACGTTGGTGCCACCTATGTGAGCCGTAGCGGCAAGGGTGAGGATGCTGGTGGTTTGCTGTTTGGATATCGGAATGATTCGTCTTTGCAGGTAATGACCTGGCGGCCCATACCTCGCGATAAAAACTCTACTGCACACTTCTACCTCAACACAAAAGAGGAACAGTCTCTCCGCAAGACGATTGAGAGCTCCAAAACTGATCCGTCACTGAAATCCATGGAATTGCTAGGGTGGTTCCGGTCGAGAACCAAAGGCGAGCCGGATCTGGAAGAGCATGACGTCAAATTTCACGAGAAGTTTTTTGATCGCTCTTCCCAATTTGCAATGATCATTCGCCCGAGCCATCAGAGGCCTGCCGATGCCGCGATCTACATTCGCAACCGGCAGGATCTTTTCGAGCTGAAGAATCCAACCGTAAGACTGGCTCTGCAACCAGGACCAGTTGCCGTAGAAAAAGAAATCAGCGGCAGTGATTCAATTCCTGGGGTTTTGATTGAAGATGCTGCAGTTGTTGCCACCAGCCGGTTCCCCTGGCTGCAGGTGGCGGCAACGGTGATTGCGGCATCTGTTGTAACCGTGGGAATCGTCTGGCTCCTGCAATGGAATACCGGCCGGCAGGAGATTGCAAAACAAAGCGTTGGACTTGGATTTGAAGTTGTAATCGATGGCAACGAACTCAAGGCCAAATGGAACCCTGCATCCTCGCTGGTTCAGCGTGCGGACACCGCACAGCTCTTTCTTGGCGAAGACCGCCTGCAGCTCAGCCACTCTGAATTGGCACAAGGCTATTTGACCGTCCCCATGAAATCCGATGCACTTAGCGATACGGGGATCAGCCTGAAAGTGGGCGATCAGGAAGAATTCGCTCAACTGGTAGCAAGCGCCCGATAAAATAATAGCTCCACGCCGAATCGCTCCTCATCAAGCTAACTGAAAGAAAGATCTTTCGTAAATGATTAGGAGAACTTCAATGAAGAAGGCGTTTCTTGCTACTTTTCTGCTTCTGACTTCCGCGAGCTTCAGCTTTGCAGCTGATATCGTTGACACCGCTGTCGCCGCTGGCAGCTTTAAGACCCTGGTTTCACTCGTGAAGGCTGCTGGCCTCGTGGACACGCTCAAGAGCGCTGGCCCGTTCACCGTGTTTGCCCCAACCGACGAAGCATTTGCCAAGGTGCCCAAGGCCACGATGGACATGCTCGCAGCCAATCCTGACAAGCTGAAGGCCGTTCTGACCTATCACGTAGTTGGCGCCAAGGTAATGGCCGCCGACGTCAAGACGGGCCCTGCAAAGACCGTCAATGGCCAGTCTGCCAAGCTCACTGCCAAGGGTGGCAAGGTGATGGTTGACAAGGCTAATGTTGTGAAGGCTGACATTGCTTGCGACAACGGTGTGATCCATGTGATCGACGCTGTAATCCTGCCCAAGCTCTAAGCTTTAGATACTAAGTAAAAAGGCCCGCTCCTCACGGAGCGGGCCTTTTTCTTATTGTCTTAGTGACACACCCGACATATCGGGTGGCTGTTGGATTTCCAGCAGATCCAGAATCGTGGGGGCAAGGTCTCTCAGACTTCCGCGCAGGTTGGGAGCATCGGTGCGCAGAGTTCTATGAGTTTCCTCAACCACGATCACCGGGACTGGGTTGGTGGTGTGGTAGGTGTGAACACCCTTGGTGATGGGGTCAATCATGGTTTCGGCGTTGCCATGATCTGCGGTAATGATCCAGGCAAAACTGCCGTGCGCCTTGAGCGCTGCCTCGATCTGGCCGAGATAGACGTCAGTGGTTTCGACGGCTTTCTTTGCTGCCTCAAAAACACCAGAGTGGCCCACCATATCGGGATTGGCAAAGTTCACAATGATGACACCGTATTTCTTTGATTCAATCGCTTTGACAACTACATCAGAAACGCCTTCGGCAGACATTTCGGGCATCAGGTCATAAGTTGCAACCTTAGGCGAGGCAACCATCTCGCGCGCTTCACCCGTGTAGGGCTTCTCGACGCCGCCATTAAAGAAGAAGGTGACGTGAGGGTACTTCTCGGTTTCGGCTACACGCAGATTGGCAACACCATGATTGGACAACCATTCGCCCAGAACATTCTGATGTGACTCTGGTTTGAACACGAAGGGGTGACTGAAGGTACGGTCGTACTCAGTCATCATCGTGAAGCGAAGCTGATTGCCTTTGGTGAGGCGCTCGGTGATTTCACGGGCTCGGTCAGCGCGGTAGTTGAAGAAGATGCAGGAATCGCCTTCTTCGATCAAACCTACCGGTGTGTTGTCGGCGTTGACGATCGTTACTGGGGCGACGAACTCATCGGTAACATCGGCTGCGTAGCTATCGAGCAACACCTGCAGTGCAGACTGACTGGTTTTGGGTGCGCCCGTGGTCATGGCCATGGCTGCTTGTTCGACGCGTTCCCAGCGTTTGTCTCGGTCCATCGCGAAGTAGCGTCCCATTACCGAGGCGATCTTCGCCGGACCAAGGTGCTTTTGAAGGTCTTCAATAAAGCCGGCACCTGATTGCGGTGGCGTGTCACGGCCATCCATGAAGCAGTGGACGTAGATCTCGGCTACACCTTCGCGCTGTGCCATATCGATCAATGCATAGAGATGCGTATTGAGAGAATGCACGCCGCCGTCGCTTACAAGACCCAGCAGATGGAGACGTTTGGTCTTCATCGCGGCTTTGAGCTCAGGAAGCTGGAAAAACTCGCCGGTCTCGATGGCATAGTCGATGCGCGAGACGTCCATACGAATGATGCGTCCGGAGCCAATATTCAGGTGGCCGACTTCGCTATTGCCCATCTGTCCGACAGGCAGGCCCACCCAGGGGCCGGAAGCTTCAATCAGAGTATGCGGATTGGCCGCCCACAACCGGTCGAAGTTCGGTTTGTGGGCGGCCATCACTGCATTGCCTTCTGATTCCTCGCGCCAGCCAAAGCCATCCAGGATGGTGAGAACAACCAGATCAGGCTTGGACATTACTGTTTGAACGCTTTCTTGCCAAGGTATCTGGCAGAAGAGCCGAGCTCTTCTTCGATGCGGAGGAGCTGGTTGTACTTGGCGATACGGTCTGTACGTGAAGCAGAACCCGTCTTGATCTGGCCACAGCCGGTAGCAACAGCAAGATCAGCGATGAAGGTGTCTTCTGTTTCGCCCGAGCGGTGCGACGCCATTGAGGTGTAGTTGGCGTTAGCAGCCATCGCCATTGCGTCGAGGGTTTCGGTGAGAGTGCCGATCTGGTTTACCTTGATCAGGATGGAATTGGCAATTCCCTTAGAGATGCCCTTGGCCAGAATCTCGGTGTTGGTAACAAAGAGATCGTCGCCAACGAGCTGAATCTTCTTGCCGAGGCGATCGGTGATGGTCTTCCAGCCGTCCCAATCGTTTTCGTCGAGGCCGTCTTCGATCGAGATGATCGGATACTGGTTGACCCAGCTTTCCCAGAGTGCAACGATTTCGTCGGAGGTGTATTCGCTGTTGTCGCTCTTCTTGAAGACGTACTTTTTCTTGGACTTGTCGTACATCTCTGACGCAGCGCAGTCGAGCGCGATCGCGATCTGATCGCCGGGCGTGTAGCCAGCCTTGACGACAGCTTCGAGGATGACGTCGATGGCTTCCTGGTTGGACTTGAGCGAAGGAGCAAAGCCGCCTTCGTCACCAACTGCGGTGGAATAGCCCTTCTTCTTGAGAACCCCCTTGAGAGCGTGGAAGGTTTCTGCACCCATCCGCAGAGCTTCACGGAAGGTGGTGGCACCGATCGGGGCAATCATGAATTCCTGCGGATCTACCGAGTTGTCAGCGTGCGCGCCACCGTTGATGATGTTCATCATTGGCACGGGCAGAATCGAGGCATTCACGCCGCCGAGGTAGCGGTAGAGAGGGGTCATCAGGCTGGCGGCTGCAGCACGTGCCGTGGCCATCGAAACAGCGAGGAGCGCATTGGCACCCAGGTTTGCTTTGTTGTGGGTGCCGTCGAGGGAGATCATCAGACGGTCGATTTCAGCCTGGCGGGTAGCATCAAGGCCAAGGAGGTTCTTGCCCAGTACTTCGTTGATGTTGGCGACGGCACGCAAAGTGCCTTTGCCGAGGTAGCGATCCTTGTCGTCATCGCGAAGCTCTACAGCTTCGTGTTCGCCGGTGGAGGCGCCACTCGGAACAGCTGCGCGGCCAATCGAGCCATCCGCAAGCAGGACATCAGCTTCAACAGTAGGGTTGCCGCGCGAATCAAGGATCTCGCGGCCAGTGATTTTCACAATTTCGGTCATTGATACTATTGTCGCGTATACGGGGTGGCAATTTGATGAAGGCTCATTCCGGATGAGTTAACAGTTCTCGGGCCTGGCCCGTCTTGCGCTTATATGAACCCCGCCATTGTCCTTCTCTGCTTGAGCCAAGTGATTTCAGAGGCTCAACCAATCAGTGCTCTTGTGGCCGGAGACTGGAATGGTGATGGATTGCCAGACCTGGTTGTGCAGACCGCAACTGGCTACAGT
>JBIPMY010000413.1:0-5516 GCA_044376335.1 Bryobacter sp.
TGGATCCGAAGCCCGTACACTCCTCCCCGGCTTGAGTTCGAACCGTTATGGCCGTATTCAAGAGGGTGACCCGGTCTACAGCGATTCCTCCGAATTTCATCGGAGAGCGGTAGAGAAAATTCTCAAAACTGTATTCGACCGAGCGGATCGCCACATCGGACTTCATCAGCACAAACCTCCAATAGACTTAGTGCGACCGCCTGATCTGTCGCTGGAATTGGCGAGGGTCAGATCCGCCACGGGACCCGCATGGACCGGGCGCGCATTCGATTGGCTTCGTCATCGCCAATGAAGGACTCTTGTTCGGGATTCCAACGCAGAGGCCTCTCAAGCCGCAAGCAAAGGTTGGCCGCATGGGCAACGTTATGAGCGGCCTGGGCAACCTCCACTCCTGTAACTGGTTCCTGGCGAGAACGCACGCAATCGAGGAAATTTCTGATATGCGGCTTCATCACCTTCCATGGCGATTGCTGACGTTCAATACCGCGAGTCAGTTCGGGGGATGACAACTCCACACTGCCATCAACGTCTGAGAGCTTGATCCATCCCCGGCTGCCATCAAAACGCATGGCTTTGGGCTGCATGTCCATCATCAAGGTGAAGCGGTCTGGATAGCGTGCCCGAACACTCAGAAAATAAGGCGTTGCGTTGTACTCGGCCTCGGGGTGAAAGGCGGCATCGCCAGAGAAGTCAATAGTGCCTTGGTTGCCTCCCCGGATCCACTGGGCGATCTGAACGAAGTGCGGGCCCATGTCTGCGATTACGCCACCGCTCAAATCCCAATTCACACGCCAACTGCTGCTGGAAGCAATTTTCGAATAGGGCATCCAGGGTGATTGTCCTAACCAGCGGTCATAGTCGAAGCGTTCCAGACTTGGAGCTGGCTCCGGGACCGGAAGGCCGACCCTACCACCGCCAAATTCTCCGAAGGACAGAGTGATGGCGCTTAAGCGACCGATGCGCCCGGCCTTGATCACGTCATATACAAACTGATAGCCAGGGTCGGAGCGGCGCTGCATTCCGCATTGCCAAATCGTGCCGTAACGCTTAATGGTGTCTGCGAGTTCACGCCCTTCGGCGATGGTGAGCGTAAAGGGCTTTTCGCAATAGATATCCTTGCCGGCCTTTGCAGCCAGGGCGCTCAGGACGCCGTGCCAACGATCGCCCGTAGCAATCAGGACGGCGTCGATGTCCTGGCGCTCCAGGACCTGCTCATGCTGGCGATAGGTGAGACAGGCGGTGTTGGCGTAGCGCTGATCGACCATCTGCTTGGCCTCGTTTCGCCTCTCTTCAGAGGCGTCACAAACGGCAACAACCTGGATGTCGTCTTCTTTGAGGAAATGACCCAGAACATAGCGACCGCGAGGACCTAGACCGATGACCCCAAGACGGATCCGGTCAGAGGGTGGAGTGGATTGCGGGGCGGCCATTGCGACAGGAGCCACCAGGAATTGACGCCGGCTTAGGTGAAGGTCAATGGGCATGATTATCCTTTGAGAGCCAGGCTGGCTCCGCGGCGAATCTGGGGTGCTGCGGTGTCTTTCACCAACTGACTCCATATGGCTCTGGCAGCAGCGGAATTGCCTCTCTGTGCCAGTTGTTGGCCGGCCTGTAGCAGAGCATGGGCGGAATTGAGGCGACGAGTTGGATCTGATCCCCGGTGCATCCGATCGAGGGCTGCGACACTTTCGCCGCTGGCAATTTTGCCTAAAGCGCAAATTGCGGCGTCAGACAAAAGAGGGTCAGGATCCGAAGCTAGCGCAATGATCTGAGCGGTGTTTGTGGCATCCTTTTTGTCGCCGAGCAGGTTGAGGATCGCCACGCGGGCCACACCACGGCAACGCGTGAGTGACTTGCGCAAAACTGCCAATGCCGCTGCTGAATCCTGAGACCGAAGAGCGTAACAAGCAGCTTCGGACAAGACTGGGTCGGAGCCTTCGAGCAAGCTGGCCAGTGCGGGCAAGGAAAGATCTGAACCCATGATCCACAGCTTCTTGCATATGAACTGTTTTGCTGCAACAGTTGCTTTTGAAGTCAGCAACCCGGCCATGAGTTTTTCGATTTGCAGACGCGCCGTTCGGTTTCCGTGAGTGGAATTGATGAGTCGCTCCACTTCGACAAGCTTGGTGCGTGGGCGGTCAAAATCGTAGTCGCTGACGGCTTGAATCGCCGCCTCGATTTCATCAGCAGAGAAATTGGATTGGAGTTGCATGGCCTAGAAGAGAAGTTTCAATGCAAATTCCATCACACGGCCTGGGCCCGCGCCGTTGACTCCACCGAAGCCATTGGAAGCGGCACCCGCTGCGTTGAAAGCAACGGTTGTGTTGATTGAAGTGAAATTTGCGTGATTCAAGACATTGAAGGATTCAGCCCGGAACTGCAAGCGCATCTTCTCTCTGACAATGAAAGTCTTGAGCAGGGTGACATCCCAGTTCTGAAAACCAGGGCCTCGCAATATGTTTCTGCCGCTGTTACCAAAGGTGCCCGGCGTCATCGCGGCGGGCGCCTGGAATGCTGCCGTGTTGAACCAGCGCCCAGGTGTGCGCTCGCCGGCAGCCAATAAGGGATTGCCGATGAGCGTGGCTCGAGATGCTCCGGCCCCGATACGGGCGATATCGATGGGTACGTTCACCGAGACAGGGGCACCGCTTTGAGCGGCGGTGACGCCTGCGACTCCCCAGCCGCCAAGTACGGTTCGTTGAAAGGGGTTGCCACTCTTCTTGAAGAAGGGAAGTTCGTAGATGTAATTGACCGACAGGATATGCGGGATATCGATATTCGCGCGGGCGATATCGAGTGCGGGGGCGTAGCTGTCCTGGGGTGTTGTGCCGCCAAACTTGTCCATCGTTTTGGAGAAAGTATAGGCAACGCCAAAGGAGAGTCCCCGGTCGAAGCGACGGGTGGCGTTCACCTGAAGACCGTTGTAGTTGGATGTATCAGCGCGCTCACGCATAGTGATGTTGCTGTAGCCAAGGTAGGGTCTCAATGCGTTTACGTTGGTGGTCGAATTCGGCGGGCTCAGTAGTGTGCCAACAGGCAACTGATTCAGATTGAGAGTGTAAGGCAAATGGCGTCCGACGTTGCCGACGTAGTTCACGTCGAGGATGACATTAGAGGGCAACTGATGCTGAAAGCCGAAGTTGTAGGACATGATGCTGGGGTCTTTGAGGCGATCCGGCCAGGCATTGATGTTGGCTGGAAAATCGCGGGCTACACCACCGGCTGGCCGGTCGATGTTGCCGTCAAAGATCGATGCAACGTTTACGAAAGGAGGATTCTGCGCATTGCCACTGAGGGTGTTGGAAGGAACCCGGTCATAGAAGATGCCGAAGCCGGTACGGATGGCAGTGCGGCCATTGCCGAAGACATCATAGGCGAGGCCTACACGGGGACCCCAGTTGTTCCAGTTCATCGGGTGTCCGCCTTCCGGCAAGCCTCTAAAGAGTCGTTTGAGCGACGCGTCACTAGCCTGTGGCAGACGACCAATGGCTTGCTCTGGAAACTCAGAGCCCCAAATCGCGATGCCATTGTAAGGATCGCCAGAGCCAGGTATCAAAGCTCCATTGGCTGGGTTGATGCGTGGAGCATTTGCCGGAGTGAAAAACCTGGGCAGCCAGGTGGAAACATTTCCCTGAGCGATCGTGGCTGGCTTGAGAATGTTGTAGCGAATTCCGAGATCGAGCGTCAATCGGCGCGAAACTCTCCATTTGTCCTGGGCATACATTTCAACAGTCCAGTAGCGCGGACGATAGAAGGAGTCTGATTCCCATTCCTGGTACTGCTGAAAGGTGCCCAGAAGCACGTCTGCGAGCACGTTTCTGGTAGAGCCCAGAGCCGCAGTGTTGAAGGTCACCTGGCCCTCGTCACGAACATTCGTATTCTCATTCATGCGTGATCGGATCACGAAGACGCCTGCTTTGAGAGTGTGCGATCCCGCAACCTTGGTAAAGTCGTCGCGGAACTGAAATGGTGTCTGTCCGCTGCGGATTCGGTCGTTCGAGTTGTAGCCGACAAAGCCTGCAATGGAAACCGCTGGCGCCACGTCCGAACGGTTTAAGGGATAGAGTTCAGGAATCGTCAGGCCCAGCGCTGGCCTAGTGATAGCAGAGACATCCGGGTTCCCGGTAATCCTGGTGTGGCCTGCGCTAAACATGGCATAGTTGATCATTGTCGGAGAAAGCGTGCTTTGCCAACTCAGCGAGGTCAGATAGCCCGGACGGTTACGCGGATTGGGGACGATGGGGAGACTATTGTTGCGAAATGCGAAGAGGATATTCCAGCTATCCATCACCAACTTGTAGGAAAGCAGGTTCTTTGGTGTCAGGTTATAGTCGATGCGCATGAGTTCCTCGCGATAGTCGGTACGATTGCTACCGGCGGCGGCGAAGTTGCCACCAGGGCCGGGGAAGTTCGGGAGGGGGATCGGCCTCAAGAGGCGAGGCCCGTTTGCAGACCATCGGGAAGCTGGAACAATTCTATTGGGGAAGGGAGTGTTGTTTAGCGGGTCGATGGGAGCGGCAAGTGTACTGCCATTGAAGTCGCCAGCGCGCTCAAGGGCGGAAGGAACCACATTGACGGTGGTTTGGCCCTGGCGGGTGTATTTCCACTCCTGGCTGTAGAAGAAGAAGAGCTTGTCTTTGGCGGTATTGTACTTGCCAGGGATGTAGATGGGCCCGCCAATGGTGCCACCGAAATCATTGAACCGGAGCGGTAGCAAGCGTTGATCGAAAAAGGACCGCGCGTCAAAGCGATTGTTGCGAACGAAGTAGAAAAGGCTGCCATGAAACTCTTGCGTGCCGCTTTTGGTCACTAGATTGATGAGCGCCCCGCCTCGGCCGCCGAACTCGGCTGCGTATGCCGAAGTTTCCATCTTCACTTCCGCAAGGGCATCGACGTTAGGGTCGACCAGCGAATTGCCGTTTCCTCCATCGGTCAAATTTGGCGCTCCATCCACAGTGAAGAAGTTGGAAAGAGATCGAACTCCGTTGACTGCCTGCTGGCTGACGTTTGTTTGCGGGTTGAAGACATTCAGTGTTGTTGCCGCTACGCCGGGTGTGAGGCGCAAGAGTTGAGTGTACTGACGGCCATTCATGGCGATTTGACTCACCTGCCTGTCGTCGATCACCCTGCCGATGCTTCCTGAAGTGGTCTGCACCTGCTCGGCAGAAGCATCTACAGTCACTGATTCGGTCATCTGGCCAATCTCAAGCCGGGCTGATAGAGGGCGTGTCGATCCGCTGTCGAGAACCACACCTTGTTGCTCTACACTCTTGAATCCGGGATGCTCGAAGCGGATTTGATAGGTACCGGCGGCCAAGCCGGGAAAGACGAAAGACCCTGTCGCATCCGTGCGTACGGTTTGTCTGCTTCCCGTTCCCTGGTTGCGGGCCACCACTGTAGCACCAACGAGCACGGAGCCGGAGCTATCCGATACGGTTCCAGTGATCAGGCCAACATTAGTTTGACTGAAGACGCGTGCAGCGCACAACAGGAGCAGATATGACATGAATCTGAGT
>JBIPMY010000127.1:0-14627 GCA_044376335.1 Bryobacter sp.
TGATGACACCCTGAAACTTCGCGAAGGGATCTTGTCGCTGAATCATGTAAGCTCCTCTGTCTCTTGGACGCTCTGCTTCTGCAGGTAGCACCGATAAGGGTAGCTGATTCGTAGCGATGGAGTCTCATTGATGGCAAACAGAAGTTAGTTGCTGGATGGTGCTATCTGTCATCGCAGCGGCTTAGTGTGCGCCATGTTCGGGTTGAGAACGACGTAGTTTTCGGAGTTGCAAATGTAGATTGCGCGGAAGAGGCTCGTAGGTAGGAGCCCTCCTTCGCGGCCGGGCGATTGGGGGAGCAGGGCGGCGTTTGAGGCGCGGTAGTCTTTTCCTGCGATCATCAGGCGGAGGCTGGGGAGGACTGTTACCGGAGAGGAGCCTGCATTGGTGAAGATTTGGGCCCTGGTGCCGGTGCCGACGGATCGGAAGAGGATCAGGGAATCGCTGCCGGAATCGAGGAGGAGGCGGCCTTCGCTGGTTTCGATCGCGGGCACTCCGTGGACCCTGGTGAAATCGAGACGGCTGCCTCCTTCGGGCGATGAAAGGCCGAAGGTCAGGCGGCGGTTGGCGAAGTCGAGCAGATAGTCGAAGCGTGACAGGAAGTGCTGTCCGAGGACTCCCTGGATTTCGGGAGACAGTTGGTGGATGCTTTCGAGGTTGCTGAAGAGGAATTCCTGGTGGGAGGCGGAGACGGAGCCGAGAGTGACGTCCGGGAGGTGTGTGCCGGGGACGTAGGTGAGGCCGGTGGCGGTGACCATCTCCACCTGGAAGGTTGGGGTGAGGCCAAGTTTGCGGGCGAGGCTCGCGTCCAGTTGATTGGACTCAGCGGCTGTGTCGATGAGGAAGCGGAAGGGGCCTTGGCTGCCGAGGTAGACGCCGTCGACAACGGGACGGCCACCGACCAGTAGGAGGCGGGTTGATTGGTGGGACGGAGCGGCGGTTCTTGCATTGCAAGGGCACACAGTGGCGCATATCATTAAGAAACCGAATAGATTGAAAGTTGTCATGAGGCCACAGTGCGGCTCGGAGGCCCCTAAAGTCGTGATTGAGCCCGGATGCTACGCCCAAGTGCAGTGATGAAATCGTGATGGAGTTACCGGGACCCGTGTATCGCTTTGGCCGATTCGCATTAGATCCATCGAATGTGCGACTTACGGCGGATGGTGCAAATTGTGCGCTTGAGCCCAAATCGCTGCGACTGTTGCAGTTTTTGATCGAAAACAGGCAGCGGGTGGTGGCAAAAGAGGAGATCCTGACGGCTGTTTGGGAGGGCGTGGCGGTTTCTGACAACGCGCTCACCCGGGCGATTGCGCAGGTGCGCAAGGCGCTGGAGGATGATCCGAAGGAACCGAAGTTTATCGAGACGATTCCGACGGTGGGGTACCGGTTCCTGGCCAGCGTCGAGGAGACTGAAGTGGATTCCCCGAAGGGGTCTCGAAAGCTGGTTTGGGTTGCGGTTGCGATCCTCGCCCTAGCGGTGACGGTGTATTTCTTGAAGATGCAGACGCCGGAGCAGACGGCGTTGCAGGCGGTGCCGCTGACTGCGTATCCGGGTGGTGAGATGTATCCGACGTTTTCCCCGGACGGCAATCAGGTGGCGTTTACCTGGAATGGGGAGCGCCAGGACAATTTCGATATCTACGTGAAGTCGATTGGATCGGAGACTCCATTGCGGCTGACGACTGGGCCGGAGATGGATGCCCGGCCGAAGTGGTCGCCCGATGGGCGATTGATTGCCTTTGCGCGACAGTTGCCTGGTGGCAAAACTGCTTTGATGCTGATTCCGCCGCTGGGAGGTGCCGAGCGAAAGCTGGCGGAGTTTACTTATGTTTCTGCCCAGGCGATTGGGTTGGTGTCGAAAGAGGCCGTCGCCGCCAGTGGACTGTCCTGGTCTCGGGACGGGAAGTGGATTGCCGTATCGGGCGATTTTGGTGGTGAGGGGACAGACCGTATCCATCTTGTCTCTGTGGAGACGGGCGAATCCCGGCCCATCACACAGCCGCCTTCGAAGGATTTGAACGATTACGAGCCGTCCTTTTCGCCGTATGCGAATGAGCTGGTTTTCGAGCGGTCTCCTGTGTTTTCTGCTGAGACTTTGTACCGCCTTTCGTTTGATGACAATTTTGTAGCCAAAGGCGAGCCCACGCCTGTTTATGCGAGCAAGCTTCGTTTGTTCTCGCCCTCGTGGGTGAGTGGCGGCAAGGAGCTGGTGATTCTGTCGGGCTTGGCCGGGGCTAGTGTCGGAGGTTCGGTCTACCGGCTGCCAGCTACCGGGGCGAGTGAGCTTACGAAGATGGAATCGTTCGGAACTGTGGTGAATTCGTTTGAGGTTTCGAGAGACGGGCAACGGGCCGCCTATAGCGTGGGGACAAGAAATGCCAACATCTGGCGAATGGAGTTGGGGGGCTCGAAGGCAGAGAGCTTCATCGTCTCTACGAAGCGGGAAGTGCATCCGCAGTATTCACCTGATGGGCGAAGGATTGTTTTTTATTCGACCCGGTCTGGGTCGACTCAGATCTGGGTATGCGAAGCGGATGGATCGAAGCCTGTGATGATCACGAAGATGCCGAACGGGATTGTTGGTTCTCCGCGGTGGTCTCCTGATGGCCGTACCGTGATCTTCGACGCCAACATCACTGGGCGTTTTCAGGTTTATACGGTGAGTGCAGAAGGTGGGAGAGTGCGGCAGATGACGAATGGCCCAAGGCCGAGTTTTTCTGCGAGTTACTCGCGCGACGGGAAGTGGATCTACTACGGGATGACCGAGGGACAGGCGAGCCCGCAGGTTTGGAAAATGCCCTCGCAAGGTGGGACAGCGGTGCAAATCACACGCAAGGGTGGGACGGCACCGCAGGAGTCACTCGATGGGGCGACGCTGTATTTTGTGAAGCCGACGGGGGTGGGTTCTTTGTGGAAGATGCCGCTGGCTGGCGGCGAGGAAAAGCAGATCGCCGATGCGATTTTCAGATCGAACTACGCGGTTACGAGTCAGGGGATTTACTTGATGCGTGGCCCGTCAGTGGATCTGGTGAATCCCGAAACGGGTGAGCGGAAAATGATCGTCAAGACGAAGACTCCCGATCTGGGGCTTGCGGTGTCGCCGGATGGGCGCTATGTGATTTGGTCGCAGATTGATTCTATTGGGAGTGATTTGATGCTGGTGGAGAAGTTCCGCTAGGCGGTATTGGCGGAGCGGCGCTAGTTCGTCCGTAGTGTCAGCGCCCTATGATCTGCAGAGCGATTGATCTCCAGAAGGGTTGGAAGTAAAGCCAGCCGGCCAGGATGTGGATGGGGAGACAACAGGCAATTGCGCGGACATAGGCTGGGTGGAGGCGCTTTTGGGTGAAAAGATCGAAGGCGCCAAGGGCAGCGATGAGTGTGTAGACGGGGAGTAGCTGGAACCGGATGAAGGGCCAGGCGCCCTCGGCGAAGGTCTTGAGGTCCCAATAGTTTTTTAGCCCCGCCCACTCTACGATCTTTGGGCTGAGCCAGCGGCCAAAGCCGGCATCGGTGAGTACGAGGGTTGCGATTAATATGAGCCGTTTGTGTGTGGCTGGTATGCGGCGGGCTCGGATGGCGGCTGTTATGAGGCCAGCAAAGACGAGCATGTCAGCGAGCATCACGCTGAGGAAGGGAGGGTCTGAGGCAGGGGTGCCGAACTTGATTTGCTCGGTCATGATGGCAGTCGTTACGCCGAGAATCACCATCGCGGCGGCTAATGCAGCACCGTAGATTCCCAGGCGGCGGTGGGTGCTGACCTTGCCACGATGCACGAGGACCATTTGCGCAGTAAAGAGCAGGAGCCAGCCGGTGAAGAAGGCCGCGTGGATGTGTACGATCCAGGGGTAGGTGAGGGTTCCCTTGAGGTACTTCTGGATGTTGTTGTAGGCGAAGCCGGAGAGGATTGCCAGCCAGATGGCAACTAGCATCGAAATGAAGAAAGGCCTGTCCCATTTGGTAGGTTGCCAAGTGGCTTTTACCGGGACGGGCGTTGTCGTTTGCATAGGCGGGTGACGGCGTTTGATTCGATGGTTTATTAGAGCTTGGCCTGATTAGCGGAGCAGGTCTTTCATGATGCGGCCTTCATCGGTGGGGCCGATGAGGCGCTGGTTCAGGCCCTGGAAGGGATAGTGGAGCCGGTAGGGGTCGAGGCCTATTTGCTGCAGGACGGTGGCCTGCAGGTCGCGCGGGGTCATCTTGTCTTTAGTGACGTAGTAGCCGATGTCGTCGGTCTCGCCGTAGTTGAAGCCTCGCTTGAGGCCTGCGCCGGCCAGCATCATCGTGAAGGCGTGGGGATGGTGATCTCGCCCGAGATAAGGGCCCTCGACACCGCCGCGATTTTCTCGCATTGGTGTGCGGCCGAATTCACCGCCGAAGACGATCAGGGTCTGATCGAATAAGCCGCGCTCTTTGAGGTCCTGAATGAGGGCTTTGAGTGGCTGGTCTACGGATTTGGCTTGCGGCTGCAAGGCGTAGCGGATGTCTTCGCGCCGGCTGGAGCCATGATGATCCCAGCCCCAGTGATACAACTGCACGAAGCGTACGCCGTTTTCGACCAGGCGGCGGGCGAGGAGACAGTTGTTGGCGAAGCTGACTTTGCCGGGCTCGGTGCCGTAGGCCTGATGGACGGCTTCTTTTTCTTTGCTGATGTCCATGACCTTTGGCACGGCAATCTGCATGCGGAAGGCGAGCTCGTACTGCGCCATGCGGGAATCGATTTCGGGGTCGCCGGCTTGCTGTTTTTCGATCGCGTTGAGGTCGTTGAGGGTATCGAGGGTCTTGCGCCGCAGGCTGCGGGTCATGCCCTCGGGCTCGCTGAGAAACAAGACGGGATCGCCCTGGGAGCGGCAGTGGACGCCCTGATAGACGCTGGGCAGGAAGCCGCTGCCCCAGAGGCTTTTGCCGCCGTCGGGATTGTTGCCGCCGCTGGTTAAGACTACGAAGCCGGGCAGGTCAGCGTTTTCGGTGCCGAGACCGTAGGTGGCCCAGGCACCCATGGACGCGTAGCCGAAACGCGGGTTGCCTGTTTGGACAAAGAGCTGAGCGGGGGCGTGATTGAATTGATCGGTGCTCATGGAGTGCACCATCGTCACGTCATCGACAACTTGTGAGAAGTGAGGGAGCAGCTCGCTGATCCAGGTGCCGGACTGGCCGTGTTGTTTGAACTGATAGGGCGTGCCGAGCATGTTGGGGACGCCCTTGATGAAGGCGAAACGCTTGCCCTTGAGTAACTCGTCGGGGCAGGGCTTGCCGTTGTACTTCTGCAGCTCTGGCTTGTAGTCGAAGAGCTCCAACTGGCTGGGAGAACCGGCCATGTGGAGATAGATTATGGACTTGGCTTTGGCGTTGGGTAAGCGGGCGCCATCCTGGGCTCCGGCCAGGAACATGGGGGCAAGGCCGAGGGAGCATTGGCGGAGGAAGTGGCGCCGGGTGGCTTGTTTGACGGAGTTGAGATTGTCTTGCATGGTGGTTAGCGCCTTGTGAGTGCTTCGTCGAGATTTAGTACAGTGTTTGCCACGACTACCCAGGCCGCGCGGGCGGCATCGAGTTTGGTTGGCTTGCTGAGGTCGAGGGGGGCTGTGGCAACGAGGCCAGCGTCGAAGAAGGCGTTGCCAGTGTTGTTGCGGGTGGCTTTGATTGCGATTACGTTGCGGCCGGGCTTGAAGGCCTTCTGCCCTGGTTCTGTCAGATCGTAGTCGAAGTGGCCGGCGCGTTCGTAGACGTTGTTGGTGAGGGCGGGGACGCCGTTGACCCAGATTTCGAAGGAAGTGTTGGCTCGGATGGGAAGCCTGAATTCCGAGGGCATGCGCTCGGGCAGGTCAAAGGCGATGCGGAGGAAGATACTCTCGGTGTTCCAGGGGCTCTTGAGGGGCGTGGCCTGGGCGGACGGGGTGTCGGGTTTTTCGAAGTATCCGAAATAGCCGGGGCCGCTCTTCCAGCCGGAGTCGTCAAAGGCGGCTTCCTGCCAGTCTTTGGCTGGCTCTGCAATGGCGAAGCGCCATTCGCGGGGAGAAGTGCGGGCGTCGGGAATGATGGTGAGGGGGCGGTCTTCTTTGTAGAGCACTTCACCGAAGCGGACGAGCTTTTGGGCGTTGTCTGGACTAGCGCGCAATTCGGCTTCGGATTGCTTCCAGAGAGCTTGAAGGCGTTGCTGTTCAGTGCGCGAGGGCGAGCGGAGGAGTACGGATTCGAAAATCGCTTTGGCTGGGTCGCGGGGTGAGGTGGCGAGTGCCTGCTGGGCGAGGCGCTGGGCGGCTTCCATGAAGGTGGGGTCGTTCAGGGTTGTTAGGGCCTGCAAAGGAGTGTTGGTGCGGATGCGGCGGATGGTGCATGTCTCGCCCGTGGGCGCGTCGAAATTGGTCATTGAAGGGTAGGCGCTGGTGCGGCGCATGAAGGTATAGAGTGCGCGACGGTAGCGATCGTCCCCTTTGGAGGTCTTCCAGGATTCTCCGTTGTAGACCACCTGCCAGACGCCCTCGGGCTGCCAGGGCATGACTGGTGGGCCATAGGCTTTTGTGCTGAGGAGGCCGGCGGAGGCCAGAGCCTGATCGCGCACGGACTCAGCATCGAGACGGAAGCGAGCACCGCGTGCGTACCACTGATTCTGCGGGTCACGTTTGAGGAGTTCTGGCGAGACGGCAGACGACTGTTGGTAGGTGGCGCTCATCACGATCATCTTGAGGAGTGCTTTCATGTCCCAGGTCTTTTGGAATTCGACGGCCATCCAATCGAGGAGTTCGGGGTGTGTGGGCGGGGTGCCCTGACGGCCGAAGTCTTCTTCTGTTTCGACGAGGCCGCGACCCATGATGCGGCTCCAAAAGCGGTTGACGGTGACGCGAGCGGTGAGCGGGTTCTGCGGGCTCATCAGCCAGCGGGCAAAGCCGAGACGGTTGCGGGGAGCATCGGCGGGCATGGCGTGGAGGAAGGCCGGGGTTGCGGCTTGTACCTCGTCGCCGGGGGTGAGAAAGTTGCCACGGTCGAAGATGCGGGTTTTGCGTTGTTTGTCTGCAGGCAGTTCCCGCAGAACAAGGGTGGAAGTGGAGTTGGTTAGTTTGAGGACTGGTCTGTCAGAGGGATGATCGTTGTCTTCGGTCTGGTTGAGGAAGGCATAGAGCTGATAGAACTCTTTGTGCGAGAGCGGATCGTATTTGTGGGAGTGGCACTGGGCACAGCCCCAGGTCTGGCCCATCCATACCTGGCCGGTGGTGGCGATGCGGTCTCGAATGGCGAGGTCGCGGAATTCTTCGTCGTCGGTGCCACCTTCGGTGTTGGTCATGGTGTTGCGATGGAAGCCAGTGGCAACCAGGTCGTCGACGGAAGGATCGGGGAGGAGGTCTCCGGCGAGTTGGGCGATGGAGAACTGGTCGAAGGGCAGGTTGTCGTTGAAGGCGCGGATGACCCAGTCGCGATAGGGCCAGATGGAGCGGCGGCTGTCTTTCTCATAGCCCTGTGTGTCGGCGTAGCGGGCTAGGTCGAGCCAGATCTTGGCCCAGCGTTCGCCGTAGGCGGGGCTTGCCAGTAGGGTATCGACATAGTCTTCGAAGGCTTTGGCGCTGGGGTTGTCGAGGTACTTTTTGAGGGTGGTGGGATTGGGCGGGAGGCCGGTAAGGTCGAGGGCGGCTCTGCGGGCGAGAGTTGGCGCGTCGGCGGTGATTGAGGGATTGAGGGACAAGGTATCGAGTTTGGCCAGGATGAAATGATCGATCGCGTTCTTTGGCCAGGCCGGATTTTTCACTGGTGGGAACGCAGCCTTTTGTGGTTTCTCGTATGCCCAGTGGGCTGTGTAGGTGGCACCGGCATCGATCCAGTTTTTTAACGCGTCGACTTCAGTGGGGGTTAAGCGTGGACCCGATGGTGGCATTGGCCGTTTGGGGTCTGTGATGCGGGCAATGAGTTTGGATTCTGCGCTGCGGCCGGGTATGATGGCGCCCTTCTGTGTCGCGCCCTCGGCGGTATCGAGACGCAAGCCGGCCATGCGGCTGGCTTCGTCAGGGCCGTGGCAGGCGAGGCAGCGTTTGCTGAGGATGGGCCGGATGTCGCTTTGGAAGTTCGGCTGAGCTTGCAGGGAGGTGAGGAAAAGAAACGCGAGCAGCGGGCGCATATGGCATAGGCTATCAAACGCGGCCTCGAGTCGTTATTTTTGCTGCTGGTGGGCAAAGATGTTAACTTGGACTGGCAATGATACGGTTGAAATTCGAGTTAGCTGCTGGGTTAGTGGTGGTATTGACCGCGAGCGGGCAGGGCTTTAAGCCTGAGATTCCGAAGGTTTGGGATGAGGAGGCTGTGGAGCGGTTTGAGTTGCCGCTGGCGCAGCGGGATCGCTCGCCTAAGCACATGAGCTCTGCGGAATACTATGCGCTGAAGGTGCGGCCGATCTATAAGACTTACCCGATGTATGAGGCGGGGAAGGAGCCGGCCGGGTATCTTGAGTGGCTGAAGCAGCAGGAGCCGGAGGTGGTGTTTGACCCGGCTAAGCTGAAGACCAAAGAGGACTGGATCGCGGCGGGGAAGCTGGTGTTTGAACATGAGCCGCTTGTGTTTCCGCTGCCGAAGAACGGGGTGTTTTTCAAGACTCCTTTGTCGGCTTCGAAGGACGGGGAGTTGCCTCCATTTATCCCCGGCAATCGCTACATCATTCGCAAGAAGGGTGTGCTTGAGGTTGGTATCAATTCCTGTGCGGGCTGCCATACGCGGGTGATGCCGGATGGGAGTTATTTGGCTGGTGCGCAGGGAGTGGTGGATTTCCGCAATGATGAAGCGACGATTCAGCGCGCGAATAATATTAAGCCTGAGGTGCTGGCGCGGCGGCGGGAATCGGCCTGGGTTTTGTTTGGTGCGCCCTGGGTGGAGAGTAAGGAAAAGTTTTTTGAGCGGCTGTCGAAGGAAGAGTTGGTGCGGCAAGTAAGCGCCAGCCACCCTGGCGTGATTGCGCGGCAAGGGACCAGCGGCAGCCATCCTCCACATATTCCCTCTTTGATTGGCGTGAAGAATCACAAGTATCTCGATTCGACTGGCTTTGCGCGGCATCGGTCGATTGGGGATCTGGCTCGTTATGCGGTTACGAATCAGGGGCTCGATACGATGGCGCATTATGGGGATTTTCAGCCGAGTGTGAAGGAGACTCCGTTTAGCTCTGAGAAGGGGACGCGCTATAGCGATGAGCAGTTGTATGCGTTGGCGCTCTATATCTATTCGCTTGAGGCTCCGAAGAATCCGAACCCGGTGGATGATCTGGCCAAGCGCGGGCAGAAGGTGTTTGCGCGGCAGGGTTGTGCGGGGTGCCATACGCCTCCGCTTTATACGAATAACAAGCTGACGCCGGCCAAGGGGTTTACGGTGCCGGCGGATTTGCGCAAGAGTGATGAGATTCTCGACGTGAGTGTTGGTACCGATACGACGCTGGCCTTGAAGGCGCGGCGTGGGACTGGTTTTTATAAGGTGCCTTCGTTGCGTGGGGTCTGGTACCGGAATGCGTTTGGGCACGGCGGGTGGGTTGACACGCTTGAGGAGTGGTTTGATCCTTCGCGGGTGAAGAGTGATTATGTGCCGAAGGGTTACTGGATGCAGCCGGGGCCGGTTGAGGGCCATGAGTTTGGGTTGAAGCTGTCGCCGGAAGACCGGAAGGCTTTGATTGCGTTTTTGAAGACGCTGTAGGTTAGCGAACTATTGTGGCGAAGTCTGCTCTTTGACGAAGTGGGTCGAAGACGGGCTCGAAGCGGGGGGCGCTGGGGTTGATGCAGCCGGTGGCGAGGCAGGTGCGGAGGAGCTTGACGGCTTCTTCGTTGTGGCCGAGGCCCATGTGGGCTACGGCGCGCTGGTAGGGGGAAACGTACATCATTTTGGACTGATCGTCCATGGCGAGGAGGATGCGTTTGGCGTCTTCGGTTCTGCCGGCGCGGCCGTAGGTGTAGGCGAGGCCCATGGCGACCATGGGCTGGTTGAGGCCAGCGCTTTCTGCGCGGCCGGCGATCCAGGCGGCGGTGCGCCAATCGCCGGTCATCCACATTGGTGGGACCAGGAGGCCGTAGCCGGTTCCGCTGCGGGGATTGGCGCGGATGAGGCGCCAGGCTTCGCGCTTCGATAGATCGAACTGGCGGCTTTGGTAGTAGTGATAAGCGAGGATCTGGCGGCCCAGGGTAAAGGTGGGGTCGGCGTGAATGGCTTGCTTGAGGATGGTTTCGGCTTCGCTGAAGCGGCCGAAGCGGGAGAGGAGTTGGCCACCGAGGAGTTGGAGGTGGACGCTGGAGGGGTCGCTCGAGAGGACGCTGCGGACGATTTGTTCGGCTTCGGATTCGTTCTGGTCTGCGTAGGCGAGGACCATGGCCTGGACCATGCGGGCTTCGCCGTTGTTGGGATCGAGGGTGACGGCGCGTTGGGATAGCTCGCGAGCGCGGGGCCAGACGAGGTTTGGGGCTTCGGCCTGATTGATGCCTTGCCAGGCGTAGGCGAGGGCCATGCCGGTGTAGGCGGAGGAGAAGTCCGGGTCGGCGCGGAGTGCTCGCTGGAAGGCTTCGATGGCGGGGCGGCTTTCGGTGGATTTGCGGGCTAACAGATGCTGGAGGCCGTCGAGGTAGGCAGTGTAGGCTTCCTGATTTTTGGGAGGCTTGCGACCGGCGAGGGCGCGGCGGCGGGCACCGGCTTGTTCTTCCAGGGTGATGGCGATTTGGGCTATGAGCTCGGTTGTGAGCTCGGGGAGGGTGTCTGACCATTCGCGGTGCCAGATGAGATCGCCGTTGCTGCGGCGGAAGTCTGCTGTGAGGGTTTGGTTGTTGAGGGAGCCGGTGAGGATAAAGTCGCCGGTGGAGGTGCCGCTGATGGGCTGGACTACCTGGACGTGGATGCCGTCCATACGGCCGAGGCCCGCGGCAACTTCTGCAGCGAGGGCTGCGCCGGTGGGGCCGTTGAGGGGGTGGATGGAAACGGTGGGCTGCGATTTGGTGGCTGGTGGATCGTCTGCCATCCAGAATTCCCATTGGCGGCGACCGTAGCTTACGGTGACCAGCAGGATGGCTGCGGCGGCGGCGGCCCAGATCCAGGTGGGGAAACGCTTGCGGGTGGCTTCGACGGTTTGGACTGGGGCAACAAACTGGTAGCCGACCTTGGGTAGGGTTTCGAGGAAGGGGGTGTCGCCGGCAACGGAGGAGAGCGCTTTGCGGAGCTGGAAGATGTGTTGGGTGAGATTGTTTTCTTCGACGTGGACGTCGGGCCAGACGAGGTCGCGGAGTTCTTGTTTGTCGACGGGGCGGCCGGCTCGCTCGACCAGGGCGAGGAGTAAATCGAACTGTTTGGCGGTGAGGACGAGGGCTTCGTTGCGCCAAAGGAGGGTGCGGGCGCCTGGGTTGAGGGTGAATTCGTGGAAGCGGTAAATCAACTTGGACAATTCTCTAGTGTATCGCAAGTCTTTGAAATCATTAGGATTTAAGAAGAATTAAGAACGAATGATTGGCGCTGTGGGCCCTGGCGATGGGATGCTTGCCAAGCTATGTTGCGATTTTTTCTTCTCCTTTGCTTGCCCGCGATGATGTTCGCCGCCAAGCCTGAATATGCCTGGACCCTTGAGGCCAACGGCGATGTGAAATGGCACCGGGTGACTGCTGCCGGGACTTATCTGTATGCGACGGACAACGGCGTTTATGCTGCCGATGCCGAGACGGGGCAGGAGCTTTGGAAGCGGGAGGACCTGAAGAAGGTGCCGGACTTTGCGATTGAGGAAGTGCCGGGTGTGCCGCTGCTTTTTGTGGCTGACGATGAGGGGAAGATCATGAAGTCGACGAAGCTGTATGCGATCGACATCATGACGGGGAAGACGATTTGGGAGACG
This sequence comes from Bryobacter sp., assembly GCA_044376335.1. GTDB lineage: Bacteria > Acidobacteriota > Terriglobia > Bryobacterales > Bryobacteraceae > Bryobacter. The sequence continues at coordinate 11,820 of JBIPMY010000127.1, forward strand.
GATAAGCTGCAGGGGCAGATGGCGGATCTGTTTCCGGACTATGAGCACAACGCGATGGTGCTGGTGGCGACGGCGTATACGGGCAAGGCGCGGTTGCAGGTGTTGCATCTGGATTTTGGGACCGGCAAGGCGAATTGGGAGTTGCCGCTGGAGGTGAAGGTGGACCTTTATGTGTCTGAGAAGGGGAGCAAGTTTTCGCCACGGATGGATTTGAATGGCCACGCGGCGCCGACGATTGCGGGGGATTCGTTGTACCTCGCTTATGCGGGATTGCACAAGGTGAATTTGAAGACGGGGAAGCTTGAGTGGGGTTTTGGGTTTGACGTCACCGAGAAGTCTCTGAAGAATACGAATGCTTCGCCGGTGGTGGCGGGTGGGTTGGTTTATAGCAGCGCCAAGGGGGTGATTCGGGCTTATGACGATGCGAGCGGGCAGTTGAAGTGGACCTCGACGGATTTTGGTGCGGCGATCCCGGAAATGATTCATGACAAGGGGACGCTGTATGGACGGATGGGTGGGGTGTTTTTGGAGCCAGCGAGCCGGGCCTATCAGTTGAAGAAGCCAGTGGGTGTGGTGGCGCTCGATGCGGGTGCCGGATCTGTTCGCTGGAGGTATGAGGGTGCGAAGGAATCGATTACGAATATGCACCTCGATACGAAGGCGGGAGTGCTGCTGGTGGCGGATGCGAAGAACCTGATTGGGTTGAGCCTCGATGCGTCGGGTAACAAGGTGAAGGAGAGCTACCGGCTGCCGCTGGAGTTTAAGTTTAAGTCCAGTGGGGCGAAGAAGGCGGCGAAGATGGCTGGCCGCTTTGCGATGGGCGGGATTGCCGGGATGGCGCGGAAGGATAAGAGCGATGAGGATCAGCCGATTGCTCTGGTTCCAAGGGCGGATGGGCAGTTGATTGTTCGCGGGAAGCAGCATTTGTTGCTGTTTGATCCGCAGGCGAAGAAGACGGGCTGGGGGAGTGCGTTTAAGGCACCTGGAATTTCAAATTTTGCCAAGGTGATGACGGTGGCGGCGTTTGCGATGTCTTATGCGTATCACACGAGCCAGGCGGCTTCGACTTACTACGGAACGAGCGAGAACCGCTGGCATAATGATCAGCGCTTTGGGGCGATCAACCAGTTTGAGAAGGCGATGGCGAAGCGGTATTCTGCGGCGGCGTTGAATAGCAAGTACGCGTATATGCTGACCGATGTTGATACCGATGACGGGGATGGCCCGGGTATTGTGGGCGTGAATCTGGAGAATGGTGAGGTGGAGCGGGAGCTGTACTTCAAGGATCGCGAGCCGGATTATGTGATCGATGAGAAGAGCGGGACGGTAATCCGCACACATAAGGGCAAGGGAGGGATCTTCGCGCAGCAGGTGCGGTAGGTAGGGCGCGGGCCAGCAGCTTAGAGAGGGAGGGAAAGTTGCTGGCCTTGCTCCCAGTCTGGGGGCAGGTAGGGGGTTGCTCTTCTACCAAGGTTGGTTTGGTTGCGGATTGATTCGAAGCGGGCTTCGATTTGTTGGTGGTAGTCGCGGGAGGGGCGGGAGGATTGCTTGTAGGTGGCCTGGTAGCGGGGAGCCAGATGAGCGTGGTCGCGGTCTAGATAGTTGAGGAAGACTTCTTTGGTGGGGCTCTTCAGGAACAAGACTCCGCCGCCGAACCATTGGGCCCCGTGGGCTTTGGCTTGCTGGGCTAGCGCCAGGAGTTCAGCCTCTGTGTCGTTGATGCCGGGGAGGACTGGGGAGGCGATGACGCCGCAGCGGATGCCGGCCTGGGTTAGGGTTTGCATTGCGGCTAGACGGAGGGCTGGGGTGGGGGCTTTGGGTTCTAATCCTCTTGCCAGATCGGGGTCTAGCGTGGTGATGGTGAAGTTGATGTAGAGGACGTTGCGGTTTGCTACTTGCTTGAGGAGATCGAGGTCTCGGGTTGGAAGGTCACTCTTGGTGGTGATCCAGAATTTGTGGCCGCTGACGGTTGCGAAGACTTCGAGCATGCGGCGGGTGAGCTCGTATCTTCGTTCGGCGTGCTGGTAGGGGTCTGTGGCGGTGCCTAATGCTATTGCCTGGGATTTGGGGATGCGTGTGAGTTCGCGGCGGAATTCGGAGGTGTTCCAGACTTTGGCGAAGATGCGGGTTTCGAAGTCTTCGGGGCGGCGGAGCTCCATGAACTCATGGGTGTATCTGGCGTAGCAGTATTGGCAGGCCATCTCGCAGCCGCGGTAGGGGTTGATGGACCAGTTGAAGGGGTAGCGTGAGGCGGCGACGTGATTGATCCACTTGCCGGTCGCGAGGTGGCTGTAGGACACGGTGCGCTTGGATTCCAAGAGTGGTGCGGCCGCGGCCGCCCTCCCGATACCGACGAGTTGCATAGGGAGAATGGACTTAGTTTCGCCTTTTCTTCTCCATTCGTCAAGTGGATTCGTCCATTACAATGAAGGTGGCTGAAAATATGAGAGTTAGCGTTATTCTGCCTGCGGCCGGACTGGGCACGCGTATGGGCAAATCGGCAAAGAAGCAGTTTCTTGAGTTGGATGGGGTTCCGATCCTGATCCATACGCTGCGGCGTTTTGCCGGGATTGCTGAAGTGGGCGAGATTATTGTGGCTTGCCGCGAAGAAGACATGGCCGATGTGAAGGGCATGTTGAGCGGGACTCCGCTGATCAAGCCGGTGAGGCTGGTGGAGGGCGGGGATTCGCGCCAGGAGAGCGTGGAGCATGCGCTGGCTACTGTTGCCGATGATGTGGACCTTGTGGCGGTGCATGATGCGGTGCGGCCGTTTGCCGATGAGATGATGATTCGTACCGTGATCGCTGC
>JBIPMY010000301.1:0-7661 GCA_044376335.1 Bryobacter sp.
TATCCTTGGTCGGATAAGCTAAGCCGCCAATCTCAGGAACCCATCGGGAAACAGCGTCATCCAGTGACAACTTCCCCGCATCACGCAACTTCAAAACAGCTAGCGCCGTAAAGCTCTTGGTCATAGACGCAATCCGAAACATCGTCTCTGGTCCAACGGGCGCATTGGTGCCAGTGTTGCTGATACCAAAACTCTTGATATGCACCACTTCCTGGTCCACCACAATTCCATAGACCAGCCCAGGCACCTGACGCTCGGCAAAGTACTTCGCAAAGTGCGCATCTGCCTGCGGCACCATCCGCATCAACTTCTCTTTGCGATCTGCATCGTTAAACCTTGGAGTCTGGGCAAAGCCTATCGCCACTACAACGAAAAGACCAAACGAAAATTTCATATCTTTCCCAGCATAGCCCCCAGACCATGAAAGAATCTGTTCTGGGCACAATGTCAGATCTCAGTCTCTACCAGATCCTGCTTGCATTCGCCGCTGCCTTCGTCGCAGGCGCAATCAACTCCGTAGCGGGCGGGGGGACACTCGTGTCCTTCCCTGCTCTGGTCATGCTCGGCGTCCCTTCTGTCATTGCCAATGCAACCAATACTGTAGCCATGTGGCCCGGCTCAATGGGCTCCATGTGGGGTTACCGTGCTGAGATGAAGGGCTTAAATCGCAGACTGCTTCTTCTGGTAATCCCAAGTCTGATTGGCGGCATCATTGGTGCTGTGCTCTTACGCATTACGCCGCCCGGAGTCTTTGATCGATTGGTGCCAATCCTGATCCTCTTTGCCACCTTTCTCTTTCTCGCCCAGGACGCAATTCAGAAGCGACTCAAGATATCCAACCCGAATCTCCACACCACAAGCCGCTGGCTCTGGGGCGCAACAGGCTTTCAGTTTCTGGTTGCCCTCTACGGAGGCTATTTCGGCGCAGGCATCGGCATCCTGATGCTGGCCGCCCTTGGCATCATGGGTCTAACCGACATCCACCAGATGAACGGCCTGAAGAACATCTTCGCTTCCTGCATCAACGGCATCGCAGCAATCTACTTTGCCACAACAGGGCTTGTATCCTGGCCCTACGCAACCGTAATGATATTGGGCGCAGTCTGCGGAGGTTATCTGGGTGCAGGTGCCGCCCGTAAGCTCGGGCGGCAGACGGTAAAGAGACTCGTTGTAGTCATCGGCTTCAGCATGGCTCTGGCACTCTTTGTGCGTAGCTGGTTCTAGGAATCAGCCAGACGAATGTCGTCTTCGATCTCGTAGATTCGATCTTCAATCGCCTTGGTCGGTTTGCCGGCAGCTTTAGCTTCGGCCAGCTTCTTCTGCTGCCCTTCTAGCTTCTTGTGCAAAGCCGAGGTAGCGGGAGACTGCTTGGGCGCAGCAGCAACAGGCGCAGCCACAACAGCAGAAGGAGCCTTCTTCGCCACAGCCTTTTTCGGCTTCGCCGGCAGGGCTACTTTCTCGCCAAAGTCTTCCAGCAATTCGCGCTGGATCTGGTTCAGTTCGGCAGCTACTTCATGGAATCGGGTAATGAGCTCTTTTTTCGCCTGGTTGCGCAGCTTCAGCCAGCTTTGTTTTGCTTCACGGTATTGATCTAGAGTTGAGGACATAATGAGGACAAACTGTCATTATAGGCTGCAATCCTCAAGCCGCTGAATCGAAAACAACCGGCTCCTCAACAAATGCTTGTAGCTGGCGAAGATTATCGGGAGTCACCAGCACCACAACCGGGTCCCGCCGGGTAAAGCGCCGCACATCCGCAAGCAACGACGCCTTCGGAATCTCAGAACTGGCCACCACCAAACTCCCAGAACGCAATCTCACTGGCTGCAATCGTGATTCCAGCATCAAAGACCTTGGCAAACTCCGCGCAATCTCAATCTCCAAGTCATGTACAGAAACATATTCTGTGTCATATCCCGAAAGCACAGACAATCCTTCGTACAACTGCCTCTCGGTGATCAGTGATTCTGCAACCAGATGCTCCCCGATTCGAATACCCTCCGGCTTTCGAAGAATGGACTCTTCCAGTTGATTCACACTCAAATAGCGAAGATCGGTAAGCACCTCCCCCAACCGCCGCGTATAAGGATTCAGCGCTTCACGATTCGGATAGGCGTGCTCGGTCTTAAGCCAAACCATGGGCTCATTGCGCCACCTTGCCTTGGCAAATCGAGACAACGCCGAAAGTGTAGCCAGCGTGTTCACAAGATTCGACCACGGAATTCTCACCGGCACCAATGCAGCATAGGCAACTCCATAAACCCGCGCGGTGAAATACATGCGCCACCAGATTCGGATACATTGCAACGCCAGGCCAATCGACGTCACCATCAGCAGATTGCCCTCAAGCACAGGCACATACCCCGCCAGCCCCAACACCAGCAAGAGGTTGGCTACCAGACTCAACGGATTCCCAATCAAACCCTTCCGGTCCCGCCAAAGCCAATAATTCTCTTTCCAATTCTGAGACCATCCCACCTTCTGCCAGGTCTGCAGAGAGATGCCAGTCACCCACCGAGTCCTCTGGCGAACAGACGCATAGAAACGCCGCGGGAAGTACTCCCGCGTAGCAACAGGCTGCCCGTTCACCCAGGCCACCGGCAGGTAGATCTGCTTCATCCCCAACCGGTGCATGCGCAGTCCATTGAGGTAGTCCTCCGTCAGACTGTCTGGCTCAAAGAGCCGGTTCGATTCTGCCTCGGCCAACTGCCCGAGCGCCTTTCTGCGATACCCAGTCCCTACCCCGCAAGAAGGAGAAAATCCACCCATCCGGTTTCGCGTGGGCAAGTCTTTCTGTTGTGTCTCGGCAAACTCGTCGCAATAGATCCCGTGCGTCAACTCCCACCACGGCGTCGGCAAACCAAGCACCGGGATCTGAACAAAATCGTATTCCCGGCAATAGTGATTCAACCAGCGAAACTCCTCCGGGTGAATCAAATCCTCACTGTCATGAATCACAACGATGTCAAACTCTTCCCCCATCCGCTCCTCTACCAGACAAAGATTCTGGTAGATCCAGTTCATGTTGTCGGCCTTCGAAGTTGGCCCATCATGTGGCGTTAGCGAGACATGCAGATTTGGGTATTGTTGCTCGAGTTGCCGCAGTACATCCAGCGTCGCATCGTCATTGGGATAGGTACCAAGAAAGATGTGATAGCGCTGATATCGAATAGAGGCCACATTGTGAGCCACCATCGACGCAATCACCGTATCCTCGCGCCAGGCGGGAATCCATAAAGCGATCAGGCTTTCTGGCAGCCCGGCAGGATCGCCCGGCGGAGGAACGGTTGTGGAGGAGGGGTGTGTTTCAGTAGCGGTACGTGGTTTCGCAATCCGGCCAGCCAGATAACAAAAGTCGAGCCAAAGATCGTCTATGCCACTAACGATCATCCAGCAAGCAAGCAGGAGATAGATCGCTTCAACCAATACTGAGTAGTCGCGCTAGCGCGAGAAAACTCTCAGGATTTCTTGCGCAACAATTTGGTCGACGCCTCGTCGACAAACCATTCGGTCGGATATGGAGGTTTAGCCGCGATCTGACAAGGGTGAGCCATAATGTCCGGCTTGCCTTCCAGTACATCCCAAAGCGCACCCGCCTTGTCCGCCCCAGCGGCAAGAATTACCGTGTGCCGCGCAGCCTTCAACACCCCAGGCAGCAACGTCACGCGATGAGAATTGAACTTCTCAACATAAGTATTGGCAGCGATCTCGTAGTCGTCTTCGATCAACGGATCATCGGGAAACAAACTCGCCGTATGCGAATCCGGCCCCATGCCACGATGCACCAGATCAAACTTGGGAAGCTCGCCTTCCTTCAATTTGAAGTCCACACGAATTTCTGAAATGTAATGAGCAGCCGCTTCTTCCGGATACCGCTCCCCGGCGATACGATTCAGATGTTGAATCGGAATCCCAGCCGGAAGGATCAAGTTCTCCATCGCCATTTTGTAGTTCGAGTCTGCATGATCCGGCGGAACCACTCGCTCGTCCACCCAGTACAACCAGACATGTTCCCAATCCACAGGAAGCTTGGCCAGATGTCCAAACATCATTTTGGGGGAAGATCCGCCAGAAAGAGCAATGCGCGAAACACCACGCAACTCTAGACTTTCTTTAACAACTTCAGCGATTCGTTCAGCGCAGGCTTTAGCTGCTAGTTCAGGGTTGGCAAAAATATTTAGATAGGACAACATGCTTAGCTTTGTGATGCAATTTCCAAAACGCGGGCGAGGATCGGGTCTCGCTCCAAAATAGAAAGTTCTTCGCGAACCAGTCTCGGCTCGTCCAGTTCTTCAAACACAGTTCGGGTCGAAAACTTCTGGATGTGGGTTTCAACAATACCCTTCTCCGACCTCTCAATAACAACATCCGACAATGCCGTGACAAAACATAATCCCTGAATCAGCCAGGATGCCTCAGACGGCCGATGCACCCGGTCTACCTGGAATTTAGAACCAAGTACAGACTTCAACCAGCAAGCCAGGTAATCCACAGCAATCGGCTCAGGTACATGCGTGTAACGAATCTCGACGCGATTCAAATTCAGAAACAGCCCCTGACAATCCATACGCTCAAACAGGCCTGACACCATTTGCCGCCAGCGCGTCAAACGTGTCCAGGTCAGATCGCCATAAAGCTTGCCGGCTTGAACCTCACGATTCAACAAACGCAATGCAGCTTTGGGATTCGAGAGCGATCTGCTATCCACAATCACTTTGTCCGCCATCGCAGCAATCTCTGCATAAGCCGGATGATCGAAGAGCTTCGCGCTGCGGCACCAGAAAACAACCGGAAGATCAGGCGCAACAAGTCCATGCAGCAACGACGCCGTATCTTCAAACGAAGCCGCTCCCGCACTCAACTCAATTTGCTCGCAACAAATCTGATGCCGCCGCCCAAAAGGCATCCAGCATTGCGCAAACGCCCGCCCTTCAAGCTCAGCACTAGCATCCGATCGTAACTTCAGCACAATCGCACGGCTCGGATGCTCATGCATCAGCAACGCCAGGGCTTCACTCGCTGCCGCCTCATCCTCACCCTCTTCCACACCAAGGATGAACGTCATAGTTACCGCACGCAACACTCCAGCAGAGCGGTCAGACCCTTCAGTTTCTTCCTTGCCCAATTGAGTCCACAGTCCACCCAGATCCTTGAGCAGTTTAGCTGTGTCTACTGAAGCGCTACTCAAGGGATCCTCCACTCGTGGCCCCGCCGCGCCAGCATTTCATCGCTCGCCTTGGGTCCCCAGCTCCCGGCTTCGTAATTCGGGAAGTCAAACTTGGTTTCCAGCCAGTGGTTCTGAATTGGCTCCACTGCCCGCCAGCTAGCCTCCACCATATCCTGGCGCGTGTACAACGTGCTGTCCCCGGCCAGAGCATCCAGCAACAAAGTCTCGTAGGCCGAAGGCGTACGTGATCCAAAACTCGAACCGTAGTTGAAGTCCATCGAAACAGGCCGCAACTTCATGCCGCCGCCCGAAGGATCCTTCGATTGAAAACGCAACGAAATACCTTCGTCCGGTTGAATCCTCAAGATCAGCAGATTCGGCGCAGCCAGCGGCGAATCCGCTGCCCCCGGGCTCGACGAGAACAACGATAGCGGAGCGTTGTTAAAACGAATCGCAATATCGGTCACCCGCTTGGGCATCCGCTTACCCGTCCGCACATAAAACGGAACACCAGCCCAACGCCAGTTATCAACAAAGAAAGTCACTGCCGCATAAGTATCAGTCTGCGCCTGCGGGTCCACACCTTGCTCTTGTCGAAAGCCAGGTAAATCCGCATTGCCAACACGTGCCGGGCCATACTGTCCCTTCACCGCATGGCTGTCCACCTCATCCGGCTTCAGAATCCGGATCGACCGCAGCAGCTTCGCACGCTCATCCCTCACAGCGTCGGAATCAAAGTAGGGCGGAGCCTCCATCGTCACAGTAGCCATCACCTGCAACAAGTGATTCTGAATCATGTCGCGCAGCGCACCAGCTTCCTGATAATAAGCGCCACGCCCTTCAACACCAATGCTCTCAGCCGCAGTCACCTGCACATGGCTGATGTATTGACGGTTCCACAAGGGCTCAAAAATGGTATTCCCAAACCGGAAGGCAAGTACGTTCTGAACCGTCTCTTTGCCAAGATAATGATCGATACGATAAACGTCTCGCTCGGGCAGCACCGCACTAATCCGGCGGTTCAATTCCTTAGCGCTAGCCAGATCATGCCCAAACGGCTTCTCGATCACAACCCGCCGCCAGGCCCCACCCGCATGCTGCGCAAGACCCGCCGCACCAATCTGCTCTACAACGCTTGCATAGAAGCTGGGCTGTGTAGAGAGGTAGAAAAGAACGTTCCCGCCAGTGCCACGGTCCCGCTCGATCTCATCCAGCTGAACCTTCAGCGCCGCATAGCAAGCCGGGTCTGAGATGTCGCCAGAAACGTAATAAATCCCTTTAGCGAAGTCTTCCCACAGCGCTTCATCAAAGGGCGAATTCTCAATAAATTTCTGAACACTTACCCGCATCTTCTCGCGAAACTGCTCATGGCTCATCGCTGTCCGTGAGTTCCCGACAATCGAAAATCCGCTCGGGAGTTTTCGCTCATATGCCAGTCGATAAAGCGCTGGCAAGAGCTTTCGCATCGTCAAATCGCCGTTTGCGCCAAAAATCAGAACGCTGCAGGGAGGGATTCTCCGTTCAAACCGCAACGCGTCGTGAAATGGATTGGCAGAATCAGTGGTCTGCTGCATGAAACATTGAGCATAGCAGGACAAGCACCGTTTCATGGGCCACGCGATACACTATTAGATTCCTACTATGAGCAATCGGAACTCTTTCGGCGCCGCTTCGGCTTTGACGGTCGGTGGACGCACATACGAAATCTACAAACTTGCCGCCTTGGCCAAGGCGGGCTTCAACATGCAAAGGATCCCGGTCTCCATCCGAATCCTCATCGAGAACCTCCTTCGCTTTGAAGACGACCTCACCGTCAAGAAGTCCGACATCGAATACGTATCCAAGTGGGACCTCAAGGCAACCCCTCAGGAAATCAACTACCGCCCCTCACGTGTTCTCCTTCAGGACTTCACCGGCGTCCCCTGCGTCGTAGACCTCGCCGCCATGCGCGATGCCCTCCTCAAGATGGGTGCAGATCCGACACTGGCCAACCCGCTGATCCCCGTGGACCTTGTAATTGACCACTCCGTACAAGTCGACAACTACGGTGCCAAGGACTCCTTCGACCTCAACGTCCTGCTCGAGTTCCAGCGCAACAGCGAGCGCTACGCCCTCCTCCGCTGGGCCCAGAAGGCCTTCCGCAACTTCCGCGCCGTCCCCCCCGGCACCGGCATCGTCCATCAGGTAAACCTCGAATACCTCGCCCCCGTGGTCTTCGTCAACGAAGAAAAGGCTCAAGCCTATCCCGACACCCTCGTCGGCACAGACTCACACACCACCATGATCAACGGCCTCGGCGTCGTCGGTTGGGGCGTAGGCGGTATTGAAGCAGAAGCCTGCATGCTCGGCCAGCCCATGTCGATGCTCCTCCCCGAAGTCGTCGGCTTCAAGCTCCACGGCAAACTCGCCGCCGGCGCAACCGCAACAGACCTCGTCCTCACCGTCACCCAGATGCTCCGCAAGCGCGGCGTCGTCGGCAAGTTCGTAGAATTCT
>JBIPMY010000241.1:0-9390 GCA_044376335.1 Bryobacter sp.
GCCCCGGCATGCCCGCCCTCAGCCTCGCAGACCGTGCCACTATCGCCAACATGGCCCCCGAATACGGCGCCACCATCGGCTTCTTCCCCATCGACGTCAAGAGCCTCGACTACATGCGCCTCTCAAACCGGCCCAAGCACCTCGTCGAACTCGCCGAAGCCTACTACAAAGAACAAGGCATGTTCCTCGAAGCCGGCACCCCCGAGCCCGAGTTCAACGACGTCCTCGAACTCGATCTCGACAGCGTAGAGCCCTCCCTCGCCGGCCCCAAGCGCCCGCAGGATCGCGTCTCCCTCTCAGGCGTCAAGTCCAACTTCCTCTCCACCCTCACAGCAGAACCCAAGAGCGTCGACGTTGAGATGTTCGGTGAAACCTCCAGCATGCCCGAAGGCGCAGTCGTCATCGCCGCCATCACCAGCTGCACCAACACCTCCAACCCCAGCGTCATGATCGGCGCTGGCCTCCTCGCCAAGAAGGCTGTCGAAAAGGGCCTCATGACCAAGCCCTGGGTCAAGTCCTCCCTCGCTCCTGGTTCCCGCGTCGTCACCGAATACCTCAACGAGAGCGGCCTCACCCCCTACCTCAACCAACTCCGCTTCAACCTCGTCGGCTACGGCTGCACCACCTGCATCGGCAACAGCGGCCCTCTGCCTGAAACTGTCAGCCAGGCCGTCGCTGATAACAACATGGTCGTCGCCGCCGTCCTCAGCGGCAACCGCAACTTCGAAGGCCGCGTCAACGCACAAGTCCGCGCCAACTATCTCGCCTCCCCACCACTCGTAGTCGCCTACGCCCTCGCCGGTCGCGTCGACATCGACCTCACCAAAGAGCCCCTCGGCAAAGGCAAAGACGGCGAAGATGTCTTCCTAAAAGATGTCTGGCCAACTCAGGAAGAAGTCGCCGCCGCCGTCGGCCAGTTCGTCACCGCAGATCAATTCCGTCGCGAATATGAATTCGTCTTCGAAGGCACCGATCAATGGAAGAGCATGAAGACCCCCACCGGCGACCTCTTCGCCTGGGACAAAAACTCAACCTACATCAAGCACCCGCCCTACTTCGAAAACATGAAGGACCCCAGCGCCCCCATCGAAGATCTCGCGGGCCTCTACCCTCTCTGCGTCCTCGGCGATTCCATCACCACAGACCACATCTCACCTGCAGGTTCCTTCAAGAAGGATTCCCCCGCCGGCCAATACCTGATGAGCCTCGGCGTCGCCCCCTCAGACTTCAACGGCTACGGCGCGCGCCGTGGTAACGACGAAGTGATGACCCGCGGCACCTTCGCCAACGTCCGCCTCAAGAACGAAATGCTCCCCGGCGTCGAAGGTGGCTTTACCAAACACGTCCCCTCCGGCGAACAGATGAGCATCTACGATGCCTCGGTGAAATACCAGGCCGAAGGCACCTCGCTCATCGTCATCGCAGGCAAAGAATACGGCTCTGGCTCATCCCGTGACTGGGCCGCCAAGGGCACCAACCTCCTCGGCGTCAAGGCCGTCATCGCCGAAAGCTTCGAGCGCATCCACCGCTCGAACCTCGTTGGAATGGGCGTCCTCCCCTGCGAATTCCTCCCCGGCGAGAGCCGTCAGTCCCTCGGCCTCAACGGCACCGAAACATATTCCATCTCCGGTGTTTCAGACGCAGCCCAGGGCGACAAGCTCGCCAAAGTCACCGTCAAGACTGCCGATGGCGCCACCAAGACCTTCACCGTCAAGGTCCGCATCGACACTCCTGTCGAGGTTCTCTACTTCCGCAGCGGCGGCATCATGCCTTACGTTCTGCGCCAAATCGCTAAGGCATAAGATACAGTTGCATTGTGCGTGCAACTCTATCGCTTCTTTTCGCACTTGTCACGGTCAACGCGGCGGACGATTTTGCCAGGGACTTGAAACCCGTCCTTGAGCAAAATTGCTCCGCCTGCCACAACCCCGCCAACCCCAAAAACCGCCTCAACTTCCTCAAAGCCCAAAAGGCCGAAGACCTCAACGACAGCCGCATGCTCTGGCGAGACGTAGCCACCCAACTACGCAACCGCACCATGCCCCCCATGGCCTCCAAGCTCACCGAGGCAGACCGTCTCCGCGTCTCCACTTGGATCGACGATCAACTCCGCAAGACCGCCTGCACTGCCGGCGAAAGCGCCGGTGCCATCCCCCCTCGCCGTCTCAACCGTCGCGAATTCCACAACACCATCCGAGACCTCCTGGGCGTCGACGTAGTTGCAGCAGACCTCTTCCCCGCCGATGAATCCGGCGGCAACGGCTTCGACACCAACGGCGAAACCCTCTACATCCCGCCCATGCTCCTCGAGCGTTACCTCGAAGCCGCCCAGAAAATTCTCGATCGCGTCATCATCACCCAACCCATCAGCAAACTCTTCCCGTCCGCAGAGATGAACCCGCCTCTGCCCTCAGTCAAACCAGGCCGCACTCTGCCCCCATCTCAATCCCTCGGCGCCGAAGTCGCAATCTTCGTCGAAGGCACCTACAACTTGCGAGTCTCCGTAGAAAGACCCAGACAAACCGCCTTCCAAATGCAGGTCCGTGTCGACGATGGCCCGCCCACCACGCTCTCCTATGCACGCGATTCCAACGGCGGCCCCACCACCCGCGTCGCCACCAACCCGCTCACTCGTGGCGTCCACAACATCCGCATCACAGCGGGCGATGAACCCGTCGAATTCTACAGCCTCACCGTCGAACAAAAACAGGAACCCATCGCTCAGGACAAGCGCGCCCTCCACTACCGTCTCTTCGGCCTCGAACCCGGCGAGTCCCCGATCGACGCAACCCGCGCCACTCGCCGCCTCCTCACCAGCTTCCTCACCAAAGCCTACCGGCGTCCTGTCGATTCCACCGATGTCGATCGATTCTTCAATATCTATCAACGAGCCTTCGAGCGAGGTGACCCCTACGAAGAAGCCGTCAAGATGGCCCTCAAAGCCGCTCTCGTCTCCCCTCGTTTCCTCTTCCGCATCGAAGGCCGCGATTCCCAGGCCACCACTCAACCCGTGGGTCAATACGACATGGCCTCGCGCCTCTCCTACTTCCTCTGGTCCACCATGCCCGATGAAGAACTCCTCCAGCTCGCCGCCCAGAGCCGCCTGCAAGATCCCGCAGTCCTCAAACAACAAGTCGATCGTATGCTCGACGATCCCCGCTCCCGCGCCTTCTCCAACAGCTTCGTCGGCCAGTGGCTCGGCACACAGGAAGTCGGCGGCAGAGTAGTCCCACTCCTCACAGAACTCCAGCACTACTACACCCCAGAGGTCGCAGCAGAACTCCGCGAAGAACCCGTGCTGCTTTTCCAGCACATCCTCACCAACGGCCGCAGCCTCCTCGAACTGATCAACGCCAACTACACTTTCATGACGGCCCGCCTCGCCAAGTTCTATCAGGTCAACTTGCAACTGGGCGATCAATTCAAACGAGTAGAATGGCCAGACAACCGCAGAGGCGGCGTCCTCGGCATGGCCTCAGTCCTCGCCATGACCTCACACTACAAACTCGCCAGCCCTGTCCTCCGAGGTGCCTGGGTTCTCGAAACCATGCTCGGCACTCCCGTCCCCCCTCCTCCACCCAACGTCCCAACTCTTGAAACAGCAGCCAAGTCTGAAAAGGGTCTCAGCATGCGCCAGATCCTCTCACGCCACCGCGCAGACGCCGCCTGCGCAAGCTGCCATAACCTCATGGACCCCATCGGCTTCGGTCTCGAAACCTTCGATTGGATGGGCCGCCTCAAAGAAGGCCCTGTCGACAGCAAAGGCACTCTGCCCTCCGGTGAAACCTTCGACGGGCCTGTTGAATTGCGCAACATCCTCCTCAGCCGCAAAGAAGAATTCCTCCGCCACATCAGCGGCAAAGTCCTCGGCTACGCTCTCGGCCGAGGCATCTCCGATTCAGACCAGTGCACCATCCAGCGCATCGTCGACAAGCTCAACCAGAACAACGCAAGTGCTAGATTGCTCATCCACGAAATCGTTTTAAGCAGTCCCTTCCGCAACCATCAGACAGGCACAGCAGTCTCCATGTCGTCAACAACAACCACCAAACCAGTCCGCACCCGCCTTCTCGGCGACAAGTGATTTTGTTAGTCTAGGAGCAATTTATGGCGCGCAACCTTTCCCGTCGAATGATCCTCAGAGCAGCAGGCGCCAGCCTCGCACTGCCCTGGCTCGAATCACTCAAGGCCGAAGAACGCCTCAAAGAGCCACCCCTCCGCATGGCCTTCCTCTTCATGCCCAACGGTGTGCGCCCAGACCATTGGACCCCTCCCGGTGACGACGAAAAACAATACGAAATCACCCCGCACCTCAAACCCCTTGAAGGCCTCCGCAACGACTTCCTGCTGCTCGAAAACCTCTGGCACAAAAACACCATCGGCCGCAACGGCCACTGGCCCAAAGTCCCCGCCTGGCTCTCCGGCGGCTACGTAGAGCGCACCGTCGGCAGCGACCTCGATTCCGGCGGCACCACCATCGATCAACTCGCCGCCCAGCGCATCGGCCTCAACACTCCCCTCCCCAGCTTCGAGCTTGGCATCGATTCCCCCCGCACCGGCATCGACACCGCCGGCGGTGGCTTCCCCCGCGCACTCGGCTCCTTCCTCTCCTGGGCAGACCCCAAGTCTCCCGTCCCCAAAGAGATCATCCCCCAACTCGCCTTCGATCGTCTCTTCCGCAACCCACGCGCCAAGGTCGTCTCAGGCCTCGATTCCAAACACCACTCCCTCATCGAATCCCTCCAGCGTGACGACTCAAGCGTCCTCGACGCCGTCTTAGACCAAGCAAAATCCCTGCGCCAAAAAGGCAGCACCTCAGACCAGGCCCGCCTCGACGAATACTTCGAATCTGTACGCTCCGTCGAGCGCCGCCTCGAAGCCTCCATGCGCCCGCAAAAGCGCTGGATCAACGCCGGCAAATTCCCGCTCGACCGTCCACGCCCCGGCATCCCCGACACCCACGCCGAACACGTCCGTCTCATGCTCGACCTGCTAATCCTCTCCTTCTGGACAGACAGCACCCGCATCTCCACCTTCATGTTTGGCGATGCCCAAAGCTCGCAAGACTACAGCTTCCTCAGCGGCGTAAAGGGAAGCTTCCACGGCCTCTCACACCACCGCAACCTCCCTGCCCAGCGTGAGCAGTACGAGAAGATCATCAACTGGCATACCGAACAGTTGGCCTACTTCCTCAACCGTATGAAGAGCCTCGACGAAGGCGGCACCTCCCTGCTCGACAATTCGATGATCCTCTTCGGTGGCACCCTCAAAGACGGCAACAGCCACGCAGTAGAAAATCTTCCCCTCATCCTCGCTGGCAAAGGCAAAGGCGCACTCCGTCCAGGCCGCCGCCTCCGGGCCCCCGAAAAAACCCCGCTCTGCAATCTCCACCTGGCGATGCTCCACCGCATGGGCATTCAGGAAAAGAGCTTCGGCGACAGCACCGGCCCCCTCGAAGGTCTCTCATGATCATACGTTTTCTTCTTTGCGCAATCACCCTAAGCGCCGCCCAATACGGCCCTGACAAAGGCAACCTCGTCATCGTCGGCGGAGGTGCAGTAGGCCCTGAAATCTGGCAACGCTTCATCACCCTCGCTGGTGGTGCAGACGCGCCTGTCGTCTACATCCCCGCAGCCGCTGAAACCGAACCCAAAGAAAACGCCGCAGACTTCCTCAAGCGCGCCGGCTTCACCGACGTAACGGTCCTTCACACAAGAGACAAAAAGGTAGCCGACACCGATGCCTTCGTCGCACCACTCAAACGAGCCAAAGCCATATGGTTCGGAGGCGGCCGCCAATGGCGCATCGTCGATAGCTACGAAGGCACCAAAACCGAACGCGAATTCCAAAACGTACTCAACCGTGGCGGCGTCATCGGTGGCACCTCAGCCGGAGCCACCATCCAGGGCTCATACCTCGTGCGCGGTGCCAAAACCGGCAACGAAATCATGATCGCCCCAGGCTACACACGCGGCTTCGGCTACCTCCGCAACGCTGCAATCGATCAACACCTGCTCAAGCGAAACAGAGAAAACGACCTCTGGGAAGTCATCACCAAGCACCCCGATTTATTGGGCATCGGCCTCGACGAGGGCACTGCCATCATCGTCCAACAAGACCGTTTCGAAGTTCTCGGCGTCAGCAAAGTAGCCATCTACGACGCACGCCACAAAGCCCGGCCCGACGAGAAGCGCCATTACTTCCTCCAGACCGGCGACACCTTCGACATGCTCAGCCGCAAAACACTCAAGCCCTAGGGCTTCTTCTTTGAAAACGTCCCGTCACAGGCGCCCCGCGTCGAATCGATCTGCTTACACATAGGCCAGCCACCTGTAACCTGATCCAGCAACACTGCAGGCGTTGCCGCCAGCTTCAAATACTGAAACTCTCTCAAACGCAAACCAGCCACATGCCGAAAGAAAAATGCTGACGCAGGAATCGGCCCAAACTGAATCGGCTCCGGATACGCACTCCTCGTTTCCTGCACGCGCCGCTTCGCGTCGAACATACCAGCACTACCCACTGGCTCCACACGAATCTCTTCCATACTCAAATTACGAATCGGCGCATCCTGCAGCCCCGCAATCACACTCGCATACCGCGTCCCACGCGCTTCAATCCGAGACAACCGTACCCCAGTCAACTCACCAGGCGGTTCCTTCCTTGCGCCAATCCGAAGAAAGATCGGCGTCCCCACTCCCTCCATCTTCACGTCCTCAATCACCACATCACTGATCTTGCCGCCATCCACCGTCTCCAGCGCAATGCCCGGATTGCCATGCCGGTCGCCCACTCCGCCAGTCATCGTAACGTCCTTCACCCGAATCTTCGAGAAGTCGCCGTAAGACTCCGTCCCCAGCTTAAAAAACACACTCGCAGTCTTCAACCTCGCTCGCTCAACCGTCACGTTGCGCGTAGCCTTCTTCTCCCCCAGAGAAAGACTCGCCTTCAGACAAATCGCATCATCATGCGACTCCACATCAACATCGTGAATTACCGCATCACTCGTATTGTCCAGATCAATCCCGTCAGACAAACTCCGCGTAATCGCGACGCGCCCAATATCCACCCGGCTACATCCAATCAGGCTAATCGCATAATTCGGCGCACGGTCAATCGTAAATCCATCCAGCTTAATATTGCGGCACCGCCGCATAGAAATAGGCTTCGGCCCTCCACGAGAATTCCGTTCACATTCAATCCGCCCCGGCCCGTCAATGGTCACCCCATCGGCATCACTGGCAAACAACATCGCATGCTCAAAACGGGAAGTTTCAACATCGGCAAACGGCTCAAAGCCCAGCTTCTCAATCGGCGCATAATCAGCATTCAAAGGAAGCATCCGCAGCACAGCTCCTGCCGCAAAACGAAGATGCGCGCCAGCCCGTAGCCGTATCGTCCCAACGCTATGAACCCCTGCCGGCAACACAAAGGGCTTCCCCGTCCCAGCCGCACTGTCGATTCCGCTCTGAATATCTTTTGTATCCAGAGAAGAAACTGCAGCGATCAATAAAATTGGAATAAGCACGATTCCAATTCTTGCAAATCCACTTCAAAGCATATAGAGTTTCCAAATATGCTTAGAGGTTTTTATTTAAGATTTGCTATGTTGGCAATCGCCACTCTTGTCTTCTCGTCACTCAGCTTCGCCCAAAGCGAACGCGGTCTGATCGCCGGCACAGTTACAGATCAAACCGGCGCCGCACTCGCAGGAGCCGAAGTAGTTGTCGTCAATCGCGACACAAACGGCACCTTCAAAGTCCTCACCTCAGCCACCGGCGAATTCTCTGCTCCCAACTTGAGCCCCGGCGCTTACCGCATCACCGTTACCGCCACCGGCTTCAAGCGCTACATCCAGCAAAACGTAATCGTCGCCGCATCCTCCTCCGTACGCCTCGAACTCCAACTCCAGCTCGGCCAGGTCTCAGAACAAATCGAAGTAACAGCCAACGCCGCTGCCATTCAAACAGACACCGCCAAAGTCTCAACCCAGGTCCAGAACAAACTCGTCGACGAACTCCCCCTCGTTGTAGCCGGCTCCATGCGCAGCCCCTTCAACCTCGTCGCAGTAGCAGCAGAAGCCCGCGGCGACGGCCAGCGCCTCTCCCTCGGCGGTGGTCAGGCAGCCGCCTGGGATGCCACCCTCGACGGTCACAGCGTCGGCACCAACCGCTCCGGCGACACAGCCGAAGCCGCCCTCAACACCCCCTCCGTCGAAGGCCTCACAGAATTCTCCGTAGACACCAACGGCTTCAAAGCTGAATACGGCCAGGCTGGCGGCGGCGTTATGACCTTCGCTTCCAAGTCCGGCACCAATGACATTCACGGCACCGTCTACAACTTCCTCCGCAACGACGCTATGGACGCTCGTGGCTTCTTCGCCGCCCGCCGCTCCGTCTATCGTCAGAACGATTTCGGCGGCACTTTCTCGGGCCCCGTCGTGATCCCCAAAGTCTACAACGGCCGCAACAAAACCTTCTTCTTCGCCGCCTTCGAAGGCTTCCGCAATCGCGTCGGCGCAAACGACGCTATCCTCTCGGTCCCCACTCCAGAAATGTACCGTGGCGACTTCACCAATTGGGTCGATCAATCCAACCGTCAGATCCCCATCTACGACCCCTCCACCACCCGCCCCAACCCGGCCGGCACGGGCAACATCCGCAGCGTCTTCCCCAATAATCAGATCCCTGCCAACCGCTTCTCCAACACCGCCTCCAGCATCGCCAAGTTCGCCTCGGCCGTAGCCCCCAACCGTGGCTTCGCGCCCGGCACCAGCGGCTACGTCCGCCAGAACTACCTCGTCACCGGCGGCACTGAAGTCACTCCCACCGACAAGTGGTCCGTCAAAGGCGACCAACTCTTCGGCGACAAGCACCGCCTCAGCTTCCTCTGGAACACCACCATCTTCCGTCGCAAGCCAGGCCCAGCCGGCCCTCCCGGACTCCCCGAACCCCTCTGGAGCGGTCAGCTTCAGGCCTGGGACACAGAAGCCTATCGCCTTACCCACGATTGGACAATCTCTCCTCGAATGATCAATCACCTCTCCTTCGCCAAGAACACCTTCACCAAAAACAGCTTCTCGGCCAATGTCGACAAGAACTGGAAAGACAAAGTCTGCATCGCCAACGTCGTCGATTGCAACCAGAACTTCCCCACC
The DNA here is from genome assembly GCA_044376335.1 of Bryobacter sp. Taxonomy (GTDB): domain Bacteria; phylum Acidobacteriota; class Terriglobia; order Bryobacterales; family Bryobacteraceae; genus Bryobacter. The sequence continues at coordinate 9,158 of JBIPMY010000241.1, forward strand.
ATCAACTTCACTGAATTCTCAGCCTGGGGCGGCGCTTCCTACAACGGCACCAATCAACCCGGCTGGGGCCTCAAGGATGACTTCAGCTACATCCGCGGCTCACACACCTTCAAGTTCGGCTTCGCCTATCAGAATCAAAACGCCGACGGCTTCGGCCAGCAGGACATCGCCGGCCGTGCTGACTTCAACTTCCTCAGCACCTCCATTCCCGGTGCCACAGCCTTCCCAGCCAG
>JBIPMY010000416.1:0-5462 GCA_044376335.1 Bryobacter sp.
GAAACAGTGTGGTCTATGCGACCTACGTGGGCGGTAACGGAGACGATTTCGCTACCTCACTGGCAATCGACGCAGCGGGCAATGCCTATATTGCAGGCAGCACACAATCCTCTAATTTCCCTGCAAGCGCCACTGCGCCTCAGAGAACCTATAAGGGTTTCACCAACGACAATGGCTTCTACAATCCGGGCGATGGCTTTACCGTAAAGCTCAACCCTGCCGGCAACCAGCTACTTTACGCAACTTATCTCGGTGGAGCACTCAACGATTTGGCCATGGGTATCGCCGTCGATGGCAGCGGAAACGCAGTGGTGGTTGGTGCCACAACCTCTTCCGATTTCCCCACCACAGCTGGCTCTCTCTATCCGCAATACCGGGGAGCCAACAACACCGGCCCCAATTCTGGACCCAGCATCGCAGGAGATGGATTCATCACAATCTTGAACGCTGCAGGAAGCGCGTTCAGTTACTCCACTTATTTTGGCGGCGCTGGACGAGATGGAATTAGCAGCGTGGCCCTTGATGCTCAGAACAATATCTACGTCGGCGGCATCACCCTCTCGAGCGATTTTCCCGTTACGGCAGGCGCTGCCCAAGGCACCTTCAAGGGAGTGCCGTCACAGGTTAACGGCTCTACCAGAGTACCGGGAGATGGTTTCATCTCCAAGCTCAGCTCGGCGCGAGCGCTTGTTTACAGCACTTTTTTGGGCGGGGCGAGAATGGATGCGGTTACAGGAATTGCAGTCGACTCAGAAGGCTTCGCCTACGTTACCGGAGGCACGGTGTCTACAGACTTTCCCGTCAGCGCTGGTGCGGCACAGTCTAGTTACAGGGGAAGCGGCGCGGTGGGCACGATTGGCGCTGCCTACGGCGGCGACGCCTTCGTAACCAAGCTAAACACAACGGGAACGGCGTTCTCATACTCCACCTACCTGGGAGGATCGGGCGATGAAGGAGGGCTGGGGATCGCGGTGGATGGCTCGGGGAATGCGTTCGTAACTGGCTTTAGTCTCTCCACTGACTTCCCTAAGACAGCTGACGCCTTGCAACCGATTCATGGTGGCTTTGGCGGCCAGGCAATTGCTGCGAATTCAGAGTTTCAAGTTCCAGAACGACCACGCAACACCGGCGATGCATTTCTTACAACGATGTCCACCACAGGTGCCATCACATATTCCAGCTTTTACGGCGGAAGGGGTGACGACGCGGGCGCGACCATCGCACTGGATTCAGCAGGCAACGCCTACATTGGCGGCAATACGCTTTCAACCGCATTGCCTGGAACCGCTTCCGGAGCGCAGACCACCTATACCGGCGCAGGCCAGCAATGGCCTCGCGGTGATGGATTCGTAACGAAGTTTGATTTCGGCAGCAAGATTCCTGCGCAACCCGCGCGCATCAACATCATCCCGGGCTTTTCAGGCACAGGCACCGTGTCCACCAGACTCGCCACCCCGTTCACAGTGGAACTGGTCGACGCGGCCGGTGCCGTTGTCGCAAATACAACGGTTAGCTTCTCGGCAACAGGTGCGACGGTGAGCCCAGCCACCGCGACTACCGATGCCCAGGGTCGGGCTTCCACAACCGTGACACTGGGAGCAAGTGCTGGTAGCGGCTCAGTAACGGCCACCGTCGCAGGAATTCCGGTTGCAAGCGCACCGCTCACCATTACTGCAGCTTCGCAGGGCCCCTCGATCAGCGCACTGGTAAATGGCGCCAGCTTCTTGCCCAACCTAGCGCCCGGATCCTGGATCACCGTCTATGTCAACGTAACCGCCAGAGCAAACGCAACGGCGAGTGTCGTCCCGCTCCCCACCTCGCTGGGGGGCTTTCGCATATTGGTGAATGGCACGCCAATTCCGATGTACCTCGTGTTTGCGCTCTCTTCTGGAACGCAGTTGAATGCACAGCTTCCATACGAAGTGGCCCCTGGATCCGCGCAGGTAGTCGTGGAACAGGACGGCGTCGCCTCCGCCGCTTTCCCCATTACCGTCCAGCCCAGCGCACCGGGAATCTTTGTTTTCGGCAACAACCGCGCCGTGTTGCAGAACGTTGGGCCCGATGGCTCAGTGACGGTGAATACAGCGGATAACCCCGTTCCTGCAGGAGACATCATCATTGCCTACTTCACCGGACAAGGCGCCTTGAACAATCCGGTACCAACAGGCGGAGTGGCGGGAAGCAGCGCACTCTCGATTCCCACCCTGGCCTATTCGGCGACCCTCGATGGTGCGCCAATTCCGGTCGCGTTCCTCGGTATGACTCCCGGTCAAATTGCGCTTGGGCAGGCAAACATACAGATTCCAAGAGAAACCAGACCTGGCACTTATCCGCTGGTAATTAGAATCGGTAACGCCACCAGCAACGGGCCCTTGATTACCGTCACCAATCCACGTCCATGAACACCCGGCGCCACTGGCAGTTGATCCTCGGCATTGCTGCAATTTTGCTGCTGATAGGGGTCAGCGTCACGCTCGTATTCGGCAATGGAGGCACCATCAAAAGTATTGGCCTCCCCCCTCGGGTGAGGGTGCCGCTTCAGTCGAAAACGCTAGTCGCGGCTTCGAAGTGGGGCGGCATAGTGAAAGAGGTTCACGGCCGGCCAGGAGACCGCGTCGCAAAAGGGCAAGTCCTGATTCGTCTTGAGTCGTCGGCGCTGGTGGAGCAACGGAAAAACTTGGTGGCAGCTATCCGGATCACACGCACCGCGCTGGAATCCTCGAAAGAAATGTCGGCTTTCCCGCCAGCATTACGGTCTAGTGTCGTGGAAGTGCATCCCGAGGTAAGTGCCGCAGAGGACCGTTACATTCGAGCTCTAGCCGCACTGGATCATGCAGTGGGTGCCGCGGAGCGCTCGGCGGCGCAGGCGGAGTGGGATCAAGCTTCGGCCAAACGTACCGAAGTGAGGGTACGCATCGGCCGTTCGCTTGCAAGCGGGGAGGCCTTCCAAGACCTTTCCTCGATGGTGCCTCAGCTCGAAACCCGACTCCGCGAACTGGACCAGATTTTGGCAGACAGCGAAGTACGCGCGCCTGAGACTTCGGTAATCGACCTCCTCGATCTTCATGCCGGCGACCGGCTCCTGCCCGGGAACCCTTCGGTAGTTTTCGCTCTACCCGGCGAATACTTCTGCGAGTTTCCCATCGCTGTGAAAGACGCTTCGGCACTCGCCATTGGCCTGAAATCGCAGGGTACGTTTGGACCTGAGACTTTTCAGTGGCAAGTGGAGACTTTGACTCTGCGCACGGTGCCTTTCGCCATGCGCGAGGATCGCCAGGTGTCGCAGGAAACCATGGTGCGTGCTCGCATATTTTTGGCAAAGGCTGTGCCCGGGGCCATGGTCACGCTCGATCTTCCTCATGCCGGGATCCCCAAGTGACATTCCCTGCAGTGTCAGCCTCCGGCATCACAAAGAAGTTCGGAGCCAATCTCGTTTTAAAGGGCCTCGATCTCCAGGTTGCACCCGGCGAAATCTACGGCATGTTTGGATCCAATGGCTGCGGCAAGTCAACCCTCTTACGAATCCTCGCAGGAGCAACTCGCCCCACCACCGGTACAGTTTCCATACAGGGCTTTGCTGGTTACGTTGCGCAAAGGTTCAGCCTCTACCAAGACCTCACAGTCGATGAAAACCTCTCGTTTTTCGCGCGTTGCTACAGGCCCCCGGATGCAACCCTTCGCGCAAACATTGACGAGATTCTCGAACGTTTTGGACTTACGCCGTTCCGGAATACCAGCACAGGCCAGCTCTCGCACGGCTGGAAACAGCGCGTGGCTATCGCCTCTGCTTTATGCCATAAGCCATCTGTTCTTCTCCTTGATGAAGTCACGGCCGGCATCGACCCCAGAGCTCGCGCTGACTTGTGGAGCATACTCGTCGAGTCCGCCCAGTCCGGCACAGCCATCATTCTCACAACTCACTTTACCGATGAGGCAGCTCACTGCCACCGCACCAGCTACTTGCAGGATGGAGTGCTCTCCCCCGGCCTCACAGCCCCCGGAGACCCTGCCTGATGCACCGTATGCTCGCAGTTTTGGCGAAAGAGTTCCAGCACATGCTGCACGACCCGGTCACTCTGGTGCTCACCTTTGGCTTGCCCATTGTGCAACTCCTCCTCTACGGTTATGCACTGGAAACGCGGGTTCACAATGTGCCGGCAGCCCTGATCAATCACGATCATCACAGAGCCGGAAACTTACTCGCCCAACGCATCGCACAATCGCCTCTATTTTTGCTTCGGGACTCGCTCCAGTCCGAACAGGAAATTCAAGCTGCGCTGCGGCGTGGGTCAATTCGTGTAGCCATCGAGATCCCGCCCGACTATACCGCCAATCTGATGTACCTTCGAAAAGCCATCGTGCGGGTTTGGGTGGATGGCGCAGACGCAACCACTTCTACTTTCTTGCTGACTGCGCTTGATTCGCTCGGCCTCGAAGCGTCAGTAGAGCAGATTCGCGTGCTTGGAGCCGCGTCTGGGATTGGCCTCGGGCAGACCCCCGGTGTGACAATCCAATCGCATGTTTTGTCGAACCCAAGCGGACGTACCGTAGCCTTCCTGATCCCAGGCTTGATCGCGATTCTCGTGCAGACCATTACCGCACTGCTGATGGCACTTTCATTCGCTTCCGAGCGTGAAGCCGGAACGCTTGAGCAGATGTTGGTCACCCCGCTGGGCCGTGGTGCCATCATCACCGGCAAGGCAATCGCAATCGCTTTGGTCGGCTTCGCTGAGACAGCTTTTCTCGTGTTTCTCATGCGCTATCTTTTTGTCATTCCCATCATGGGGAGCCTCGGGCTTTTCCTTGCATTCGTACCCCTCCTGGTTCTGGTTCCACTGGGGTTGGGATTAGTAGTTGCAGCCCATTCCCACAATCACTCTCAGGCGATCCAGTTCGCCAACGTGATCCTGATACCGTCCATCCTGCTTTCCGGCTTCGTATTCCCCAGAGAGTTCTTGAAGTTTCCCTTTGATCAGATCAGCAGCCTGCTGCCTTCGTCTTACCTGGTAGAGCTGAGCCGCGATATCGTCCTGAGAGGCGCGCTGGGGGCGGACGTTGCCGCCAAGATCGCGATCATCGTAGCCTTCGCCGTAGTCTTGTTAGTGGGCGGCTTCCTCGATGTGCGAAGATCCCTCGGCCGGCGATAATTTGAAACAGCCCAAGCCACTGGTTACAACATTTGGTATCGTCTGAGGCATGGAATTGATGACCCAGCCGATGGAAGCGGTTGCACCCGTTTCAGAAAAAAGCCGCGTCAATCTGATCGACGCCTTACGCGGGGTTGCACTGCTGGGCATCCTTGCCATGAACATACCGGGATTTTCGATGCCCGAGTATTCTTCAGAGTCATACCGCAACGATCCCAGCCAACTTAATTTCTGGCTCAACGCTTTCATCTCAATCGTGATGGAAGGCAAGATGCGCGCGATGTTCGGGATGCTCTTTGGGGCGGGCATCCTTCT
>JBIPMY010000417.1:0-5427 GCA_044376335.1 Bryobacter sp.
TACACCGGTCCGCTAGCCCCCACCATCTCCACGCACCCTCAGAACCAGTCCGTCCCCACCGGCCTCAACGCCACCTTCACTGTGGTCGCAAACGGAAGCAACCTAAGCTACCAGTGGCAACGCAACACGATCGATATCCCATCCGCCACAAGCGCCGCCTACACCCTCAATAACGTCAGCCTCGGCGATTCAGGCGCACAGTTCCGTGTAATCGTAACAAACCCAACCGGCAGCGCCACCAGCAACCCGGCCACGCTCACCGTCACCACCAATCAACCCCCGGTGCCCTCCATCACCGCCCCTGCCACCTTCATCGGCGCTCAAACCATCAACTTCTCCGGTGCCGCAACAGACCCTGAATCCGGCACCCTCGCCCCATCGGCCCTGAGATGGCGAGTCGACTATCACACCGGCGCAGCCGTCCGCCCCTTCGTCCAGGAATTCACTGGTGCCACCGGCGGCTCCTGGCTTGTTCCTCAGGTCACCCCTTACACGCTTACTAACGTCTTCTTCCGCATCTACCTCACAGCAACAGACCCGCAAGGCAACTCCACCACCGTCACACGCGACGTTGCCCCGCAAGTCGCAACACTCACGATGCAAACCAACCCCTCGGGCCTCCTCTTCACCATCGACGGCCAACCCGCCACCGCCCCTCAGTCCTTCCCTGCCGTAGTCAATCTCATCCGGCCCATCGGTACATCCACGCCCCAAGGCTCAGGCGCAACACGCTATAACTTCCTCAACTGGTCAGACGGCGGTCCCATCACGCACGACATCACCGTCCCGGCAACCAACACCACCTACACTGCCAACTTCCAGACACAGTATCAACTCACGACGAGCGTAAACCCGCCCTCGGCGGGCACCATCACCCCCACCGCCTTCTACAACGCAAACTCGATCGTTAACCTCATCGCAACACCTGCCACCGGCTGGCAGTTCAACAACTTCACCGGCCCAGCCAACGGCGCAACGGTAACAATGGATGCCCCCAAAACGATTACGGCCAACTTCACCCCTTACCCGGGAATGCTAGCCCTCACCATCCAGTCCAAAACCGGCTCGGGCCAGCAACGCATCTGGACCCTCAACATCACCAACCTCGGCCAGGGCCCGGTGATCAATGCAAGACTCAACAGCATTGCCATCACACCCATCGGCACAGCACAAATCTCAGTTGCGACGCCCCTCCCGTTGGCCCTCGGTAACATTGCCCCCGGTGCCAGCATCTCTATCCCTGTAACGCTCAACTGGCCCTTGAGCACACCGCCCACCAGAGCCCGCATGGTCTTCTCACTCAGCGGTGACTTTAACCACGCGTCCACGGTGACGCTCAACAACCTCTTCCGTTAATCAAGGATGCACCCGATGCGAACACTCTTGCTTCTCCTTCTGGCCAATACAACTGCGGTCGCCCTGCCAATCCTGACGCTCCCCGAGAGCGCCTCAGTCTTCGCCGCAGCCCCCAATAATACGCTGCTCATTCCCTTCTCGATAACCCCTGACGCAACCAACTATGTCGTAATCAACAGCGTCCAGGGTACGGTGACCCGAAGTCCAGGCGAGATCTACTCGATCCTCGACATCTTGAGTAACTTCGTCTCCAATAACTCCTATGCATTAGCCCCCGGCGGTCCCGCCTGGACAGATTCATTCACCCCAAACCTGGTCGGAACCACTGCCGGCGCCATCGGCTCAATCGCCTTCCCCGCCAATGCCACACCCGGCCCAGCCACCGGCAACCTCATCATCAGCTACGAACTCTTCGACCTCGACCCCTTCGTCGACTCAGCCGCCATCAGCCTGGGCAACAATACCCTGACGACACTCTTCACCGTCAACATCGAAGCACCCACATCCATACCGGAGCCAGCCACCTTCGCCATCATGGGCCTGAGTTTACTTGTCCTCTCTGTCAGCCGCCATAGCGCAGCAAAAGCAACGTCGCATCGTCATGCGGCTCAACACCCTCCAGAAAGTCGGTGAGCGCATTGCGCAACCCGTCATGCAACCCCTGCAAGTTCAGTTGCGCATTCCCAACTACTGCCGCAGCGATCCGTTCACGGCCAAAGAACTCCTGCGGCCCACGCCGTCCTTCCTCCACTCCATCGCTAAACAGCACCACAGTATCTCCGGCCTTCAGCTGCACTTGCTCGAGCGGGTAAGTCGCCATGTCCAATAACCCAATCGGGAATCCATCCTGCTCAAGCGACTCGAGGTCCAGCCCGCGCAACAGAAAAGGCCGCGAGTGTCCCGCATTCACATACCGCATCAACCCGTTCGCATCGATACAACAAGCAAACATCGTCGCGTACTTCTCACCAGCCGTCCGTTCCAGAAGAAAGTGATTCAGCCGGGGCAACCATTCATCAAGTCCCGCACCAGAACTCGCCGCCTCAAGCATTACCCCTTGCAGCAGCGACGCAAGCAATGCCGCTCCAACACCCTTCCCAGACACATCCGCTACTGCCGCCAGCCAGCTTCCATCCGGTCGCTTCAGCACGTCATAGAAGTCCCCACCCACCTGATGTGTAGGAATCGATGAGCCCACGGCCGTCAGGAATCCTTCAGTTGCTAACTTGCGCGGCAACAAGTTAGCCTGAATCGTACGGGCCAGTGCCAGTTCTTGTTCGAGGCGGTGCCGCTTACGCTCTTCTTCGAGCAACCGGGCATTCTCAAGAATCGTAGAAGCCTCAAGGGCCAGCGTCTGCAGAAGTTCACGGTTCCCCTGCTGATTGACCACTTCAGCCAGGCGGGAGTCCATGTAGATCAGCCCCACGGTGTCGTCCATCGTGGCCGCCATCGTCTCCCCTGCCCCAACACTGCCGCGCAGCCGCAGCAAAGGTACACACAGCACACTCCGCAAATCGAGGCCACCCAAAGAATCGTTAAACCGCGAAGACCAGTCGGCAAGCGGGTCGAACTGAAAACTCAGCAAGTCCTTCCGCTCTTTAAGCGCACGCTGAATGAGTGATAGAGGAACAGGCAACTGCCCGGCATCAATCGGCCGGCCAGCCGCATCCCGGCCCAACTCCACCCGCATGGCTCCAGCCTCTTCAAGCAATAGAAAGCCCCGCTCACAACCCGTTACCGTCAACGCCGCCTCAATCACGGCTGCCAGAACGTCATGTGTCGACATGGCATGTTCAAGACTGCGAGCCACCTCAGTCAAAGCTCGCAGCTTCGACAACTCAGAGCTCCCCGCACCGCCGCTTCCGGGCATCCGTCCTATCAGCTTGCGAATCTCCGCTTCACTCTTCTCAACGACAATCAGCCGGTAGCCATCCTCAAGCCCAAAGTCGATGACATCCCCACCAGAAAGCTTTTGCTCTTTCACCACCCGCACTTCATTTACCCGCACCCCATGCAGGCTCTCGAGATCTTCCAGCCAGATATCCGAACCACGTTCGGCAATCACCGCATGTTTGCGCGACACCCGACTGTCACGAAGAATCAGATGATTCTCGCTATGCCGCCCCATTGAAAACGGAAAGTGATCCAGAGGCACCTGGATCGCATTACCCGAAGGATTCACTACAGTAAGTTCGTAGGGCACTAACCGTCAATCCTAAGCGCTTTTGGCTTGTTCCATTTCTTCGGCCCGCAACGCCTGACAATGCGAACAATGCCCGCCAATCTCTGTCCGCACCAGCAGAATCTCAAACCCGAAAGTCTCTTCTACTTCTTTGCGCAGTCGCGCCAGCGGCTCCCCAAAATACTCTTCCACCTTACCGCAACGAAGACAGATGACGTGCGCATGCTCACGCTTCATCCGGGTCTCGTAATAGTGCTGGTCGCCGTCCTTGTGCAGCAAGTCCAGCTCATCCACCAGCCCCGATTCCTTCAACATCTTGAGCGTCCTGTAGACGGTGACGCGGTTTAGCTTTGGATCCGTTTCGCGAGCCCTCAAATAGAGTGTTTCGGCATCAAGATGCTGCCCACTCTGATCGATCAGATTGAGTAAAACCTGGCGCTGGCGGGTAAGCCTCACGCCACGTTCTTTGAGAGAGCGTGTCATTTCCATGGGATCTTCCTCTATTCTCACATTATGGACGTGCTCGCGACATTACGTGAAAGGATTCTCTCCTTCGCGGCATCTCGTTATGGGAGGCAGATTGCCGAAGACGTCGCCCAGGAGGTCATGCTCGTGCTCCATCAAAAATACGCCCACGTATCGGAACTCACCGAACTGATCCCCCTTGCCCTCCAGATCACCCGCTTCAAGCTCGTCTCCCAGGCCCGCAAGTCAGCCCGCCGGGGTGAGAATCGATCGGTCGACATCGACGAGCAGCCCATCCCCGATCATCAGGTCAACCTCGTTCTCGAACTGGAGCAAAAAGAGCTGCTCGACCAACTACACCATGCCCTCCCCCAACTCGGCGAGCGCTGCCGCGACATCTTCCGAATGAAACTCGAAGGGCTATCTTTTCCCGAAATCCAGCAAGCCCTCGGAGCGGGCAATATCAATACCGTCTACACCTGGGAAGCGCGCTGCCGCGAAGATCTGAAGCAGCTCATGACCAGGACCAGGAGGCCGCAATGATCGACCCCGAAATACAGGCTCTCCTGAGCGGCCACGCCGCCGGCATCCTCACCCCGGAAGAGAAGAAGCGCCTCCACGAAGCGGCGCTCAAGAACCAGGCGATCTTCGACGCTATGGCCGAAGAGGAACCCTTGCGCGCTGCCCTCACCACTAGCCTGGCCAGGCAAGGCCTGCTCCGAGCCTTGCAAAACATTGAAGCAACGCGAGACCCGTTGCACCTTCATGCGCAGGCCCCAGTCGAGATTCCCAAGTCCAATAAATGGCTCTGGGGTGCTCTCGCGGCTTGCCTTGTGGTAGGCGCGGCAACCGTGGCTTATTGGCCATCGTCGAAGAATGAGATCCAGGAAGTCGCGATTGCCACCAAACCAGAGCCTGTCTCAGTACCCGCACCTTTGCCAGAGGAGAAGCCCACGCCTAAGTCGCGTGCAAAAGCACCAGTCGTCACGCTTGAAAAGCGCGAGGCCAAATCGATCGAGCAAGCTCCAGCCCCTGCTGCTCCTGCTGCCGATTCTGCTCGCCAGGAAATCTCAGAGGCCGCGAGCAACTCCTTTGGGGAAAGAAGTGCACCAGTCGCCAAACTCGCTAGTGCACCTCCGCCTATCGTCGCTGAGATCTTCAACGACAATCTGATCCTCCGTGCCGCAAGTGGCAGCCACATCTACGCATTCCTGATCGATGGCGAATCGATCAAGCCGCTCTCAAATTCAAACGAGACTCGTCGCAGTATCCCAATCAGCTCGCATTCCACAAAGGCTGAAGTCTGGCTCATCATCACCACAGCAGAGGACCCGGTATTAGAGCGAGCCCTCACCGGGGTGCTGCCGCTCCCCACCCGAAGCTGGATTAAGCTCAAGACCAATCCCTAGTTCCGGTGAAGCGCG
>JBIPMY010000418.1:0-5417 GCA_044376335.1 Bryobacter sp.
CTGCGCAATCATGGACTGCTCACCTGTGGCGAAACCGTCGCCCAGGCTTTCGTCCGGATGTTCCGCCTCGAGCGTGCCTGCCAGGTTCAGCTCGCAGCCCAGGCAACAGGCTCAAAACTCAACATCCCACCCCAACAGATCTGCGAACTCAGCGCCGAGCGCTCCGATGCCTTCCTGTCAACAAAAGGGGGCGACGGATACTCCCGTCGCCCCAATCCTGAATTCGATGCGCTTGTGCGCCTGATGGATAAGATCGATCCGTCCTATCGCGACTGACGCCGCTTCAGCCACAACACCAAACCACCAGCAGCCACGCCAAACAAGGTGCCAGGTTCTGGTACAGCCGTATCCACAACGAATGCAAATCCGTTCACCGGGATTGCCCCCTCAAACACGGGCATCGAGACATCTCCAAATTGGCCGTAGCCAGCCAGGAATTGGCTCCAGTTGAAGCTGGAAGGCCCAGTCGGCAAGCTGTCTCCATTCACCAGGAAATTGGATTCACCGACAAGCCGCAGAAAGCCCGCCACGTTGAATGTTGTGGCCGCACCCTGGGTCATTTCCTTGGTCGCAAATATGACCGGGTCAGCAAAGAAAGTCACCGTGTCTTGTCCCTCAATGCTGTCCTCCACCAAAACTGACAGATCAACGAAGGTCCCACCCTGAAGTACCGCAAAAGGATTATTGTTCAGAAACAGTTGGATCGATCCGACCGCAAGCGAATAGCTTCCACGAAGCGGGTCAGCGTCAGCATCCGGGGAAGAACTGGTGATGTCCACACTTCCCGTGATGGAAGTTCCCACCGGCAAATTAGTCGCATAGACCCCTACCGAGTCCGTAATCGTTGCGTTGAACGAAATTACTGCCGCCGGACTCACCGCAACCAGGCATAAAGTACCTAGAACTACCCGAAAAAAGTTGTACATAGCGAGAGGCTAACAGGCTAGTGCCAGCCTGAGCCAGCGAATGCGTTATCTCATTGAAAGAAATAAGGTTATACCCTAGGTCCTTTCTAGGGTCTTTCTCTTAGAAACGCAATTGAAACCTAATGAAAATCTTATTGTAACCGAAATGAAATATGAGTACACTGTAGTCCAGTACAACTTTTCTGGCGAATTGGAGTCCCAAACACATGCATGCTCTTACCTTGATGCTCTGCTTGCTTCAATACCCCACGGACCCTGTCCGTGCACAAGAAACCGCCGTAGCGATCCATCGCACACAGGTTCCTGTCGTTACCGAACCCGCTGAGGTCGGCCCCAGTCCCTACCTTCAAAAAGTGCAGCTTCGCCGCTTTGAAGACCGTTTCAACAAGCTCGTGCAGGCTGTTGAAGAATTCTCCATCGCCTACAATCAGAACCGCGGCCAGGCCTGGCCCAACGACAAAGCAGAAGCCCTCCGCAAAGCGATGGCCGAGCTCCAAAAGGTCGACCCAAACCTCAAGCCAGCCAAAGCGCCTTCTGACACTTCAAATCGCTAAGCTCCTGCACCAAAAGTCTTCCGCGCCGAATCTATAACGGGTGCTCATCTCAGAATCCGTTTGGGATTATCCTCGCCCGCCCCGCATCGAAGCCGTGCCGCAGAAGATTCGCATCGTGTTTGCCGGCGAAACCATCGTCGATTCCAGCCGCGCCCTGCGTGTACTGGAAACCTCACACCCGCCCGCTTACTACATCCCCAAAGAAGACTTCCTCACCGGCGTGCTTACCAAAGCCACCGGCCAAACCTTCTGCGAATGGAAAGGCACCGCCACCTACTGGACCATTAGCCTCAACGGCCAATCCGCAGAAAAAGCAGCCTGGAGCTACGAAGCACCCACCCCGGCCTTCCAGCAAATCCAGGGTTACGTCGCCGTCTATGCCGGCCCAATGGACGCCTGTTTCGTTGGCGACGAACAAGTACAGCCGCAAAAGAGTAATTTTTACGGTGGTTGGATCACAAAGAATCTCACCGGCCCCTTCAAGTGACATCCTAGAGATATGCGCGCCGTACTCAGCCTAGCTCTCCTGCTCCTCCTCGCGGGCTGCACTCCCAAACCACAACGCTTCTCCTCCATCGCCGAAGAGTATGTTCTCAACACTCTCACCTTCGCTCCCTCTCAAGCCACGGCTGCTGGCTACCACCGTCACAATGGCGTCCCGATGGACGAACTGCTCGATGAATATTCTGCCGCAACCGCAGCCCGCCAGCGCGCTTATTACGGCCGCTTCGCCTCCGGTCTCAAGCGTGACATTGTCCCGGAAAAACTGACCCCCGAAGACCGCGCCGATTATGACCTCGTCAGCCAGCTCCTTACCCTCGCCCGCTTTGAAATTGAGACAATCCAGCCTTGGGCCCACTCCCCCCAACTCTACGCCGAAGCCATTGGCAACGCACTCTTCGTTCCCTACGCTCAGGAATACGGCCCTCGCAACAAGCGCTTCTACGACATCCTGAAGCGCATGGAGCGTATCCCCTCTCGCGTCACTCAGGCCCAGGGCAACCTCGCGAGCGCCCCCAAAGTCTGGCGCGAAGTAGCGATCGAAGAAACCAAAGGCAACATCGATCTGATCGCTCTCCTCAAGAAAGAACGCCCTGCCGAGATCTCCAAAAAATTCGATGACGCCGCCGACAAAGCGACAATCGCCCTCAATCAGTACATCCAGTTCCTAACCAAAGATCTCGAAGGCAAAGATTACGACTGGCGCCTCGGCACCGCCAACTACACCAAAAAATTCCAACTCACCTTAGGCACCACCGAAACCCCAGACCAGCTCCTGGCCGCAGCCGAATCCGAGCTCAAGAAAGTCCGCGAAGAGATGGCCCGCCTCTCCGGCTGGACTGGCAAAGGCGACATCAACCCCATCATCCGCAAGCGTCTCGACCAGATCGCCACCAAGCACGCCACCCGAGAAAACTACTTCAACGACGCCCGCCGCGATCTCGCCGAAGCTACTGCCTTCGTCGCCCAAAAGGGCCTCCTCAAACTGCCACCCAACAAGAACCTCACCGTCATCGAAACCCCCGCCTTCATGCGCGGGATCTATTCCGTCGGCGGCTTCAATCCCGCCCCTGCCATGGACCCAACCCTCGGCGCCCAATACTGGCTCACCCCCATCCCTGCCGACTGGCCGGAAGCCCGAGTAGAATCCAAGCTCCGCGAATACAACTTCTACGGCCTCAAGCTGCTCACGATTCACGAAGCCATGCCAGGCCACTACGTACAGTTTGAATACGCCAACCGTATCGAACCCCGCGGCCGCCGCCTCCTTCGTAGCGTCTATGCCAACAGCGCCTCAGCCGAAGGCTGGGCCATCTACTCCACCCAGATGTTGCTCGAAGAAGGCTATCTCAACAACGATCCAGACCTGAAGCTCACCTTCCTCAAGCAACAGCTGCGCATGATCGCCAACGCCATCCTCGACATCAAACTCCAGACCGGTCGTATGACCGACGACGAAGCCATCCGCCTCATGATCGAAGACACCTTCCAGGAGCAGGAAGAAGCCAAGGGCAAGCTGCAGCGCGCCAAGCTATCCAGCGTCCAACTCGTCACTTACTTCGCCGGTTGGCGCGATCACATCCGCATGCGCGAGATCGCAAAGCAAGTCAAAGGCTCTGCCTTCAAGCTCAGCGATTATCACCAGTCTGTCCTCGAAGCTGGCGGCCTTCCCACCCCCGCCATCTGCAAGCTCATCACCGGTCGCGAACTTAAGTAAAGAACCGGCGAATCGCACGTCGCAACTTCACCAGCCACGCCACCTCAGCAAGCTCGGCAGCCAACTCCGCCTGCCGGGTTTTATAGTCGCCAATCTCCCTGTCGAGCTCCAGAGCCCAGGCTGTACGCTCTTTCAGGTCTTGTTCCAGACGCAGTCGCAACGCTGCATAATCTTCAATTTCCTGACGCAAGCTTTCCAGCTCGACTTCCGCCCGGCCTACAATCCCTTCTCGTTCAAGAGCCCACTGATTGCGCTCAGCCACTTCCTGCTGCAGCGCAATCACTCTGGCTTCTGAGGCCTCAAGCTGCCCCTTCAACTCCACACCCCAACTGCTCTGCTGCTCCACCTCGGCTGATACTTTGGTGATGATCGCGCGCGCCCGTTCGCAATACTCTTCATACTCCACTGCAATCGCGGCCATCGCTCGCACCTGCTCAGCCCCTTCGTAAGCAACTGCGTATGCGTTCATCGGCTTCAACGCTGTGCCACTGGCCTTTGCCCGCGCCGCGAGGCACGCCACAGGCGACAGATTCTGCCGTATCTCACGCGCCTCACCAGGATGACGAAGCACCGCCAGCATATGTGTCGGCGGAATCTCTCCCGCTGCAAGCAACTCCTGATCCTTGGCATGCACTCGATCAATGAAGTCCCTGTCCCAATCCTTCGTTACGTCAAAATGCGGTCCAAAGACCCGGTCCACAAATGGATCGACGACATTCCCGAAACCGAAGAAGTATTCAAACTCAAAGCGCTTCAGCAACTCGGGCAGAATGTCTTCAGCTCGAATCCCCTCAAAGGCCAACCCCGAGCAATCCCGGTCCACATAGAGTTCTTCATAGCAACGGTAGATCCGGTTGTAGCGATAAGAAGGCGGAAGCTCAACCCAGAACTTCCAGATCCATTCGAGAGCCACCGGCCAGCGTACGTGGCCGTTTCGCCCGATCATGTCCGAAAGCAGAATTCGCCCGCCCGGCTTCAGCTTCCGCTTCACCTCATCGAGTAACGATTCCAGGCCGGTCACATGGTGCAACGCCTGATTGAAGATCACCACATCGTAGGAATCCTCAAGTGTCAGTTGATTAAAATCCCCCTCGAGAAACCGCACTCTATCTTCAACCCCAAGTCCCCTCGCCTGCGCCCGTCCCCGCTCCAGCATCGTTGGATTCAGATCAAGACAATCCATTCTCACCCGCTTCACCTTGGAAGCCAGTTCTACTTCCAGATCACAATTCCCAGACCCCACACTCAAGGCGAGAATCGTTTCCCCGGCAACCTGCTCAAGACTCTTCAAAAAGAAGTCATCCGGCCCGGCAAAGCCATAACTCTCAAGCTGTGGCTTCAGATACCGGTTCGACCAGTAATGAAAAATCTCCGGCAACTCATGAACATCTTCACAAGCGTCGTACTGCAACTTCTCGGCCCGCACCCGCTCGTCATAGCTGATCTGCATCAAGATCCCCCTCACCAAATCTAACCCAGAGCCGATCCTTGGAATGACCCGCTAAACTGAGAATTATGAAGAGTGTCACTGTAGAACTCACACCGGATGCGGAACTGGGTGGCTACACCGCCAGAGTTCCGGACATCCCGGCCTATGGTGAGGGCGAAACAGAAGAGGCCGCCATCGCCGACCTAAAAGAAGCGCTCACCGCCTACGTCGAAGAATTCGGCCTGGAAGATGTGGTAATCAACCTCTAACAGCACTCTCCTTGCTTTGTT
>JBIPMY010000091.1:0-16819 GCA_044376335.1 Bryobacter sp.
GGCTTATTGATGCTTGGTGGTGTTGGCCTTGAAGATGCGATCAGTAGGGTTGGGGCGGCGCTGGGCAGGACGATTCCTGAGACTCCTGAGCAGATGAAATGGCTTAGGAGATGGTCTGAGGAATTGGTGCCGAGCGTAAGCTGAATCGCTAGTTTGGAGTTATCTTCCGGCTCGGCCGCATCGACAGAGAATTGCTGATAAGGATACTGCGTTTCGTCGGCAGATGGCGGATTTCGAAACCACGTTTGGGGCTTGGTTTCAAAATACTTTATAGCTTGGGTTGATGCCGGATAGAGAAAGAATTATCCATTTTCATCGCGCAACCCAGACGGCCAGGTTGGGGTTGCGCAGACGGGTGCCGCTGATTGTAGGGCTGAGACTGCCGCTGGTGAAATCTTGTGACAGGCGAATCTTGAGTTGCCAGAGACCGGCGGTCGGGCCGGATCCCTGCGTTAGAGATACAACTTCGCCATTTTGATCCAGAGTTGCCCGAGCGCCTTCGAGTGGGAGGCCGTTGAGGTAGAAAGTGACGATGGATCCGCGCGGAGCAGGATTGGTGCAGGAGTTGAGAGTACCGTCTTCGTTAGTGGCTAATGCAGATGCACCTCGAATTAAGGTGAGGTTGCAGATCGCTGACTGAGAGGAGAATGGCTTCGATAGATCGAGAAAAGCGGCGGGGGCTGAAGTCGCGATAGGGATTAGGCGAGTTGCTCCCAATCCAGCTTCGATTGTAAACGCATTTGGATTTTGGGAGAGGTCTGGAGCGCGGAGGTTTGCCTGAGTCTTTGAGCGGTAGAGCATGGTTACAGAGAGACCATTGAATTGGACTGCGTATTCGCCAGGGCCAAAGTCTTCTTGGAAGATGGTGAGAAGTTGGCCAGGCACAATTTTGGATAGGCGAGTATTGTCGGCCGGATCGACGACACAGAAATAAGGCGTGGCTGCGGTGCTTTGCAAAGAAGATGGCGGTTTTGAAAAATCGAAGTCATAGAGATAACGAGCCCGGATGATCCGCGAGCCATCCGAGCTGACTTCAGCCAGAAATGGGATATCGGCTGTAAACGGATCCACACAGGGTGACGGTATGAATTGGGCTCCCGGAAGGTCTGTGGAGGAGGATTGCCCCGAAATAAGAAAGCTGTTTGTTTGCGTGCGGCTGATGCCGCGAATGAGTTCTGATCCAGTACCGCTAAAGTAGGTGGACCAATTGAGGCCGGTGCCGGAGGCGTTGAGTTGGGAGATATATCCTGAAGGGGCTGGAGGCAAAAGGGAATTGATGAAGCCCAGATCAGTTCCCACGGATGCTTTGTATGTTGGTTGAAATGCGTCTGGGCTTACCGGGTAATTTCTGGAGATGGTTGTACCCGCAATTGTGGCGTTGCCAGCTGCATCAATGAGGATGCCAGCGGGTGAGGCACCGAAGGAC
Source organism: Bryobacter sp. (assembly GCA_044376335.1). Taxonomy (GTDB): domain Bacteria; phylum Acidobacteriota; class Terriglobia; order Bryobacterales; family Bryobacteraceae; genus Bryobacter. The sequence goes on from JBIPMY010000091.1 coordinate 1,427, forward strand.
CCAGTCAAGAAGGTTGCGTAGATCAAAGACGTGGCCGTGGGGTTGAGTTTGGCAACGTATTGGTAAGTGCATGTGCCTGGAAGCACGAAGACGGATTCATCGCAGGGTTTGGGATCAAGTGTGGATTGGAAGGCTCCAACGGAGGGGGTGATCTCTGCTGCGCTGTTTAGTATGCCCGCTATGTAAATGTTGTCAGTGGAGTCAAAAGCAACCATACCTCTACCGAATCCGCGCACGGCCAACTGGATGCGTTGGCCCGATGCATCGAGTTTGATCAGAAATCCGGGACTGCGCATGGAGTTGGGTTGAACGGTTCCGGGAGTAGTGGGGAAGACTGGGTCTCTGGGATCTGTGGAGAGGTTGCCGCCTATCAGGGCTTCACCTCTTGCGTTTACTGCGATGGAGGTAGGGATGCCGGAAATCTCATTGAGGACGATTGAGTAGGCTTGTTTGCCGTTTGAGTCCAGCTTTGTTATGTAGGGTCTTCTTGAGGCCGTGGCATTCCACACAAAGCCTGTGGTGAAGGTGCTGTCTTCAGGGCCTGTCGTAAAGGCAGTTTGTGTCGTGGATGCAGGTACCGGAGGTTGACCGAAAACCGACAAAGCAAAAGCGAAAAACAAAATCGGAGGTCTCACAACTAATTCTGAGTTTAGCCGAAGGACAGTAACTCAGCACGTGTGCCTTTATTCAGAGTGTTTTCAGCCGGTCTGACTTCTGAGACGAAACGTTTCGTTCAGCTCTTTTGGCGGTGACTTGTGTAGGCGCGGCGGCGCCTGGTTTCTTGGGCAATTACGGGGATTCGTCCCGGGGCGTCGATTTGGTTCTCGTGAAATTCGGTAGATCGAAGAGCTTTCCGGCATCCCGATGCGGGTCGCCATTTCTTTCTCTGCTTCTTTTGAATTCGCCATCCGGAGTTCGGTTGCGACGGGTCTATTTGAGGTTCTTCTCGAAGAGTTTGAAGATGCGGCGGTATTCGTCGGTCCAGCTTGTGGGTTCTACGAAGCCGTGGTCTTCTACGGGGTAGCTGGCTAGTTCCCAGTTGTCTTTTCCTAATTCGATCAGGCGTTGGGCCAGGCGCACGCTGTCCTGGTAGTGGACGTTTACGTCTACCATTCCGTGCGCAATTAATAGTGCGCTCTTCAGCCCCTGAGCATGGTAGATTGGGCTGCTTTTGCGGTAGGCTTCAGCGTCTTTTTGGGGTTCGTTCAGGATGTTTGAGGTGTAGCCGTGGTTGTAGTGGGCCCAGTCTGTTACTGGCCTCAGCGCCGCACCGGCGGCGAAGGTGTCGGGGCTGGTGAAGAGGGCCATCAGCGTTATGAAGCCGCCGTAGCTGCCTCCGTAGATTCCGATCTTCTTGGGGTTGACGCCTTGTGCTGTGGCTAGCCATTTGGCGGCGTCGAGGTGATCTTCTAAATCCTTGCCTCCCATGAAGCGGTAGATGCCGGTGCGCCAGTCTCTGCCGTAGCCGGAACTGGCACGGTAGTCGATGTCCAGCACTGTGTAGCCGGCGGCGGAGAGGATGTGATGGAACATGTACTCGCGGAAGTAGTTGGACCACCAGCGGTGGACGTTTTGCAGGTAGCCGGCTCCGTGGACGAAGATTACTGCCGGGCCGCCTTTTCTCGATATAGCTGGCTTGATGAGGTGGCCGGGGATCTTCTTGCCGTCGCGGGCGGGGATCTCGACGATTGCGGGTTCTGTCCATTTGCGGGCGAGGAATTCGGGGGACGGGGAGGTTGTTATTTGTTGGAGTTTGGCTCCTGTTTTCTTCTCGCCTATGTAGACTTCGTCGGGCTTGGTGGTGAAGCTGTAGATGTCGGCGATCCAGTTTTCGTCTCTCGATAGAGTTACGTTGTGCTCGCCGGGCGCGGTGGTGATTTTGGTTCTTACGCCGTTGGAAGGGTCGAGCGAATAGAAGTGGCGCTCGTAGGGGCTGCCTTCGCTTGTGGTGATGTAGAAGAGAAGTTTGTCTTTCGATTGCTCGACGTTGGTTACTTCGTAGTTACCTGAGGTGAGGGGCTTGGGGTCGCCGCCGGCGAAGGGTTGGAGATAGAGATGGCTGAAGCCGGTGACTTCGCTTTGGTAGAAGACCAGATTGCCGAGGAAGCCGATGCGGAAGATGCCGGGGCCGCCGATCCAGGCGTCGTCATGATCGTGGGTGAGGATGCGGGCCTTGGCCGTTGCGGGGTCGAGGGCCATGCGCCAGAGGTCTTTGTTGTCGTCTGAGCGGAGCATGAAGACGGCTTTGGTTGCGTCGTCTGACTGGACGAGGTTGAAGATGCGGGTGGACTTTGGCTTTTCGCCGAGCGCGAGGTCTACCGGTTTGACTTCACCGGTTTTGACGTCGATGACAACGAGGCGGGACTTGCCCTGAGTGTCGCCGACCTTGGTGCGGGCGGGGAGGTCTTCTGTATAGGCCGACTCGGTGATGTAGTTGGGGACGATGGCGGTTTTTGCGCCTTCGGGTTGTTCATTCAGGATCGCGATGATGTGGGCCTTGTCGGCAGTGAGGCGGAGGCTTGAGGCGATGTTGCGAGCGGGGAGGTAATAGGGCTTGCGCGGGTTCTCGCGGAGGCGGCGGGCGCGGGCTTCGTCTTTGAGTTCTTTGCGTTGCTTGACGATGGCGAGCAGGTCTTTTTCTTCCTGCTTCAGGAATTCCTGGGCGGTGAGTTCTTTCTTGGGGTCGCGCTTGGGCTCTTCTTCGTCGGGGGAGGGCCTGCCGGTGCGGATGTCGGTGATCTGCTCGATTGCGCCGTCGGTGAGGGAGTGGATGAAGAGGTTATTTGCGCGCTGGTAGGCGATTTCTTTTGCGCCCGGGAGGAAGCGGGGTTGGGATTCGATGTCGCTTGTTGCGGTGAGGCGTTTGGTTTTGTCGGTGGTGAAATCGTAGATCCAGAGGTCGCCGGATTGCGTGTAGAGGCACTTGTTGCGGGCTTCGTCGTAGGTGCAGTTCTCTGGCGGGGCGAGACGGGCCTCCGTGTCGGTGAGCTTGACGAGGTTGCTGCCGTCGCGGTTGACGACGTAGGTGTCGAAGGGTGCCGCGATTGGATCTGTGTGGCGCTTCCAGTTGAAGTAGAGTTTCTGGCTATCGCCGGACCAGCGGAGACCCGACGGGGTGTAGCCGCTGTAGCGAGGGCCCTGCATGATCGTTTCGATCGTCAGCTTGGGCTGCTGCGTTTGGCTGGGCAGGCTGAGGACGCAGATCAGAGAAATAGCAACCAGATTACGAATTTGCATCGAATTATTGTCATCGTAGCAACCTGAGGCGAGACGTTTTCTACAATGGTAGGAATGTCTTTATCGAATGAAGAGTTTTACCGCATCGCCAAGCTGCCCCCCTATGTGTTCGCCGTCGTCAATGAGATGAAGGCTAGAATGCGGGCAGACCAGCAGGATGTGGTGGACTTTGGAATGGGAAATCCCGACGGGCCAACACCGCGCATCATTGTGAACAAGCTGATTGAAGCGGCCCGGAACCCGAAGAATCATCGCTATAGCGTGTCGAAGGGGATCCCGCAGTTGCGGCTGGCCATTACCGAACGCTACAAGCGGAAGTGGGGCGTTGACCTCGACCCGAATACGGAAGCGATTGCTACGATTGGGGCCAAGGAAGGCCTGGCGCATTTGATGTTTGCCGTGATTGGGCCGGGTGATGTTGTGGCGTTGCCAAACCCCTGCTACCCGATCCATCAGTATGGTGTGACGATGGCCGAAGGCACGCCGTGTATTCTGCCGCTGAATAGCCCGGATGAGTTTTTGAATCGTCTGGAGCATGTTTACAAGACTGAGATCAAGAAGCCGAAGGCGATTCTGGTGAGCTTTCCGCACAACCCGACTACTCATACGGTGGAGCTGGATTTCTTCCGTAGTGTGCTGAATCTGGCGGCCAAGCACGGCACGATGGTGATTCACGATTTTGCTTACGCCGACTTTGGTTTTGATGGCTGGGAGCCGCCGAGCATCCTGCAGATTCCTGGTGCTACCGAGCATGCCGTTGAGATCTTTTCGATGACGAAGAGCTACAACATGGCGGGCTGGCGCGTGGGCTTTGTGCTGGGCAACAAGAAGATGGTTTCGGCACTGGGCCGCATTAAGAGCTATCTCGACTACGGGAACTTTCAGCCGGTGCAGATTGCTTCGATCATCGCGCTGCGTGAGTGTGAAGAAGACACCGTGAAGATCCGCAATATCTATCAGAAGCGTAGAGACTTGCTGGTAGGTGGGTTGAACAAGGCTGGCTGGCCGGTGGAGAAGCCGAAGGGCAGCATGTTCTTGTGGGCCCCGATTCCAGAGCGGTTTAAGGCGATTGGCTCGCTTGAATTTACCAAGCAGATGCTGGAGAAGGCGAAGGTTGCTGTTTCGCCCGGGATTGGTTTTGGTGAGCTGGGCGAAGGGCATGTGCGCTTTGCGTTTATCGAGAACAACCATCGGACTCGGCAGGCTATTGCGGGTATCAAGCAGTTTTTGAGTGCGTGATATTTCCAGAGCCAGTTGCGCTTGAAGAAATAGATCTGGACCAGATCGAGGAGTTGCTCGTTGAAGAGACGCAGCGCTACCTCGACTGGTACCGATGGGATTTTGCAGGTACGGCGCGGCTGGTGCGGCAGCTTGTGGCTACGCATAGTTTGGGCGGGGTTGCCTTGCTTGAGGGCAGGCGGGTGGTTGGGTATTCGTATTTTGTGGTGGAAGAGAACAAGGCGCTGATCGGGGATGCCTATGTTTGTGATGCTCGTGGGACTGCTGAGAATGAGCGGCTGTTGATGGCATCGACGGTGGAGGCGATTCGGCGATTTCCGCAGGCGCGGCGGCTTGAGACGCAGCCGATGATGTTGCGCTTCCCATATTCACATCCGCGGGCGCAGCGTTATGAGCGGCGGTTTATGGAGCTGGACTTGACTGGGGCGAAGTGGCCGGATTCTTTGGTTGCGCCGGCTGGGTTTCGGATTGAGCCGTGGAACTGGCGGATGGAAGAAGATGTCGCGCAGTTGATGGTTCGGACTTACCGGGGCCATATGGATGCGGATATCAACGATCAGTATCGGGCGCCGGCGCGGGCTCGGGTTTATCTATCGAACATGATTCGCTATCCGGCTTGTGGCGGGTTTAGTGCGGAGGCTTCTTATCTGGTTTTCGATAAGAGTGATGGGCGGTTGGTGGGGGCGCTGCTGGCTAGTGTGTCTGATGCCGAGGATGAGAAGGTGGGGCATGTGTCGCAGCTTTGCGTGGATCCGCAGGCGAGGAAGCAGGGAGTGGGGAGGCTGTTGATGCTTGGGGCGATGGCGAAGTTTTGCGAGCTGGCGTGTGAGTATTCGACGCTGACGGTGACGGCGGAGAATCGCGGGGCGGTGCGATTGTATGAGGCCTTGGGGTATGTGGAGCGGACGCGGTTGTCGGCTTATGTTTGGCCTAGCTGGCCGGGCTAAGTGAGACTATGCAAGGGGCAAGTAGATAACGCCTGCTGCCCAGTCCTCGGAAGTGGACAGTTGATCCAGAAGCAAAACTTCTTCGATGCATTGCGAGATGGGGTGGGCCTCTGAGATTAGAAGGATTTTGGGAAGTCGCAGCGAATTTGCATAATGCCATTTCAGGGCTGGCAGCATGGTAGATAAATCGTGAGTCAACAAAACGCGATCGTTTTGTAGCGCCCAATCGAGCACTGTCTCGTCATTGGATCCTGCAATTGGTGGAAGATCCTGGACTCGAAGCACGTCAAAGTCGGGCTGTCTTCTTGTAAGGCCTCTCAGAATTGCATTGCGGAAGTTCTCGTCTGCCAGCCATTTCATGACAGCTGAGGATTCCTATTTGGCTGCAGCCCTAGCCAGCAAACGATCCCTCAAACCCTTGGGCGACCATTGCTCCAAGTTGTTTGCTAGCATCGCTGCTTCCTCGCGTTCGCGGGCGTCGAAGTAGTTGGCCAATTCGGCACTGTGCTTCAGGTAGTAGCCAATTGCCTGGTAGACGTCCTGGAGGGAAATACTTGGATAATCCTGGACAATCTCTTCCGGGGTTGCGCCTCGTTGGAATGCCTTCACGATGGAGTCGAGCGTGACCCTGGTACCGCCGACACGGTAGACACCGTGTTCGTCCAAGCTCAATGCGATTTCGTCGGTGACGCTTTGCACACTTTCATTATCACTCCGATTCCGACGGCCAAGTTGCTAGCATTTCTTCAATGCTTTTGAAACGACTTGTGTTTTTTCTTGCCGTTGTGGCTTCGGCGCAGTTTGATGTGACCGAGGCTTCGATCTCTCAGATTCATTCGGCGATGAAGGCTGGGACTTTGAGTTGCCGGGCTCTGGTGGGGATGTACAAGAGGCGGATCGATGCCTATGACAAGAATGGGCCGGCGCTGAATTCCATTGTTGTGGTGAACGAGAAAATTGAGGCTGAGGCGGCGGAACTGGACCGGAAATTTGCTACCGGGGGGCTTAGTGGGCCTTTGCACTGTATTCCGATGATTGTCAAAGACAACTTTCTGACTGCCGGGTTGCAGAGTGCGAATGGGTCTCTTGCTTTTGCTGGATTTGTTTCGGATAAAGATGCGTTTCAGGTGCGACGGGTGAAGGCGGCGGGGGCGCTGGTGATGGCTAAGTCGAATATGGCTGAGTTTGCCTTTAGCCCTGTCGAGACGATCAGCTCCATTCTGCCTGGGTATACGCGTAATCCTTATGCGCTGGACCGGGTGACGGCGGGGTCTAGTGGTGGCACGGCGGCTTCGGTTGCGGCTAGTTTTGGGGCTGTGGGGCTGGGGAGTGATACGGGGAATTCGATTCGTGGGCCGTCGTCGCATCAGGCGCTGGTGGGGATACGGTCGACGATGGGGTTGACTAGCAGGGCTGGTGTTTTTCCTTTGAATTTGCTGGCTGATATTGCCGGGCCGATGGCTCGGACGATGGAAGATGCTGTTGCCGTGTTTCAGGTGGTTGCGGGTGAGGATCCAGATGATGCGGTGACGGCTGCGGCTCGGGTGGAGAACTATTCGCTGGCCTTGAAGCGGGATGGGTTGAAGGGGGCTCGCATTGGGGTGCTGCGGCAGGCTTATGAGCGGGATTCAGCAGACCCCGAGGTAGTGAGAGTGTTTGAGGCGGCGCTTGAGGATTTGCGGAAAGCTGGGGCGGTGATTGTGGATCCGGCGAAGGTGACGGGGATTGAGGGCTTGAAGCGGGCTGGCGGTTGCATGGGATTCAAATATGACCTGAACCGTTTTCTGGCTGGGCTGGGAGACAAGGTTGCGGTGAAGAGTTTGGCGGAAGTGTTGAAATCGCGGAAGTATCATCCGTCGGTGCAGGTTCGATTGGAGGCTGCTGAGAAGGCTGTGGGGAATGGGCCGGAGAGCGCCGAGTGTGCGGCTGAGATGGCTTAACGGAAGGCGTTTGGAGCGGCTGTGACTTCTACTATGGATGCACTGAAGCTGGATGCTTATGTGTATCCGACCTGGAGCAATCCGCCACGTTTGATTGGGGACTTGAATACTGCGGGTGGAGACAACAGTCAGGTGTTTTCGCCGACTAGCGGGTTTCCTTCCGTGCAGGTCCCGATGGGTTACACGCGAGGCGTGCTGCCGGCGGGGTTGACCTTCTTTGGGCGGGCATGGTCGGAGTCGACGCTGATTCGTCTGGGGTATGCCTATGAACAGGCAACCCGGTGGCGGCATGCACCAGCGTCGACTCCGCTCTTGCGTTAGCGCAGAAGGTATTTGGGAGGATCGATCTTGTAGTTGCGAGCAGCGACGGAGAGCTTGAGGCCGGCCATGCCGTAGTTGGCGAAGGACATGGAATTGGCGAATTTGGGATTGGCCTTAACCAGGAAGTGCTGACCGAGGAGGATGCCGCCGACCATGCCGGCCTTGACGCCGAGGCCCTTGGCGCCGAAGGTGCCGTTGGAGGAGCGGAGGAGGCCGTTGGCTTCATTCTTGCCCCAGGAGGAGTGTACGTCTGCGAAGCTCGCTGCGGTGAGCGCGATGGCGCTCCACATCCAGCGCTTCTGGGCTTTCTGTTGGATGGTGGCTTCCTCCTTGAGGCTGCGGGGATGTTCGATGACTTCAGCAAAGCTCAGGTTGGCAGTGAGGGTGGCGAATACGGTAAGCACCAGTAAGTTGCGCATGGGTGTGTTAACACTCCTTCTGTTGTATTTTGAGCCGCCGGGCCGTCTAGGCTTCGGTCAAAGGCTCGATTCCAATAGTCGTTTGTTTTGATGTTTTTTGACATGTAACTTTGACGGCTTTGGTACCGCATTAGAAGACCTTTCCCATTGGAGGTATTGCTGGTGCACCTTAACCCTGACCACTGTTGGGTAGACTAGCCTCTTATGACACGTTCGTATGTCTTTGCTTCTTTGGCAGTGATGCCCTTTGTTTTGATGGGCCAGACGGCCTTAGCACCTACTGAGTCTGGAGTGCGTCAGGGTAGGCTATTGGTCACAAATGCGCTGGTGGTCGATGGTTCTGGTACCCCGGCAAACGGGCCCCGGACGATCGTGATTGAGGGCAACCGGATTGTGGCTGTGACGCCCGGCCCGGGCAGGCCGGTGGCTGGCGACAAGGTGATTGATGCCAAGGGCAAGTATGTATTGCCGGGCTTGATCAATGTGCATGCGCATATCCAGGATGAGCGGGCGGGTTGGCCGATGCGGCAGGAGTATCAGTTTGGGGTTTGGCTCGCGTCGGGGATTACCAGTGTGCGTGATGTGGGGTCGAACTTTGAGAAGTCGAAGGCGCTGCGGGAGCAGTCGCAGAAGAACAGTATTGTTGCGCCGCGCTTGTTTTTGTATGCAGTGCTGGGGATGAATCCGGCGCCGAGCGCTGAGAATGAGGCGGCGATCCGGACGCGTGTGCGCCAGATCGCAGCCGGTGGGGCGGATGGGTTGAAGTTTTTTGAGATCTCGGATTGGGCGATGCGAGTGATGCAGGAGGAGGCGCATGAGCAAAAGTTGCGGACAGCGCATCATGCGGCGGTGGCAGAGACCAATGCCTGGCATGACATCAAGTACGGGACGACCTCGATTGAGCATTGGTATGGCATACCCGATGCGGCATTGAAGGATGGAGTACAGAACTTTCCCGGGTCATTCAACCATCAGTACGAAGTGGATCGTTTTCGGTATGCGGGACACCTGTTTCGCCAGACAGACCCGGTTAAGTTAGGGCAGGTACTGGATGGCATGGTAAAGGCGCAGGTGGCGTGGAGCCCGACGCTCAATATCTATGAGGCGGCGCGGGATTTGTTGCGCTATCAGACGCAGCCCTTCTTTAAGGAATACCTGCATCCGGCTCTGGAGAAGTTTTTTGCCCCGGACCCGAATAATCACGGGAGCTTCTTCTTGAACTGGACGAGTGCGGATGAGGCCGAGTGGCGGATGAATTACCGCCTGTGGATGGATGCGGTGCGCGATTTTGGACGCCGTGGTGGGGTGATCGGGATTGGTGAGGACGCCGGGTTTATCTATAACCTCTTTGGGTTTGGGTTGATTCGATCGATGGAGTTGCACCAGGAGGCTGGTTTTCATCCGCTGCAGGTGATCACGCAGGCGACGGCGAACAACGCGAAGATCATGGGTAAAGAAAACGAGCTGGGCCGTGTGCGGGCCGGTTATCTCGCTGATCTGATTGTGGTGGACGGGAACCCGCTGGCGGACTTCCGGATTCTGTATCCGAAGACGGAGGGTGTGCCGCAGTCCGGGAAGATCGAATGGACGATCAAGGATGGGATTCCTTATCACGCACCGACGCTGGCACAGCAGGTGCGGAAGATCGTGGAAGAGGACCGGAAGAATCCGAAGCCGCGCGGAGTTGTGACCGGTGGGGATGAAGACGCGCACTGACATCTACCCCCTCTAAATCAACAGGCCTACTTAAGTTTCCTGAGGCGAGTCCGATGGAAGGTGCAGGTAGACTATGTCCAAACCCGCCCCACAGAATACGCTTGCTGTAACGCTTGAAAGAATTCAGGCCCTGATGTCGGAATTGCGCCAGACGGAATCGCTGGCAGCCCAGATACACGAGATGGTGGTGATGAAGCGCCACCGTCTGGATTCGCTGATGAGCGAGTATGTTGAGATGGCTGGGGGCAAGGAAGTTGCTGTTGCGCCTCCTGTTGTCGAGGAAGTGAAGAAGCCTGTTGTTGCTGCGCCTGCGCCAGCAGTGGAGGACCTTCCGATGAGTTCGCATGGCAACTATGGGGCACCGAAGGATTTGTTGCAGGGCCGGCCAGCGCCTTCTGCACAGCATGTCCTGGATAGCTTGAACCGTCTGATGGTGGGGATCAAGGATATTTCCGCTAAACAAGCAACTGCAGCCTGAGTTCGGGTCGGCTCCCGGGTGATAGCATCGCAGTGGGGGCTAACCAGTGATTCAGCACATTCTATTTCCTGTTGATTTTTCTTTGCAGAGTAAGGCAGCTAGCCAGATTGTTCGGCTTTGGGCTGAACGGTTTGGGGCTCGAGTGACGGTGCTGCACGTGTTTGAAGGCATGGGCATGCTGGCAATTGAGAATCTGCCGGTGGAGGCAGAAATCAATATAGTGAAGGGGTTGGCGCACAAGCAGTTGAGTGGGTTTCTTCTAGAAGAGCTGGCAGGGCTGCCGGTGGAGCGTGTACAGGTGAGCGGGGACGCAGGTGAGGAGATTGCTCGTTTTGCCGGGGCGCAAAATGTAGATCTGATCATGATGCCAACGCTTGGTTATACGCGGTTCCGGCAGATGTTGTTGGGCTCTGTGACGGCGAGTGTTCTCCATGACAGCGAGGTTCCGGTGTGGACTAGTGCGCATACGCCTGAGGAGATAAAGCCACGCTTGCCCAAAACGATCGTTTGCGCAGTGGATTGTGGGCCGGAGACGTCGAAGGTGGTGGCGAAGGCGCAGGGTTTGGCCGAGAAATTTGGGGCGAAGTTGCGGGTGGTGCATTCGAAGCCGCGGGTTGCCAGCGACTTTGAAAGCGGGATTTCGCAAGGGGCGCACCATTTTGCGTTGAAGGTGGCGCAGGAAGACTATGCGGCGGCAATGGTGGCCTGGCCCGATGTGCCGGAGCTTGAGATCATCGAGGACGCGAGCCTGGTAGAAGGTGTGCAGAGGGTAGTGAAGGAAGCGGGGGCGGAACTGTTGGTGATTGGCCGTGGGAGTATTCAGGGGTTTATGGGACGGCTGCGTAGTAATGCACACGATCTGATCCGGCTATCGGGTTGTGATGTTGTGAGTATCTAGAACCAGATGCCCCAGCCGAGGCTGGCTGCGGCAGCGAGGATGAGCGCGAGGAAACCCGCCGCTACACGGGTGCGGAAAGCCCCTCGGCCTAGAGTGAGTGCGATTCCAAGCTTGAAGAATGAGTTTGCCAGGCAGCCGACGGCAATGGCCGTGGCGGCAGTGGCGAGGTTGTCCGGGTTTTGGGCGGATTTGGTCATCGAGATGGTGAGGGCGTCGACATCTGTGAGGCCGAGGATGGCACCCGAAAAGATCAGCCCGGATTGTCCCCATGAGCCTTGTATGGCTGTAATGGCAAAAAGCACAAGCTGGAAGAGGGCAGCCATCTGGAGGGCAGAACCGACTGCGAGAGGGTTGCTGGGGAGCGGGCCGGCTTCTGAGGATTTGTCATGGCTGCGCAGGCCGAGTACAGAGATTGCGATGCCGACCAGAGCGGGGATGATCCAGTAGGGGATGAGTGCGAGGCCAAGTTTGGGGTTCAGCATTGCCGTTACGGCGGCCACGCGGAGGTACATGATGGTGCAGGCGGTGAGTACGCCGATGGCTAACGGGGTGGCGCTTGTTGGCTCTGTCTTGCTGATTCTTGCGAGGGTGTAAGTGACGTTGGTGGATGAGATGAGGCCACCGAGGATACCTGTTACGACATAGCCGTGGCTTGGGCCCACGATCAGCCTTGCGGCATAACCGGTGAAGCTGAGGCCGGAGATGAGCAGGACGATGATCCAGAGTTCTCGCGGGCGGATTCCGCCCAATGGGCCGTAGGGGCCTTCGGGGAGCAGTGGCAGGATGACGAGGGCCATCAGAGCGAACCGGAACCCAGCGCGGAGGCCGAGATCGGGGAGGTTTTCGACGATGTTGTGGAGGCGGGATTTCTCGATGAGCAGGACGGAGGTGGTGGCGATGAGGGCGCTTGATAGAGTCCATGAGCCGAGACCTGCGAGGAAGCCAGCGGCGAGGACAATCAGGGCGGCGACTTCGGTGGTGGCGTCGACGTCGCGACGGCTGGCGGCGAGATAAGCAGCGAGGATGAGTGCAACTGCGCCGGCCAGAAGAATGGAGGCTGGGACTTCGAGGCCTGAGGTCCAGAGGTAGGCGGAGGTGCCTGCCAGTGCGCCGAGGAGGGTAAAGGTGCGTAATCCCGCGAAGTGGGAATGTGGGCCCTGGGCGTGGCCGGAATACTGGCGCTCGACTCCGATTGCGGCTCCGCCTAGTGTTGCGATACAAATTCCGAGAACGCTCTGAGGCTGCAGGTCCACTGATTGGATTCTATGGCATAGCTGATTCGACATAGAATGGTGCCATCGTGCTGCGTCTTATTTTGTTGCTTGGAATTGTCACCGGGCTTGTGCCCGCTGCGGAAATCGATGCGTTGCTGCAGGCCAAATGTGGCGCTTGTCATAGTGCGAAGGTGAAGACGAGCGGGTTCTCGGTAGAGAGTCTGGCGACGGCGGTGGCTGGTGGGACCAAGTATGGGAAAGCGGTGGTGGGTGGGCATCCGGAGTTGAGCCCGTTGATTCGAATGGTGCGCGGCGAGATGGCGCCGAAGATGCCAGTGGGTGGGACGCTTGAGGCGCGCGAGATTGCGCTGCTTGAGGAATGGGTTCGATCGATGCCAGCGGAGAAGCAGACGGTGCAGGCCGCCTGGCGTTGGCCTTACGAGAAGCCTGTGAAGACGGCGCTGCCGAAGGTAGCGAATGCGGGCTGGGTTCGTAACGAGGTGGATCGGTTTGTGTTGGCTAAGCTGGAGGCCAAGGGGATTGCTCCGGCGGCGGAAGCTTCAAGTGGAACGCTAGCGCGGCGGCTGTATCTGGACCTGGTGGGTGTGCCGCCGAGTGCAGAGGAATTGGCCCGCTTTGGCAAGGAATCTTATGAACAGACAGTAGACCGCTTGCTGGCTGACCCACGCTATGGAGAGCGTTGGGGGCGGCATTGGCTGGATGTGGCGCGGTATGGGGAGACTTCCGGATTGGAGGGGGATGGGGCGATTGGGAATGCGTGGCGGTATCGCGATTGGGTGATCGAAGCGTTTAACTCGAACATGCCCTATGACCGTTTTGTGAAGCTGCAGTTGGCTGGCGGGGATGAGCACTCGAAGACCCGGAATAACTATCAACCGGATGTGCAGGGCTTTGTGCCGACGGGTTTCCTGCGGGTGGCTCCGTGGGATCGTTCGAATCTTGTGGCAGCTGATGTGCGGCAGAATTACCTTGCTGAAGTTACTGGTGTTGTGGGGAGTGTGTTTCTGGGCTTGTCGGTTGGGTGTGCGCGGTGTCATGACCATAAGTACGACCCGATTCCGACTCGCGATTATTACCGGATGCAGGCTTTCTTTCAGGCGACTGAAGCGGGCCGGGATGTGGCGGTGCCTTATGCAGACAAAGTGATGGCGAAGAAGGCTGAGGAGCAAATCGCGATCTACGAGAAGCGGTTGAAGGATGGGCCGGAGAAGCGTGAGCTTGAGGCTTTTGAGAAGGAACTGCTGGTGAAGCTGGTGACCGCGCGGAAGGCTCGTGCGGGAGAAGCCAAAGAGTTTGGCAAGGGAGACTTGCGGCTTGAGGTGAAATTGAATGTGGCGGAGCGGGGTTTGTTTAGTGCGGCGGAAGTAAGTCGATATTTGCAGTTGCTTGAAGATGCTGATCGCACTGGAGATGCCGAAGAGCAGAAGGCGCTGGATGATGTGGAAGGGCCGATGCTGGCGCGGTTGCGGGCGGCCTATGCGAAGGGTCTTGATGCTTCGAAGCGGTTTGAGGCTTTGGGGCTGGCTGATGTGAAGCGCGAGGCGGAGGCGAAATATTCGGGCAAGTCGATCTTTAGTGCCGAGGAGAAAGCGCGGCACGGGGAGTTGAGTGCGAAGTTGTCGGTGTATCAGCGACGGCTTGCTCGTTGGAAGACGAACGTCATTGCCGTGACGAATGTAGCGGGGCCGCCGAGTGGGCCGGATATTGCGCCGACGCGGATATTGTTGCGTGGCGATTACCGGCAGCCGGGCGACGCGGTGGAGCCGGGCTTTCTTTCGGCGATCACGGGACACTCTGAGGCTGCAGAACTGGATACGGATCGCTACCGGCAGTTTGTAACTCGTGGGCGTCGCATGACGCTGGCGAAGTGGATTGCGTCGAAGGAGAATCCGCAGACGGCGCGGGTGTGGGTGAACCGCATGTGGCAGCAGCATTTTGGTGCCGGGATTGTGAGAACGACGTCTGACTTTGGGGTGAATGGCGACAGGCCATCACATCCCGAGTTACTCGATTGGTTGGCCGTTCAGTTTATGGAGAGTGGCTGGGATACCAAGGCGATGCATAAGTTGATGGTGACTTCGGCGACTTACCGGCAGGCTGCAGATAATAGTGCGGCGGATCCGGATAACCGGTTGCTTGCGAAGTTTAACCGGCGGCGATTGGAAGCTGAGGCGATTCGTGACAGCATACTTCAGGTGTCCGGGAGATTGAATCCGGAGATGGGCGGGCCGAGTGTGTTTCCACCATTGCCGGCAGATCTGGCCGACTTTGCGCGGTATGGCCGGAATGGGGATTTGATGTGGGAGCCGAATGAGAAGGAGAATGATGCGCAGCGGCGGTCTGTGTATATCTTCCAGCGGCGATCGTTGCCTTTGCCCATGATGTCGGCCTTTGATGCGAATGTGTTTAGCGAGTCTTGTGAGCGGCGGAGTTCGACGACTACGCCGCTGCAGGCGCTGTCGATGATGAACGGTTATCTGGTTGAGGAAGAGAGTGCGCATCTGGCGAGGCGTATTGAAAAGGAAGTGGGCGAGAATAAGCCCGACCAGATACGGCGGCTCTTTGAGCTGGTGCTGGGGCGAGGCCCGAAGGCGCAGGAGATTGACCGCTTTGCGAGCTTCCCGGGTAAGCTGGACGCGCTGGCGCGTGTGTTGTTCAATTCCAATGAGTTCTTGTACACGGAGTAAATGAGTATGACTTCACGGCGACGCCTGTTATTCAATTCGTATCTGGGTTTGGGTGGATTGGCACTGAGTGATCTGCTGGCCGCCGATCAGCCGCTGGCTCCGCGCAAGGCGCATCGTGAGGCCAAGGCCAAGAGCTGCATCTTCCTGTTTATGGAGGGTGGGGTGAGCCAGATGGATACCTTTGACTACAAGCCCGCGCTCATCAAACACGCCGGGAAGCAGATGCCGAAGGCTGGAAATACCGTTGGCGAGATTGCTACGTTTTCGGCGGCACCG
>JBIPMY010000092.1:0-16794 GCA_044376335.1 Bryobacter sp.
TTTGCTACCCGCGATGTGATTGAGGTGGTGGAGCGGATTTACTCCTATGCGTTCTCTGACGCTCCGACTCAATCAACGAAGCCGAAGCTGGTGATGACGGAAATCGATAGCGACGCGTTTGAGGTGGGTGGGCTCAAGATTCAGCCCATCCCGCTGCATCATGGCAAGGGGCGCAGCACCGGCTACCGGTTTGGTGCGGCAGCTTATCTTACCGATCACAATTTGATTCCTGAATCGAGCATGGCTTTGCTGGAAAATCTGGATGTGTTGTTTGTGGACGGGTTGCGCTACAAGCCTCATCCGACGCACTCGCATATCGCGCGGAGTTTGCAGAACATTGAACGGTTGAAGCCACAGCGAGCTTATCTGACACACATCTGCCACGATCTGCCGCATGCGCGAACGGAGAGCTTGTTGCCGCCACATGTAAGGCTGGCTTATGACGGGCTTGAGATTTCGGTGGGGGCTGGCCCGGCGATGAGTGCAGTGCCGAGACAATCAGAAGTGAAGGTTTACTGGAACCTCGATGACCTGCCTCCAGACTTTGGCCCAAGCGCGGTAGCGATCGGGAATTTCGATGGGGTGCACGAAGGCCATCAGCAGGTGCTGAAGCGGTGCCAGCAGATTGCGGCCGATCGATGGTTGAAGCCGACGGTGTTGACCTTTCATCCGCATCCGAAGAAGCTGGTTTCGCCGGCGAATGCGCCGGAATCGCTGGAGCCCATTGAACGGCGGATTGAGCGCATGGCCGATTGTGGGATTACACAAGTGGTGGTGCTTCCCTTTGATGCCGAGCTTGCGGCCTTGAGCGCTACCGAGTTTATTCGCAAGGTGCTCAATGGCAAGCTGGAGGCCAAGGCGATTCTGGTTGGAGACAATTTCTGCTTTGGAAATCGTGCCAGCGGGAACGTCGACTTGTTGAAGGAAATGGCGGGGAAGTATGGTTATGAGGTGGAGATCACCGAGGGTGTGACTACCAAGGGGCGGGTGGTGTCGAGTACGGTGATTCGGGAGCTTTTGGCGAAGGGGCGTGCCGGGCTAGCCAATCGCTTGCTAGGCTATGAGTTTTGCCTCGAAGGAAATGTGGTGAGTGGGCAAGGGATCGGGCACAAGCAGACTGTGCCGACTTTGAACCTGGATGTAAAGCCACTTCTGCAGGGTGAGCGTGTGATACCGCGAAGCGGAGTTTATGTCACGCAGACACAGGATTTGAATGATGGCCGCACCTGGCCGTCGATCACAAATATCGGTTACCGTCCCACGTTCGCCGGTAACGATTTGAGCATTGAGACTTATCTGCTTGAGGATTTGGCTGGGGAGAGCCCGGCCAGGATTCGAGTTGATTTTCGCGCCTGGATCCGTGAAGAACGGAAGTTTGAGAACCCCGAAGAACTGAAGGCGCAGATTCTCCGGGATGTGGCGCGTGCGCAAGCTTACTGGCGACGGCGCGCACGATGGACCCGCCCGGCATCAGATTTTTAAAATAAAGACAGAAAGAAGAAGAATATGAGTTTAAGCGCAGGAAAAAGAGCACACATGGACAAATTGTCCAATGCAGCGGGCATCATCGCCGCAGCTGCAATGGACCAGCGCGGCAGCCTGGCCAAGAGCCTTGCCGCAGCCAAGGGTGTTGCCCAGAGCGAGATTTCGCAGGCTACGATGGAAGAATTCAAGACGACTGTTGTGCGTACATTGACTCCGCACGCGAGCGCGATCTTGCTTGATACAGAATTTGGCCTGCCCGCTGCGAATGCACGCGCTGCCAATGCCGGCCTCTTGCTGGCTTATGAGAAGTCTGGCTATGACAACACGCAGCCCGGCCGTCTGCCTGATTTGTTGCCTGACCTGAGCGTACGCCGCATCAAGGAACTGGGCGCCGATGCAGTCAAGATCCTGATCTACTACACCCCCTTTGACAACGCAGAAGTGAACACGATCAAGCACGCGTTTATTGAGCGGATTGGCAGCGAGTGCGCCGATCAGGAGATTCCTTTCTTCCTCGAGTTCATCGGTTATGACGTTGAAGGCAAGGACGAGAAGGGTGTTGAGTTTGCGAAGCTCAAGCCGCAGGTTGTGCTCAAGAGCATGGCTGAATTCACCAAGTCCCGCTACAAGGTGGATGTGCTCAAGGTGGAAGTGCCGGTGAACGCAGAGTATGTGGAAGGTTCAAGCGTATACAAGGGCGCAACTGCTTATACTCGCGCTGAAGCGCTGGAGCACTACCGTGCTGCTGCTGACGTTACCGATCTGCCGTTCATCTATCTGAGCGCTGGCGTGAGCAACGATCAGTTCACCGAGAGCCTGGCGATGGCGTCTGAAGCCGGTACCCCCTTTAGCGGTGTGCTTTGCGGCCGTGCAACCTGGAAGGAAGGCATTCCTGTGTACGCCAAGCAAGGCGTTGCTGCGCTGCAGCAGTGGCTCGATACCGAAGGTATCAAGAACATCAACGCAGTGAACAATGCGCTGGGTGCGGCCAAGCCGTGGCATAGCCGTTTGAGCTAGTTGGTTTTCGTTAAAGGGCGGTCCTTCGGGGCCGCCCTTTTTTTGCCCTATATAATTCAGTGGATATGAAGAAGCAGCTTCTGATTTTTGTCCTCTCGCTCAGTACTTTGTTTGGAGCGACGATCCCGGTAGCGAAGCCGGAGGCGGTTGGTGTTTCCAGCGAGCGACTCGGCAGGATTCGCGAGACGATGCAGCAGCATATGGATGCTCACGATATCTCGGGGGCGGTTACGCTGGTGGCTCGCAAGGGGCGCCTGGTGCATCTTGAGGCGCACGGGGCGATGGATCTTGAGGGCAAACGTGCGATGGAAAAGAACGCTGTCTTCCGCATCTGGTCGATGACCAAGCCTGTGGCTGGTGTGGCGATTCTGATGCTGATGGAAGAGGGCAAGGTAAGGCTGAATGATCCGGTATCGAAATTCATACCGGAGTTTCAATCGATGAAGGTTGCGGTAATGCAGGAGCGGACGGCGGGTGCACCTGCGTCACACTACACGGTGCCTGCGTCGCGTGCGATCACGATACAGGATTTGCTGACGCATGTTTCGGGATTGGGTAGCGGGGGAGTGAGTGCTGCCGAGATGTCAAAGCTGGCGAAGAAGACCACCGATACGCTGCCTGAAGTTGTGCCGCTGTTGGGCTCGACCACACTTGATTTTCAGCCGGGATCTCGCTGGGGCTATAGCGCTTTGGCTGCCTTCGATACGCTGGGGCGCGTTGTGGAAGTTGCGTCTGGCATGAGCTTCGACAAGTTTTTGAAGGAGCGGCTTTTCATTCCGTTGGGGATGAATGAGACCACGTTTCAGCCTACGGCTGAGATGCAATCGCGGATTGTCACGAGCTACCAGCGGGCCAAAGACCGGATGACCCGCCTCGAAGCAAAACACCCGATGTTGAATCTTTATGGGCGTGAATACTTCTCTGGTGGTGGTGGGCTTTACTCGACGATTCAGGACTATGCGGTGTTTGCACAGATGCTGCTCGATGGTGGGCAGTGGAATGGCAAGCGATTGCTGAGCCCTCGCACGGTGGAACTGATGTCGAGTGTCTTTGTACCTGATACATTGCCGGGCCGTGCGCCGGGGCGTGGGTTCGGTTTGAGTGTGCAGGTGATCAGTAACCCGATCACCGCCGGGCAGCGAGTGTCGACGGGCAGCTATGGCTGGGATGGTGCCTTCGGGACGCATTTCTGGATCGACCCGAAGGAGAAGATTGTGGGGATCATGATGATTCAGACTGCCAACTCGGACCGACAACTGGACCGTGATTTCGAGAATGCTGTTATGCAGGCTATCGTCGAGTAGCTAAACATGAAATAATCTCCACATCTCATTCATGTTCTTCGCTAGTTTACTCTTGCTCGCAGCGGCACCTTCCTACAAAAGCGACATTCAGCCTTTGCTGCAGAAGCACTGCACTGGATGTCACCAGCCAGCCTCCAAGGCAGCCGGGCTTGACCTTACCACTCATGTGGATGCCACCAAGGGCGGCAGGTTGGGTGCGGCCTGGATTGCCGGCCAGCCTGAGGACAGCATTCTGGTTCAATACCTGGTGGCCGCCAAGCAGCCACGGATGCCACTCGCGCGTCCTCCCCTTTCCGAAACGGAGATCAATGTCTTTCGGGAGTGGATACGGGCTGGGGCCAAGGACGACAGTGTTTCGGTGACAGATTCGAACAAGCCTACTGTCTATCTGCAGCCTCCGGTCATCAACAGCTTGCGCTTCTCACCCGACGGGCAGCATCTGGCTGTTTCGGGGAATCGCGAAATTCTGATTCATGACCTCAATCAGAAGACTCCACCGATGCGCTTGCAGGGCAAGGCTGAGCGGATTCTTTCACTTGCTTATTCGAAGGACGGCAAGCTGTTGATTGCCGGCGGTGGAACTCCGGCGCGCTTCGGCGAAGTACAGGTTTGGGACCCGGCCACAGGCAAGATGTTACGAAGTGCGACGCTGACCTCTGATACTGTTTTTGGCGCTTCGTTGGCACCGGACTCTTCGCGGATTGCAGTCGGTGCGGCCGACAATACCGTCCATGTTTTTGAGACGTCTAGCGGCAAGGAACTTTACAAGATTGGCAACCACGAAGACTGGGTGCTCTCGACGATCTTCGGAGTGGATTCGAAGAGATTCATTTCGATCTCTCGCGACCGTGCAGCCAAAATCAACGATGCGGCATCTGGTGCCTTTCTTGAAAATGCGAATCAACTGAAGACAGAACTCTACGCGGTAGCGCGGCATCCGGCTAAAGACATCATTGTGATCGGCGGTGAAGACCGTTACCCCTACGTGTACCTGATGGACCGTGCGCGCAGCATGAAGATTGCCGATGATTCCACCCTTGTGCGTCGCATCGAAAGGCAGGACGGGCCGATTACGGCACTCGATTGGTCTGCCGATGCCAGGCTGATTGCCGTTGGTGGAGGATCTCCAATTGTGACGCTCTATGATGCGGAAACCGGCAAGCTTGCCGCGAGTTGTAGCGGCCACAGCGCTGGTATTTATACCGTTGCTTTTTCGCCCGACAGCAAGACTCTTGCTACTGGTGGTTTTGATGGCAAGGTCAGACTTTACTCGACGAAGGATGGCAGCTTGATTCGCGAATTCATCCCTGTGCCACTCTCACTTTCGGCTGGTGCCCAATGAGAATTTTCTTTGTTCTTGCTGCAGCGCTGACACTCAGTGCAGCAGCGCCTACGATTACCGAGTTACAGCCCAGAGGGGCGCAGAAGGGGCGTCCTTTTGAGTTGACGCTGGTGGGCAAGGATCTGAATGAGGGGCCAACGGTGGTCTCCAACTTGCCTGCGACGTTTACGCCGCTCGGGTCGGACAGGGCTGGATACATCAACTATCTGGTGGAGCCAACTAGCGACTGGGCTGTGGGGACTTATACGGTTCGCGTGAAGGCGGCCAATGGCCTTTCAAATATCTTGCTGCTCTCGATTGGTGCCTTCCCTGAGATTGTGGAAGAAGAATCGCGGGCGGGTTCGTTGCCGCATCAGAATGATTCCGTGGAAAAGGCGCAGACGCTGCCCGGCACTGCCATCACCGTAAACGGAAGACTGAAGGGGCCAGAGCGGGATGTCTATCGTGTACCGGTGAAGGCGGGGGAGCGCCGTGTGTTTGAGGTTGAGGCACGCAGGGTGGGTTCTGCAGTGGACCCGGTGATTCAGGTCTATGATGCGTCGGGGAAACGGATTGGTAGATCGGAAGACGACCCAAGCTTGAGCCTCGATCCAAGACTCGAACTCAACTTCACCAAAGAGGGTTTTGTTTACGTCGAAATTTTCGACGCCCGCTTCTCTAATCAGATGCAGGATTTTTATCGCTTCAAGACGGGCAACTACGCCTATGCGAGCGAGATCTTTCCGCTGGGTGGACGCCGTGGGGAGCCCGTTGATGTTTCGATCAACAAGACAACGGTGAAAGTGGATCTGAAAACCAAGCTGAGTCAGGTGAGCGTTAATCTTGCAGACTCTCCGGCTCTGCCGCTGCCCTTTGCCGTTGGAGATTATCCAGAGGCTCGGGAGCCGCTTACCGGGCCGATTCAGCTCCCGCTCACGATCAATGGCCGCCTCGACAAACCTGCTGAGGTGGATAGCTACGAGATCGCTGTGAAGGGCGGGGAAGAGTTTTTCTTTGAAGTTCAGGCTCGTGAACTTGGTACCTCCAAACTGACCGGCCTGATCACGGTTTACGATGAATCCGGCAAGCGTCTCGCGTCTGCTGGTGACGGGCCGCTGCCTGTGGACGTGGCGGCTGTGCAGGTTTCGAGCCGGACGCTGGGCGACCCATTCCTGATGTTCCAGGCGCCTCAAGGTGCCACCAAGCTGAAGGTGACGGTTGAAGACCTCGCGCAACGCGGCGGGCCCAATTACGCCTACCGCTTAACGATGCGCAAAGCGGCGCATGATATTCGAGCCACGATCATTACCCCGTTTGTGAACATCCCTGCTGGCGGAACCGCAATTGCTGCGGTGGATGTGGAGCGGCGCGGTTTCATGGGTGCGCTGAAGGTAACGCCGCTTCATTTGCCGAAGGGCATTCAAGTGTCTGGAGGGGATCTTGCGGCAGAGATTCCTGATCCGCTCGTGCGTACGATGAATCGCCGAGCAACGCTTTCCTTTACGGCCGACAAAGATCTGAGTCTTCCCTTGACCGACATCGGATTTCTGGTGAAGGGTGAAGGGATCGAGCGGGAGGCCACCGGCTTTGCTTATTTGATTGCGGTGAATGGTGCCAATACCCAGGGTGTTGTCGATCGGCAGCGTGCACTCAACGGCAAGCCGCTAGGCTATTTGTTGCCTGCAGCTACGACTGCTGCGACGCCAGCAAACCTCGAACTGACCCTGCTCAAGACCGAGCAGAAGGAATCGGGCTTCGAGTATCGATTCCGGTGGCGCTGGATCACTACAAATTCAATGCAAGCTGTGCCTGATAGTGTGAACGTCGATCTACCCAATCTGCAGGGCACGCGGATTATCGAAGTAGAACAGGACAAGACCGACAAACGCACCGGCACCTTTCTTGTGACAACTTCCAAGAACTCGATTCCTGGCCCCTACAATATCGGGATCTCAGGGCGGCTGATGGGTGCGATTGATGTCTTCTCGCCGCTGCTGCGCCTCGATCTACCAGAACTCCAAACAGAAGAGACCAAGACCAATGCGTCCACTACTAATCCTCGCTAGCCTCGCCGTTGTTGCCAGCGCCCAAAACGTCACCTTCTTGCGCGATGTGGCGCCGATTCTGAACAAGGCGGGCTGCACTTCCGGCCCATGCCATGGTGCGGCTAAGGGCAAGAATGGCTTTAAGTTATCGTTGCGTGGCTACGACCCGCAGTTCGACTATCAGGCCTTGCTCTATGACCTGAGCGGACGTCGCTTCAATCGCAGTGAGCCGAAGCGTAGTTTGATGCTGGCCAAGCCGGTGATGCAAGTGGCTCATGGCGGCGGGCTGCGCTTTGAGCAGACTTCCGAGTATTACAAGACCATTGAACGCTGGATTGCCCAAGGTGTGCCTTATGGCGATCCGGCCAAGGATACTGTTGCCGCGATTGAAGTAGAGCCGAAAGAACTGGCGATGCCGAAGCCTGGCGAGTCTGCCCAGGTGAAGGTGATGGCTCGTTTCGCCGATGGCCAGACTCGCGATGTCACCAAAGAGGCCACGATTGAATCGAATGTTCCGGATCTGGCAAAGGTGGATGCCAGCGCAAAGGTAGACGGCTTGCGCATTGGCGAAGCCACTTTGCTGGTGCGCTATCAGGGCAAGTTCTCGACGATTCCAGTTACGATTCTGAACCCGAAGGCGGGCTTCGTCTGGAAGCCGCTCCCCCAGCACAGCTACATCGATCAACACATTGATGCGAAGCTGCAGAAGCTGAAGCTGCAGCCTTCGCCTGTCACTGATGACGCATCGTTCTTGCGCCGTGTGACGCTAGATCTCACCGGTGCCCTGCCCACGCCAGATGAAGTGCGAGCCTTTCTGGCAGACCCTGCGCCGCAGCGTCTCAAGCGCAGCCGCAAGATCGACAAGCTGATTGCCAGCCCCGCTTACGCCGATCAGTGGACGGTGAAGTGGGGTGACCTGCTGCAGTCCAGCCGCAAGTTTCTTGGCGAAAAGGGTACCTATGGATTCCGGGAATGGATTCATTCCTCGATCGCTGCCAACAAGCCTTACGACAAGATGGTGCGCGAGTTGTTAACCAGCCGTGGATCTTCCTACGACGACCCGGCAGCGAATTACTTCCGCACCACGCGCGAGCCCAAGCCCACGATGGAGAAGACGACACAGGTCTTTCTTGGCGTGCGGATGGTGTGTGCGCAGTGTCACGATCATCCCTTCGAGAAGTGGACTCAGAATCAGTATTACCAGATGTCGGCCTTCTTCTCGGCTGTTGGGCTTCGGCCTGGTTATGAAGTGGGTGAGGAGATCATCTACGACCAGCGCGCCGATTACGAAATGAAGCACCCCAAGGATAGCCGTGTGATGGCGCCGGAATTCCTGATTGCTTCGGCGACACCGGTGAAGATTCCGACAGATCAGCGCCGTCGCGATGCTCTGGCCGACTGGCTTGTTTCGAAGCAAAATCCCTTCTTTGCCAAGGCCATTGCCAATCGTGTCTGGAGCTACTTCTTTGGCAAGGGCATTATCGATCCGGTAGACGACATTCGGGCGTCAAATCCGCCTGTGAATCCGCAGTTGCTCGAGGCTTTGACCAAAGACCTGATCGATCACAATTTCGACTTGCAGCATCTGATGAGAACGATTGTGAATTCTCGGGCTTACCAGGCCAGCTTCCTGACCAACGAGTGGAATGCTGGCGACGCTGAGAACTTCTCACACGCGATCCCGCGTAGATTGAGCTCAGAACAACTGGCTGACGCAGTGACGATGGCTGCCGGCGCGAAGCCGAATTTCCCGGAGGTGCCGGAGGATACCAGCGCCAGCCAGTTGCCCGACCCTCATGTGGGCAAAGACGGTTTTCTCGATCTCTTTGGCCGCCCGAATCGCGAGTCTGCCTGTGAGTGCGAACGCCGCACAGATTTCAGCCTCCCGCAGGCTCTGAACCTGGTAAATGGTACAACCATTTCTGACGCCGTGGCTGACCCGAAGGGCCGCGTGGCCAAGCTGGTTCTGGCCGGCAAAGCCGATCAGGCCATCATTGAAGATTTGTATCTGGCTACTCTTTCCCGCTTCCCTACCAAACAGGAAGCTGACAATGGCATCAAGTACCTGGCCGGCGGAGCCCGCGCCACCCGGGCTCAGGATTTGCTCTGGGCCTTACTCAATAGCAAAGGCTTCCTTTACAGTTACTAGGAGAAAACGATCATGCTGAACATTCCTGGATATTCCGCTCGAACCTGCGAAGGCCCCACACGCCGGGAGCTGATGCGCATTGGCTCCCTTGGCCTGGCTGGCCTGCATTTGCCTGGATTCTTTATGAGCCAGAAGGCGGCCCTCGCCAATGAGGTGGCGAAGAAATACGCTGGCGCTCGTGGCTTTGGCAATGCCAAGAACGTTATCATGATCTTCCTGCAAGGCGGGCCCAGCCACATCGATATCTGGGATCCGAAGCCGGATGCCCCTTCCAATATTCGTGGTGAGTTCAAGCCGATCAAGACGAAGATTCCTGGCACCTTCATTGGCGAACACATGCCGATGATGGCTAACACGATGGATAAGGTGACGCTGATCCGTTCGATGAGCTATACGCCGAACGGGCTCTTTAATCACACCGCTGCCATCTATCAGATGTTGACTGGGTATCCGCCCGACAAGGTTTCGCCTTCGGGGCAGCTTGAGCCGCCAAACGCTGCAGACTTCCCCACCGCGGGAAGCCATGTGAGTAAGCTCAAGCCACTTGCCGATGCGATGTTGCCATTTATCGAATTGCCGAGGCCCTTGCAGGAGTCTGGAATCATCGGCAAGGGTGGTGCTGCCGGTTTTCTAGGCAAAGCTTACGACCCGTATCGGCTCTATCAGGATCCGGCAGAGAAGGTAACACTCGAAGATCTTTCGCTGCGCAAAGAGATTCCCGCCAATCGTCTTAAAGATCGCTTCGATCTGCTGAAGGGGATCAATGGCTCGATGCCAGAACTTGAAAAAGCGCTCAATGCCAGTGCTGTCGATGAGTATTATGGCAAGGCTTATGACCTCGTTCTGAGCGGTAAGGCGCGCGATGCGATGGACCTCTCTAAAGAAACAGCCGCGATGCGTGAGCGATACGGGCAACATACCTTTGGACAGAGCGTTCTGATGGCTCGTCGCCTGATTGAGGCCGGGACTCGTTTTGTGCAGGTGAACTGGCCTTCTGTTGCTAATGGAGACCCTGAGAAAACAGCCTGGGATACCCATGCCGCTAACTTCGGCCCACTGAAGAATCTGCACTGCCCCAAGTTGGATCGCGCACTGTCAGCCTTGCTGCAGGATATGGATGAGCGTGGTTTGTTGAAGGAGACGCTGGTGGTTGCAGTAGGTGAGTTTGGACGCAGCCCGCGCATGGGGCTATCAACCTCCGGCAATGTGAACAGCCCTGATGGGCGCGATCACTGGCCCTATTGCTATAGCTCAGTGATTGCAGGTGCGGGGATTGCTCGCGGTATGCAATATGGCGAGTCTGACGCGACAGCATCGAGCCCGAAGGAGAAGCCGGTGCATCCGAATGATCTTCTGGCCACGATTTACTATGCTCTCGGGATCGACCCTGAGATGGAGATTCGAAACCATTTGAATCAGCCGAGAGAACTCGTCAAGGGCAAGATCGTATCTGACCTTTTCGCTTAACGCAGCAGCAAGATCGTCGATAGAGCAGTCAGCAGAATCACCGACGATTCGAAGACCTTGGTGGGGATACGGTGGATGAGCCATCGCCCGGCCATAGCTCCGGCAAAAACTGCTGGCGCGGTGACTGCTCCAAATTGCAGTGATGCCGTACTGATCAGGCCCTGCCAGGCGTAGATCGGCAGCTTGCCCAGATTGATGAAGAAGAAAAACCAGGCGCCGGTGGCGACGAATTCCTCTTTGGGCAGACGCTTGGATAGCAGATAGAGGCTCATCACCGGGCCTGCTGCATTGGCTACTGTCGTTGAGAAGCCGGCAGCAATGCCGTAGGGAACCGGGTGTGCCGTGGGAATCTGATCTGAGGTGTAGCGTCGCCACAGATAGAGGCAAAGCATCAGCAGGATGATGATGCCTACCATGGGCCGCAAATAGCGTTCAGGTAATGACAGAGTGAAGGCACCCGCGATCATCCCAGCTACAACCCAGGGCAGGAGCGAGAAAAGCTTACCGGCTGCCGAATGCTTGCGCCAATAGTAAACAGCAAAGAGATCAGCAAAGCAGAGAATGGGCAGCATGAAGCCTGCGGCGAGGCGGGCGTCTCCGATTGTCAGCACCATGATTGGGATCGAAAGAATGCCGAGGCCGGGCATGCCGGTTTTAGCCATGCCGACCATAAAGGCGCAAGACATCCCGGCGGCGTACTGCCAGACTTCCACTTACTGGAACCCCAGGTAGGGGTTGAAGGTGTAATCCATCGACCAGACTTCGTTCTTCGGGAAACTGAGGCTCTGGAAAACACTGTAGGCCGGATCGAGGGCCCACTGCCCCGGAGCGAGCACTTTTTTCGCTCTGCCCTTGGTGTCAAACCAGCCCCAGAAAGGTCTTGCTTTGTTTGCACTGTGCTTGATGCCGAGGAAGGCACCGGAGATTTGAGGATTCTCTGGCCGGGGCCGGTTGCCGAAGGGGCGGTATTCAAAGAAATCCGCAAAAGTCTTAGCCTTCCAGGCTGGGCCTTGCTGATGCTTTTTCCACCAATGCTCGTAGATGGGGAGCAACTCGTAGCCGATCTCTTTGTCAACGCCGCCGGACGGGGTCTCGGCGCTCGCTTTGAACTTGTAGGTGATGCCCGTGTTTTGTTTCCAAACCAGACGTTTGGCATCAAAGAAACTTTTGCGGTCTCCACCGCCGAGGGCACCGTGACCACCCGCTTCGAGGAAGACGACAGGGTGTGTCTCGTCCACTACTTCAAGAGGTCCGTCGATGTTGTGAA
Organism: Bryobacter sp.; assembly: GCA_044376335.1. GTDB lineage: Bacteria > Acidobacteriota > Terriglobia > Bryobacterales > Bryobacteraceae > Bryobacter. Next base: position 12,056 of record JBIPMY010000092.1, read on the forward strand.
GTTTTGATCGCAGCTCGCGACGGTTGGTGTAGGTGTAGACATTGTTGTGGGCCAGAGTCTCCATGATTTCGAGGCGGCCAAATTCTGTACCGTCTTTTCGCACGGTGACAATCACGCCTTCGTTGTCATTTTCATGGCAGGTGCCCACAATGCAGTTATCGGAATAGTCTCTTGGGTGGAAGAAATTGTAGTGCAGGAACCAGTGGGTTTTTGTCTCCATCGCCGCATAGTAGACAAAGCCTTGCGGGGAACCCTTTTCGAGGTTGTCCCAATTGTTGTCGCCGTCCCAATCCCCGTCGTAATCGAAGCGGTGGAGGTAGTCGGCACGAGGGTCGAACCAGGTTTCCTGGGCTATGTATGGAGCGTAGCGCTCGGCGATTTTGCGGTAGGGGTCTGTGTCGGGCTCTGCGGTGAAGGTCTTGAGCGGGGTCTTCCATCGGGAGGGAGCTTCGTTTGAGACTTCCAGCTTGATCTGCCCGGAGACGATGCGGCCGGCTTCGGTGGAAGAGACTTCAACGGTATAGGTGCCGGGGTTAGCCGGAGCTGTGTAGAGGACACTGTCTTTGTTTACGAACTGACCTGCGGCCTGGCCGAGAACGGCAGCCCAGCCGGTTTTCTCTTCCTTGAGAATCGTTTCGTTGTCTGTGCCCTGAAAGCGGAAGCGCTTGGAGAACCAGCCACCGTTTTCTTCGAGCGTGCGAAGGTTCCAATTGCCAGCTTCGACGCGACCCTGGCGAGTGTCTTTGCCTTCCTGCTCGACGCGACCGTAGGCGCGAATCTGCAGAACGACTGTCTCTCGAGGACGCAGCTTCGCCTCGCCCAGAATCTTGTATTCTTCAACAACAACGCCAGCCCAAACGCATTGGGCAAAAAGTGCCGCCAACAAAAGACGCATATTGCGATTATGACAAGTATGCGATCAGAACTGCGTCCGTTACTGCACCTGGCTATTCCAGTGATCCTTGCGGAATTGGGCTGGATGTTGATGGGTGTGATCGATACGATTATGGTGGGCCGACTGGGAGCTGAGGCGATTGGCGCAGTTGCCATCGGCAGCATCATCTTCAATACAGTGGGCTTGATCTCGATTGGTCTGTTGCTGGGCCTTGATACGCTGATCTCGCAGGCGTTTGGGGCGGGTGATCTTGAGGATGCAGGGCATTCCCTGCGGCAGGGATTTTGGCTGTCGCTTTTCTGTGCGCCGGTGCTGCTGGGAGCCATGTGGTTGATGGTGCCGTTGATGGGATTCTGGGGTCTCGATCCTGCGGTCTACGAATTAGCCAAGCCCTTTACTTATGTATTGGCGTTGAGTGTTTTCCCAATTTCGCTCTATACGGTGCAGCGGCGCTATTTGCAAAGTCTGCACATGGTGCGGCCCGTTACCCTTGCGTTGCTGAGTGCAAATCTGGTGAATCTATTCTTGAACTGGGTGCTGATCTATGGCAACTGGGGAGCGCCCCGGCTGGGAGTGACCGGCTCTGCGTGGGCAACAGTTGGCGCACGTATCTATTTGGGGCTCTTTCTTGTAGTGGTGCTTTTACGTAAGGATGCGAGCCTCTTTCGGTGGGATTCACCAGACTGGGCTCGGATTGGGACGCTGTTTCGATTGGGGCTGCCGGCGGCGGGCCACATCTTTCTTGAGATTGCCGTTTTCGGTGCGGCTACCGCGCTGGCAGGGCGATTCCCGGCTGTTGCTCTGGCGGCGCATGAGGTAACACTCAATCATGCAGCGCTCGCCTATATGGTGCCGCTTGGGATCTCGAGCGCGGCTGCCGTGCGCGTTGGCAATGCCATCGGGGCAGGGAATCGGGCCGCTGCGCAGGTAGCGGGAAACACGGCGATCCTGGCCGGGGCTGGATTTATGGCGGCATCGGCGGCGGCGATGTTTCTCTTTCCACAAGCGATTTTGCGAGTCTACACAGTGGACGAACGCGTGATCTCTTTTGCCGTACCGTTGCTCTTCTGGGCTGCAGCATTTCAGCTTTTTGACGGAATCCAGGTGGTGGCTACGGGGGCACTTCGTGGGCGCGGGGATACTCATGCCCCTTTCCTTGCGGGTCTTTTCGGATACTGGGTGCTGGGCTTGCCTGCTGGCGCCTGGCTCTGTTTTTGGGGCGGCTATGGCGTGGCAGGCTTGTGGATGGGCCTCAGTTTGGGGCTTGCCGTGGTTGCCGCATTGTTACTCTACCGCTGGCTTCGCTACGCTAGTTAGACTGTGGCAAAGACGAAGAAGGAACTACGTCAATTTTTACTGGAGCACTCGCGCGAGCAATTGAGCGAGTGGCTTCTGGGAGTCGCGAAGGATTCGCCTGACTTCCGGCAGCGGCTCGACTTCTACGCGGGTACCCACCAATCGTTCGAGGTTGCCGCAAAGGCGATTGAAGATGCGCTGGATGGTTTCAATCAGTTGTCGGGGCAGCGCAGGACTTTGAAGCCTGCCGAGATTGCCAAGTCGGCTCAGTTTTTGCTCGAGTCGATGAGGGCTTGTCTGGACTTTGCTCCGACAGAGCATTTACTGCCGCTGGTGGAGAGTGCGATGGTTGCGCTCGATCGATTGCTCGGGTCGCAAGGGAAGTCTTCGACAAGGCTTGAAGAACTGCAGCGCGAGTTTGGAACCTTTCACTTACGGGTAGCGAAACTCTTTCCAGGAAAGCCTGAAGATCTTGCCGAGCGGCTCTTCACCATGCGATCCAATGCAGCGATGAGTATTCTGCCAGAGTCTCCCAAAGCCTATGTTGAACTGCTTGGTGCTGCGGGGCTGCGTAAGTATCGTGAATTGCTCGAGCCGATCTATCAGGTCGTTGTAAACCACCAGGGCAGTATGCGGCCGGGGATGCGTGAGGCGAAGACCTTTCTCAACCGGCGGGTGATGCTCTTTGAATGGCTGCTGGTAAGTGAGGATGTCGACGAGCAGGTGGCGATCATGCTTGCCATGGCGAGACATGCCGAAGAGGTGCTGACGGTTGCGAATTACCTGGACCTTCGCGAGAGACCGATGGATGCCTTGCTGCTGGTTCAGAAGTCATTTGCCAAGGCAGCCAACCCGAAGCTAGCCCGATTTCTTGCGGACCGCTACGAGAGGCAGAGCCAATCCGATGAAGCGCTTCCTTTGCGCTGGTACCTCTTCGAACAGAAGCCGGATCTGGATCACTTCAACGCACTGATGCATACTGCGGGGCTTTCGCGGCAAAGTGCCGAGTGGCGTGAGCGGGCGATGGCCTACGCGGCAGAGCATTCCAAGGGACTGCATATTGAGCTTCTGCTCAAAGAGGATCGTCTGGAGGATGCCCTCTCCCAAGCAAGAGTGAATGGCGCACCGATTACTTCGTGGGCAAAGTTGGCAGAAGGATATTCCGTTAAGGATCCACGCCTTGCGATTGAGTTGTATTTCGACTGTGCCGAGTTTGCCCTGAAAGAGAAGCGGCCATCGAGCTTCATCCCTACTGCATGGCAACTGGCGGTGGATTCGGTCACCTTCCAGGTCTTCAATTCGCGCTTGCGGGCACTGTTTGGTAAGGAGAAACTGCCGGACTGGTATGTGGCAAAACTGGTGGAAGCAGGAATTCCGGTGGCGAAGTTGCTTCAGTAGTTGATCTTTCTCTGCCAAAGGCATAGAATCTGAGGTTTATCTGATCCCCCAGGTCAGAAGCAGAAAGGCTGCTTGGCGTACAGTCCAGGCGGCCTTATTTTTTTGATCCCGCTATCCTAGTATCTTGACCGCTACGACTCCGACACTCCTTCGCCAAATCAGCCTCAGTGCCGCTGTCGCGCTGGTTGTGTCGAACATGGTGGGAACGGGAATCTTTACTACTCCCGGTTATCTGGCCCGTGATCTGGGCGACCCCAAGCTCTACTTTGCGATCTGGTTGATTGGCGGTTTTGTCGCCCTGATCGGGGCGCTTTGTTATTCAGAGCTGGGTGTCAACTTTCCTTCTTCGGGCGGCGAATATGTTTTTCTCACTCAGGCTTATGGGCCTGTCTGGGGCTTCATGACCGGCTGGACCAGTTTTGCCGCTGGCTTTGCGGCACCTGCTGCGGCGACAGCGCTCGCCTTTGCCGACTATTGTGGCTACTTCTTTCCGGTCTTTCAGCAATCCAACGTCTTCCTCCAGATTGGCTCTGGCATGTTCAGCCTGCAGATTGGCGGCGCTCAGATACTTGCCTGTTCGGCGCTAGGTGTGGTGACGATTGCCAATCTCTTTGGCGTGCAGCGGGCGGTGGCGCTTCAAACGGTTCTCACTGGTCTGAAGCTTGGCGTTATCGCAACCTTTGTTGTGCTTGGGCTGGCCGTTGGGGCGGGGAACTGGAGCAACTTCTCGCTTCCCGCGATTCGTGAATCGAGCGTTCCTTTGAGCTCACAATTTGCGATCAGCCTCTTTTACGTTTATGTCAGCTACTCCGGCTGGAACGCGGCCACTTATGTCGCTGAAGAATTGCGTGACCCAGTGAAGAACCTGCCTCTGGCGCTGGCTATGGGCACAGGCCTCGTCACGGTCTTGTTTCTGCTGCTCAATCTGGTTTTTGTCTATGCGGCTCCACTTGGCGCGATGAAGGGGGTGGTGGCAATTGGGTCGCTCGCCTCGGCGCGTCTGTTTGGATCGCAAGTGGGTGGGCTCTTCAGCGCCCTGATCGCCATCGCCTTGTTGGCGATGCTGAATGCACTCATGACGGTAGGGCCGAGGGTTGCTTATGCGATGGCTCGTAATGGTGCTTTCTTTCGTGCAGCGGCCAAAGTGGAT